>NZ_JBHTYV010000002.1:399469-694773 GCF_042790635.1 Paenibacillus sp. NPDC056722 | reverse complement strand
AACGGAGCGCAAGATTTATCCGGGCGAATTACCCATTTAGGTGCAGGCACATTTACAGCAACGGTATCAAGTACGGTTAAAACAAACGATACGCTTACAATTGTCGCAACCTGGCCGGCAACTTTTCAGAATCTGGTCAAAGTGAGCTTGGATAACACGACTTTCTTTCAAGCCTATTATAATGGCGTCACCATTCCTGCACAGGGAGCCAATATTGCGGGTGGAGATGATTTCGGCATAGAATTGGCGAATACTTCGGTTTCCCCGTCTCAATTAAAACCTGTAGTGGTTAAAAGCATTACGGCTGTTGATGATAAGGGAAACAATGTACTGGTCAATTTAACACCGGATACCACGCATAGTGCTTGGGGTTTGAATTTGAACATTAAAGGAAATTCCGCACAAACGAGCAGAACAGTAACCATAACTGTAAGAACGGATGCGGCTTATTCGATTGATAAAAGCTTTTTGACTAGTTTTACAGGCACAGCTGCTTATACGGACAGCTCAAGAAATGTCTACCCGAATCAATATAACGCCGCACAGTATTTCACTGCCGGAGATAAATTAACCTTGAGTCTTTCCTCAAACGCAGTTATTCCTAATGGCGTCCAATTAGTCGGTACAAAAACCTCCAAGTTGGTTGAGCTGACGAACACACTTTTTGACACGACTAATTATAAATTCCAATATACATTTACAATGCCGAATGAGCCTGTATCTGTTGTTGTAAAATCAAGTACTAACGCAAATGCTCCACACAACATAAATGTAAGGCAAACAATAGATAACGTGATCCATCCAACGCTTTCGGGCGGCTCGACTTTTGTTCAGGCAACAGCAAGCGCGCCAGCGAGTGCAAAGGCGGGAGAGAAGGTTACGATTAATCCTGGCAGTTACAATACCAAATTCTATTCAATTACCGGTATTGATGTAAGATCGGCGCTCTTTAATGAAGTTGTGCCGGTTACTAAGAATGCCAATGGTTCCTACTCCTTTGTTATGCCTTACACTGATGCAAACGTGACAGTGAATATCGTAGCCAATCCGTCAATTACGATAACGACCGCAGCTAAAAATAATAGCAGCGCTCAAATTACATCTGACACCAAAAATTATTATCCGGGAGATCGAGTGAATTTTCAAATTACGAATACCGACCCGCACAAAACGTTGTCAGCTGTACGTTTTATAAGAACATCGGACAATACTGTAATTTCTACCTTAGACAAGAGTAGTCATGCGTTCGATTCAAGCATAAGTGATAGTTATGTCATTTATCCTAGCGGTCGTCAAGTATCTTCCAATGAAGGAGTAACTATTGTTGCCGAGTTTAATGATTATGCAGGAATTCCTGTATACAATGGTACGCAAAACACCAAAACTGAGGCGCAGTTTTCGGCTTATCCGGCAAATGTGCTGAAAAATCAGCCATTTACTTTTAAATTTACTGTACCGGATGATCGCAATAATACGCATACTCCGCTAATAAAAGTTACTAATAGCAATGGTACAGCAGATTATATCGATCCAATCTATGTGAGCACAGATTCTCAGAATCAGAATATAAGCACCTATAAAGCGGACCTTAGCAGTTTGAACACAAATCCGCAAAGTATTACTTTAGTGGATAAAGTCAAATCTGCTAATAAGGGAAGACTCATTCAAGCGTTAAGCGCAAATTCAAAATTGCCTGGTTTATTTACGACCATAGTGGTGAATGGAACCAACATGAATAGTACAAACGGAGATCAGGCGGTGTACATCGGTACATCATCCAATCCAACTCAACAGGCCACTTTATCAAACGTAACTTCAACCTCTTTTGAAATAAAAGTGCCTAGTAATATGCTGCCAAAGGACAAAAATGTAACCTATTATATTTCTGCAAACGGCGTGCAGAAATCATTAACGATTAATAGTGCAGAGGAATTGAGTCATAAGAGCTTTGGTGTACTAGCTGTTGTGTCATCGAATCAGAGCCATTCTGTCATTATTGGGGCAGACGATACAGACATTAAGCAACAGTTGGGTAGCAGAAAGTCTACACTTACAATGAAAGGGAATTTCGTTGTCACTGGAAAAGAGTATCACTTCAGAGACACAACGATGATTAATTCTGTAGTCAGTAGTTATTTGGAAAAGAACGGTGAACTGAAAGTTACTGATTCTGGAAACGGAAATGTAACGGTTGATGCCAAGAATGTCAGAATGTCCGCAGGCGGTATGAACTTTAGTTCAGGAAATTCGAAAATTGAACTGAAAAAAGGAGTCGAGTACGACCTCGAGGAGAATCAAAAAGGAGATACAGGTGATTGGAAGTTCCCAAACAATCAAAATGTTAAAATCGATAATCTCGGTGGATTGGCTTTGCTTGGCAGGGGGCTTACAGCAAAGTTGACCGAAGCTTTGTTGATTGGAAACGACATCATGTTTGAAGGTAAAGCTTTCTATGGAATCATGATACCGGGCGGGAATGAATTTGGGTTCTCACTGGATATAAATAGACTTCAATATACTTTGGATAAAGACGGGAAACTAGTGTATAAAGGTCTTCAAGCTGCGGGGGCTATCACCCCTCCAAACGATTTTGCTGGCAAGGTGCTTCCCGGGTTTAAACTTGATAACAAAGTGGCAATTGAAGGATCAATCGATACTTTTGAAAAAATATATGGACTAGGGTTCGACTTGGAAACAAAGTTAGCGAGTTTCGCTGCCAGCGCGGCTTTGAAACAAATTAATGACTCATATATACCTAATAAAGTTAAATTTATCGCCGCTTCGGAAAAAGGGCTTCCGATTCTACCTACCGTTATTTTAAGTAAATTTGGTGGCGGTGTTGATGGTCTTGGCGATTATATAACAGGCAATTATAAGGGTATTGCCCCCATCGTGTTTAATATGAACGGTCAGTTAGATATAGGTCCTCCTGGTTTATCAGCTGATAAAAAACCGTTTCACTTTAATAGTATAGAACTGGTGTTAGGACCTTCAGTGGTTCAACTGTCTGGTATGCCTAATCTCTTGGGAATCGATTTGTTTAAGTCATTTAGAGCGGGCTTCTACAGGGATGTGGATAAAGCTAGTTTCCAAGTGGATCTTGATGCCAGTATACTGAAAAATTTTGAAGTCATTATGGCACAGGGAAAAGCTAATGTTACAGCCTATACAGATCCGAAACGAAAGACTGATTTTAATGGCCTGCTCCAGGGAAAAGTACAAATTCCTAAAATAACCTTGGCTCGCACATGGTTCGGCAATATTACTGCTGGACCGCTAACACTGAATAAGCTGGGAGTTGGCGTGAGCAACAGCAACGCGTTTGCTACATTCTCTATTTTGGGTTTTGGTCTTAAAGCTGATTATAGTTTTGGAAGTAGATCAGTATCTGTATCAAGATCCCTGTTACCTTCTAGTCAAATGGACAATACGAAGACATACTATGATGAAAACGGCAATTTCGCGGGCGAGATGCAAAGCTTCTCCAATATTAAAGTAGTAGCTACCAGCCCTTCCCAGGCAGCAGGGAGAAAGTTAATGGCCGCTTCTTTGGATGTGTCCGATCAGCCGACGATCAAGACGAATGACGCATCTACGATTCATACGATAACATTCCCTACAGGCTTGACACAGGATTACGCGGTTACGGTAACTGGCAGCACTAACGATTTCAGCATCACAGATCCGGAAGGTCATCCGTATGCCATAACGTTTCCCAAAACGTTGAGTGACGGAAGTATCTATTATGATGATCCAAATGCTAACGCAGCATTTTTGTCCGATGATACGATTATGTTTAAGCTAGGCCATCAAGCAGGAGACTGGACGATTTCGTCCGCGTCAGGCCAGCCTTTTGCAAGTGCTGTTCTTAACATCATTCCGATTCCGCAAACCGACAGTGCAGTGCTTGATTCGAAAACAAAAACCGTTAATTGGACACTTAAAGGCTTGGATACAGTTAATGAAACCTACCAAGTGCAAGTACATTTGTCCACCGACAATGGCGACGACAAAGCAAACCTAAGCCCTGGCGTTCTAATTCAGACGATTAACGTTGACCCGGCACAGGTTGTGAACGGTAGAATAAGTGGCAGTTATGTATTCTCGCAATCTGATTTGAGTCATTTGCAAAGCGGCAGTTATTATCCTAGAATTGCGCTTATTGGCATACCTAAGGACAATAAAGATAAAAATATACCTTATTCCAGCATGAATGCTAAGCAAGCTTTGGTCACAACCAATCCGCTTGCACCTGGTGCTGTAAGCTCTGTTTCCGTATCAGCAGGCGGTGGTGGAACTTTAAAGGCTAAGTGGAATGAGGTTCCCGGTGCGGATGGTTATCTGGTCAACTTGTTTGATGATCAAGGTAGAGCTGTGATGTCACCTTTATCTTATACAGATGAAATTGGGAGCGATGGAAAGGCTACGGGCAATCAAATTCCTCATGCCGGCGTACCGATCAGTTACAGTATTTCACCAGACTACGCTGTCGATGGAGCATTTACAGTTGATTTTGCGGGAATGACTCCAGGCAGTAGTTACAAAATCATGGTATCTTCTTTTTCATATGCCGATAAAACGGATACAAGCTCAGCTCAATTTTACGGCAACCCGACGGTTTCAAATGTTGCCTTTGTACCTGTTCCGCGAAATCCGGTGTTGAATGTTACATCTAGTATTGGAAAAGTGATAACAGACGAAGAAGCGGGCAATTTACTTTACGTGAATGGAAACTTCAATCTGGATATTGTATCCACTTTCCTTAATCAAAAGGATGGGGCAAATGTGAGTCTAGACAGTAAAATTACCGTATTGCAAAGCGACGGAACAATAAACTCGGAGACCAACAAACCTAACTTCAATACGATTTACAGCAGTGCCGATTATGAGAGTACGATTTCCGTTCCCGTTGCGATCAGTGATACAAACCGTTCAAGCATCATTAAAATTGTGGCTGAAAACCAAGATGGCGATCAGTCGAGCTACAGTCTTGTTGTTCATTATAACAACGATGCTCCTGCGTTATTTGTAAATACTGATTCCAAAGGCACTATAGTTACGGACCAAAACGGCAATTATCAAATTCAAGGCAGCACACAGCCATTTATAACCGTGAGAGATAATTTTGGGAATCAGGTAAAAGCCGACGAACGCGGCAATTTTACAATCAAAGGAACGTTGAGTGCTGGATTGCAGGCTTACAGCACCATAACAGCAACGGATTCGTTCGGTAATTCTGCACAAGATGATGTAGTTATAGCTAGAACTACAAGCAACAACGGAGGGGATAGTTCTTCGTCTCCTAGTCCAAACAGCAACACATCTAATCCTGCTTCGCAAGATAGTGGAGCAACTAAACCTGCTTCTCCAAAAGATGACACAACTAAAATTGATGATCGGACTCCAAACAGTGGTGTTGCTAAATCAACATTTAAGGATGTGCATTTAGAAGCGCCTTGGGCAGAACAAGCTATTGAAAAAGCTTATGCACTGGGCCTTGTAAACGGCAGATCAGTAGATATCTTTGATCCGAACAGCAACACCAAAAGAAGGGAAGCCATTACAATATTAGCTAGAGCCAAGAAGCTAACCTTAGGCCTTCCAGCAGATCTCAATAAAGCTGCATTGCATTTTGAAGACTGGGACAGTGTGCCGGAATGGAGCAAGCCTAGTATCGCGGCAGCATATGTAAATGGGCTAATAAGCGGCTCAAAAGTTAATGGGAAGTTTTATGTGAACTCAAATTCCAATATAACAAGAGCAGAGCTTGCGGTGCTTATACAAAACGCGTTTAAGCTAAAAGCTGACATGAATAATGTCAAATCATTCTCTGACGATATCCCGTCATGGGCTTCTGAAAGTATAGCCGCATTGTTATCAAACAAGGCCGTTAGCGGTTATCCGGATGGAACCTTTAAACCGAGTGCCAATGCAACGAGGGCAGAAATGGTTGTTATGTTGATCAACGTTATTAAACCGTAATAGCACAATAAAAAATCACATTCTGTAGCAGGTTATGCTCAGAGTGTGATTTTTTAAGTTCTGGTGCCAGAATAACTTGTACCTATTTCCCCCGTACATGCACTTCTAGGCCCCTGCCCACATAGAATAAAAGGACCATGAACCCGTAGTTCTCATTGCTGATCGGTTTCATTGTACACGTGCGGGAGGTGTCGCCAAATTGCCCGGAATCATAAGTACAATTGCCCTGTTGATCAAAGAATTGACGCTGTTGGTGTCGTATGTAAGGAACAACGCATTTCCACAGCCCCTGACCGAAGAAGAGGAAAGCCGGTACCTGGGGCGGATGGCGGAGGGGGATGCCAAGGCCCGTAACTTGTTGATTGAACATAACTTGAGACTGGTTGCCCATATTGTGAAAAAATTCGATAATACCGGCGAAGACATGGAGGATCTCATCTCCATCGGAACCATCGGCCTGATTAAGGCGATCGAGAGTTATCGTCCGAATAAAGGCACCAAGCTGGCTACCTTTGCAGCCCGTTGTATCGAGAATGAAATTCTCATGCACCTGAGATCGTTAAAAAAGACCCGCAAAGACGTCTCCCTGCATGATCCCATCGGTACTGACAAGGAAGGTAACGAAATTACGCTGATTGATAT
Organism: Paenibacillus sp. NPDC056722; assembly: GCF_042790635.1. Classification (NCBI taxonomy): domain Bacteria; kingdom Bacillati; phylum Bacillota; class Bacilli; order Caryophanales; family Paenibacillaceae; genus Paenibacillus; species Paenibacillus sp. NPDC056722. The sequence continues at coordinate 688,149 of NZ_JBHTYV010000002.1, read as the reverse complement.
ACTCGGCTCGGAAGCCGATGATGTAATCAAGGAAGTCGATCTGAAGATTGAGAAGAGCAAAATCTACCGCAACCTCGACATCCTGGATGACCGGGAGAAAGAGGTCGTGGTCGGCCGTTTTGGCCTGGACACGGGCGGGGAAGAGCGGACGCAGAGGGAAATTGCTAAGGAGTTGGGGATCTCTCGGAGTTATGTTTCGAGAATAGAGAAGCGGGCGCTGATGAAGCTGTATCATGAGTTTTATAAGGCGAAGCGGTGAGCGGATAACTTCAGAGTCTGTCTATAGGCAGACTCTTTTGTTGCCAGAATCTAAATGTATAGTGAAAAATAATTATACAAAAAGAAGGTTTTTTGTGTAAAAATATTGAAAGTGTATGATCATAATTTTATGAGCAAAGTTTTGCTTTACAGATATTGGGCGATTGCCGCCGTTTAAGGCAGTATTATCAGGTCTTGATAAGAACTTTGACTTTTCAGAAAATGGTGTGCTTGGCAAGTTTGATGCCTTTGTTTCAAAGATTAAAACAAGCCCACAAGATTGTTCATTATCTTCTAGAGTCTTACAAACTTAACAAAGTCACCGTTGGCATGGAACCTGCCGGCCATTACTGGCTCAGCTTGTTTAGTGGCTTGATATATACCTTGTGTTAAAGTATGCTGTATGTATCTAATCTAAAAGGTGGTGTCTGTTTGTTAATTGCTCTGTAAAAAGCATTTTTATTTTGTAGGTGACATTTTGGCAATTACTTATTGCTATTTTTGTCGTCCATAAAATGCTTTACAGAGTATGCCAAACAGATGCCTTATCGTGCATAAAAGTGGGTATAGTCTATTGACTGTACTCACTTTTTCTTTGTAAAGCATTTTTAAAACGTTTATTGATTTGCTTTACGAAGGGGAATGATGAAAACGTGGAGGTCTTTTTTGAAGCTTTTGATAGGATGGATAGATTAGGTCCTGGTAGTGATGAATCTACCACAAGGGCTATGGAGCTCTACCCCAATAGAGATGCAGATCTCAGAATATTGGATATAGGTTGTGGCCGTGGAGCACACACCTTATTATTGGCGGAGTACTTTCCTAACGCCATCATTACAGCCATAGACAACCATGAGCCTTATATTGAGCATTTGAACGAAACAGCAAAGCTCAAGTCCGTTTCAAACCGAGTAACCGCAACATGTATGTCGATGTTTGAAATCATTTTTCCTGATGAATGCTTTGATTTGATTTGGGTTGAGGGTGCGATTTATATTACAGGATTCGAGAAAGGTATTAATAATTGGAAAAGGTTGCTTAAGCCTAACGGATATTTCATTTGCAGTGAGATAAGCTGGTTGACTGATACTCCGTCAGTCGAAAGTCACCAATTTTGGTACAACAATTATCCAGACATGGATACCGTTTCGAACAACCTAATCAAGATAGAGCAAGCAGGGTATACCATAAAAGAGAATTTTGTTTTACCAAGTACCGATTGGACTACTCACTATTATGATCTAATACAGAACAATCTCAAAAGCATGAGAGAATATTACGCAGATAATGTTGCGGCAATGCAGGTTGTCGAAATGTTGCAAACAGAGATTGATGTGTACCATAGAAACAAACAAGATTATAGCTATGTTTTTTACGCTATGGAGCGGGCATAATCCACTATCAGGAGGTTAAACCAATGAATATTATAATTAGACAAGAAAAAATTGAAGACGTTAATGAAGTCTACCATGTAGTACAAAAAGCATTTGAAGATGCTGACTATTCAGACCATGATGAGCATAAATTGGTAAACAGGCTTAGGAATTCTACGAAGTATATTCCGGAGTTATCTTTTGTTGCTGAATATGGGGACAAAATCGTGGGTCATGTTCTTTTTACAGAAATAAAAGTGGGTGATCAAACTTTGATTGCCCTTGCACCTGTTGCTGTATTACCAGATATACAAAACAAGGGCATAGGGAAGCTGTTGATCATGGAAGGCCACAAAATCGCCAAGCAGCTTGGATATAAGGGTTCCGTCGTTTTGGGTCATGATAAGTATTATCCGAAGTTTGGTTATAAAAAAGCCAGTCAATATGGTATAGAAGCACCATTCGAAGTTTCTGACGATATTTTTATGGCAGTTGAGCTTATTGATGGTGGTCTTTCAGATGTCCATGGTGTTGTAGAATATGCTAAAGAATTTTTTGAAAAGTAGATTATAAGCTTGAAAGAATCGCAAGGCCAACGTCTCTCTCGATCGCTTCCGTTTGGGTGATACAGGTGGAGAAGAGAGGGCGCTGATGAAGCTCTATCATGAGTTTTATAAGGCGAAGTGGTAAAGTCTATATGAGAAGAATAAAAGTGAATGAAAAGCGACTCTTCTACAGGAGAGTTGCTTTTTAAAATAACAGTGTTTACCTCATATCTTGCATACGGGATTTAATATTATTACTATATATATGGAACTATTGTGAATCTAAAGATGTTATTTTGCCTAATCCTAATACAAAGGAAGGCGATTTATGCAGTAGAAAGTTGATCTATCCAAAATCCAAGAGCTTGCCACCTGTATGAAACGTATAGCCTCCAACTTAGAGGATTAAATCAAAGGGAGACCGCATTTTTTCTCCTCTTTTTCAGCTGTATTTATTCTTTACTGATCATTAAAATATCTATCATTTGGTATGGAATTATTGTATAGACTTGGATATTTGTTTGTTATATGATTCTATTTGGATCGATAGACCTAATTTAAGACTAGCTAGTCTGTCGTAATCACAGGGGGGAATTATGAGGAAAAGAATTTTGAGCATTTTATTAGGTATGATCGTGCTAGTGAATTTAATTTTTGGAGGTCAAGGAATCACCCTGGCAGCTTCAGCACAGCCAACTGGTAACATGACTGACATTCATAGCAGCTGGGCAAGCAGCCAAATTTCTAAATGGTTAGATAAGGGTTTGATTTCAGGCTATGCAGATCATACTTTTAAACCGAATGCGAACATTTCACGGGCTGAGTTTGCTTCAATTGTTAACAAAGTTTTTGGTTTTAAGGAACAGTCCCAGAATGATTTTACAGATGTGAGTTCAGATAAATGGTATTATTCCGAGATTGGAAAAGCGAAGTCAGCCGGATATATTTCCGGATCTGGGGATAATACGTTCCGGCCTGAGGCAGCAATAAGCAGGCAGGAAGTCGCGAAAATTTTGTACATGCTGTTGCAACTGAATGGTTCTAATGATGATTCAGCAATAAAGGCGTTTAAGGATTACAGCGGAGTGCCGGCTTGGAGCAAAACCTACTTAAATGAAATTGTAAGTAAAGGGTACATAAATGGTTATCCCGATCGTACGTTAAGACCTCTCCAGACGATTACGAGAGCAGAAGCTGTTGTTATACTGGATAAAGCAATGGGTATGCTTGTTATGGACAAGGGAACCGTTGGCGGGACGGAATTAACAACGATATCGGGAAATGTAACAATTAACACGCCAGGGGTTACGCTGAAGAATACTATAATTGAAGGGGATTTGCTGTTAACTGCGGGTATTGGTGCAAGTGAAGTACACCTCGATCAGGTGACTGTGTCGGGAAGAACGATTGTCGCAGGCGGCGGGGAGAATAGTATTCATCTGTTGGACTCCCAATTGAATAAAATGCTTGTAAATAAGCAGCCGGGGAGAGTCCGCATAGTAGCTCAAGGCAGTACCCGGATTAAGGAAACAACTGTAAAAACAGGAGTAAAACTAGAGGGAACTAATAAAGAATCGGGCTTTGACTCTATTGAACTTGATCTTTCGAAGGCCGATGAATCTGTTGATTTAAATGGTTTCTTCAGGACTATAACAATAAAGAATAAAACGATAGTTAATGTTCTTGAGAAGTCTGAGATTGGCGCGCTTGAGGTAGGCAAAGAGGCAACGGCCAGCATAGTGAATTTAGCTGATAACAGCGTACTTAGACAATTAACTTTGAAGTCGGCTGCCATAGTCAAAGGAAAAGGCACGATTACAAAGACATTCATTAATGCCAGTGGCTCTACATTTGAACAGGAAATTAAAGATTATACATTGACCAAAGGCATGACAGTTGTTATTAACGGCAAAGAAATTGGTGCGGAGCCGAATCCGGCGCAGCAGTTAGCCCCAGGTGTACAGTTGCCAGCCGCTCCAGCTGCAGGTGGCGGAAGCGGTGGCGGCGGAGGTGGATCAAACCCGGGACCTTCTCCTCAGCCGGAGCCACAACCTGAACAGGGTGAACTTCCGGAAGTTCTAGGAGTGTTTATGGTTGAGGATCAACTGTACGCCTGGTTCGAAGAACCTGGGAATTATAGTAAAATACAGTGGGAACTTTATAATGAAAGCAATAAAACAAGTTACGAGACAGCGTATAAGAATACAGCGGGACAGGTTGGGATTTATACGGTAAAAGAAGGTGCTCTTCCTCCGGACGAATATATTGCTGCCATTTCCAATGAAAAGTATTATGATCTTTTGCCAAGTCTCTTGCTCAGTAAAGCGGTTATCAATGGCTCCTATTATCCTGCTGTTTATTACACAGGTATGCTCGACATCCATTTCCAAGTCAATCAGAACGGTATTATCCTGCATTCCGATCAGACTTCAGCTGCTGATACCGCCCCTTTAGTGGATGGTGATCTGATTTCTGTATTCTACGGGGATTATCTGGTTTTGAAAGCGAAGTGGGATGGTGCGGGCAAGAGGTGGGTATATCAGGGCCTTGTGAACATTGTACCGGCTCCGGTTCATGTTTCGGCAACCCCTTCCTCCAGAACGGATATTAACATTAAGTGGGAAGCGATTCCTAAAGCAGAGTACTATCATATTCTTACAAGCAGCTCACCGGAAGGACCTTATACTCCTGTTAAAGATAGTTCGGGAGCACCTTTGAAAGTAAAAGAAAACGTTTATACGGATAGCGGGCATGCGCCGCATACAACGGTCTACTATAAAGTGATTGCAGTGGTTAACGGCACCGGGTCGGCATTAAGCAATTATGCTTCAGCCACTACGTTTATTAATGAGCGAATGCTATTAGATTTCAATGTTACTGACAGCGTTCAAGATCCAAGCAAGCCCATTATTTATGCAACAGACAAGCAAAAAAAGAAACTCGTTGCGGTTAACTATGAGACCCGGCAGACTACTGAAGTTTCGTTTGAACTACCTCCGGAAAGCTTAGCTTACGCGGATGGGAAATTGTATGTTGCTCTCCTGAAAGCGGAGCATTCGCCTTATATTTTTGATGATCAGCAAAAAGGTGCTGTAGCTGTTGTGGATGCTGCAACTCTTACCATCAGTCATATTTATGATATTAATCTCGATCCTTATAGCATTTCAGTAGACCGCGAAGGCTATGTGTATATTTCATCCGGTTCAGGCCAATGGACGAAAATCCGGTCTTATTCTGGTGATTCCTTTACACCCATCGGATCTTATACAATCAGTCACGCAACGCATACTCTTATGCATCCGACTATGAATAAGATATATACCGTTAACACGAATTCGATTCCAAGAGATATTGGAACATTTGTTATTAAGAATGGCGAACTCCTAAGCAGTTACGATTCTCCTTATCACGGAGATTACCCAATGACGACAAAGATTAATTTATCTCCGGACGGAAAATATCTTTTCAATGGTGCAGGAACAGTATTTTCAACTAAGTATGACAGAATTGGTGATATGAGTTTTGTATATAAGATGGAAAGAGCTTACGATGATATGGCGTTTGATTTGAAGCATGGAAGGTTCTATACCATTAAAGATCGTCTGATCAACTCTTACGACTACAGTAATTTCAGCAAAGTTGATACTATTACCTTAGATGGAGCCGGCCAACGAGTTTTTGATGGAACTAATCAATTACTTGCATTTACCAGCTTAGAAGGGAAGACGATTCTTGAGTTTGTTGATAAACCTTTTGCGGAGGAAGTACCGCCGGTAGATGTCCCGGGGATTTATTTGGGTGGAACGGTTGTAGGCGCTGTATATGACTCTGCTGACAATAAGGTTTATGCTATTGATCAAGCGTTCAAAAATCTAATCGTAGTTGATACCGCAAGCAAGTCTGTTATTAAAAAAGTACCTCTGCCTTATAAACCGTCAGCACTGACTTTATCAGAAGATAGAACAAAATTGTATATTGTGAATAAGGACGCGTACAATTTGGTGACTGAGGTAAGTTTAAGTGATTATTCTGTTACCCGGAGTTTGACGTATTCGAATCCGGAGGATTCCCGGGACTTTTCCCATCGCCATATTTACAACAAGTCAGGCCGTTTGTACGTCGTTTTAGGTGACTGGTCTCCAACGCTGTTGATTTTTAATGAAGTGACTTTCCAGCTAAGCCAGCCCAACACAATAATTGATGATGGTATTGGGGATATGGTATTCTCCAGTGATAACAGCAAGTTCTATTACTGGAGCCAATTTGGATGGGATGCCGGCTCAGCTAAATCTACGGTCTACACTTATTCTATTCATGAAGATGGCAGCATCAACAAGGTTGACGAGTCCGTTCTGGAATATCCGGGCCTAACCAGAGAACCGATGGATGCGCCGGCTTTATTAGTAGAAAGTCTGGGAATGGTCATTGTAAAGAACAAAGCCTTTAATAAGGACAACCTGCAAGAAGTTAAAGGGTCATTCCCGGAATCGATCTATGCTGTGGATGTAGTGAATAATACGGCATTGGGGAAACAAGGGATTTATGATCTTACAACCTTCCAGAAGGTCCAATCTATTGATTTAGCTGGTGCGACCAGCATATTCTATGATGATAAGGGAAATCTTTATTATATGATTGATAACTCTTTGTTTATCAATTAAACACAAGCCTGATGCGAAACCGCATCAGGCTTGTTCTATAACAAAACGTAAAGGCAGGATATTATGACTTTCCTACTTAATACGAGCATCTACGTAAATTGCACTTATGCGGTGGAACTTCCGTATACCGGACGGTACGTACGATTTTTACGCATGAAAAATAAAAGGGATAGTATTAGATATGCTTAACTGAAAATCCCGTCGATGGTAGCTAAATCATCAACTGACAGCGTGATCTCGCTTGCTTTTATATTTTCGACCACTTGTGCGGGAGCTTTTCCGCCCGGAATCACGGTGTCGATTCCTTTCTGAGCTAATCGTTCTGAAATCCACATTGTATTTATGATCATATCACGGCAGATGCTTCGAACGTAGCGGAGGATTTTTCTCGCTTACGCTAAAATACCAATCCCCCGACCAACAATGCAGTAATAAAGAGTATACTCCCCGCAACCACCACTAATCTTCTTTTTTGGGGGTCATTTGCTGTATTCTTATAGGCACTGACACATATTAGCGGCAATCCTAAGAAACCAAGCATAGCCCAATTTCCAATTGTTTCTCTTTGCTGACTAAATAGAGAATAACTTTCAAAAAACTTAACCAGACTAAGTATAATAGACATGCAAGCAAGTAGAATCATACCCAGAGACAGAAACAGATCATATTTATGCCGATTCTTTATGACATGAAAAATCAAAGGGATAGCTAATCCGATAGACATCAATAAATACACCGGCAACGGGAGACTCTGGTAAAAGCTTATTATAGTGAACACTCCTGATTCCTTAATGTTTTCTCAAACTGCAAAGGTTGTTTAAAAACGACTTATCTGTGGGATAAGTCGCTTTTAAATGTAATGGGCTTGATTCACTTTTAAACGGTACGCTGTATCCCCTTCTCCTCCACAAACCTCTCCAGATCTCTAAAATCCTCGGTAACCCTCTTAAAAGGTAAAGCTCCCAGTACCTTATCCCGGTAATCCTTCCTGGCTCCATTGGACAGACGGGAATCAAGTATGCTGAGTACACCAAGGTCAGTTTCGCTGCGGATCAGACGCCCGGTTCCTTGCCGTAAGCGGAGCAGCATGTCCGGTACAAAAACATCCTTCAAAGGATTGTCTGCCATAGACGCTTTATATTCATAGACAGGATCGGAAGGGACAGGGAAGGGCAGACGGAAAATAATTAACTGCGACAAATCGGAACCTTCGATATTCACGCCTTCCCAGAATACACCGGTACTAAGCAGGACACCTTTACTACTGCGGAAGTCAGCGATTACCCCGTCCTGGGACGAGCCTTCTCTTTGCACATGCACCGCCCATGCCAGCTTCTCGGAGTTTAACTTCTTATGAATGTACTTCATATCCTCTTTAGCTGAAAAAAGAACTAATGTCCGCCCATCCGTTAAGTTGCAGAGCCGCATCATTTCCTTGTATGCCGCTTCAAGATAAGCTTCCCGGTTCTGATGGTTATAGTAGGGGATGTCCTTGGCAATATACATCATGGAGTGGTTGTCATAATCAAATGGTGAGGCCTGGCGCTCCATATAATCTCCCCTGTATCCAAGGGATTGCGTGAGATATGCGTATTGTTCCTCCAGCGTCTCCCCGCTTTGGCACATGGTAGCTGATGTTAAAATAACAGAGGTCTTCCCGTTAAATAACGTATATTTTAAAAATTGGCTTATGCCTTTAGGACAGATGCTGATGGTGCTCTCCCGCTGGGTGTTGCTTGCCCAGATCAGATAATTATCCTTCACTCCGGCGAGTACATCAAAGAGTTCAATAAGTCCGTTGATATCCTCAAAAAGATTATCGATCTCCCGCTCATGCTTGGAAGTTAAGACGGAAAGGCTGAGACTACACGCTTTTAAAATCTGTGACCCCCGTTTTAAGGGAACTCCTGTTATCTCCGATACTTTTATACGGTCATTGTCCTGCTTGGCTGTTTGGAGCAAATCCGTCTCGACTTGTTTGAAAATATGGCTAACGCATCTTTTTAAAAATTTGAATTGCGCCATAAGCTCCCTATCTGCGGATTGCTTGAAGAGAATCTGTAGAGCGTCATCCAGAATACGGCCGGTTCTGCGGAATGTAAACTCGAGCGTCCCGGCATCTCTAACCTTTGACTCCAAATTATGAGCTTCATCTATTACGATCAGAGCGGGCCGTTCAGTGATTAGTCCCTTCGTTCCTTCTTTTTTCTTGATCAAATCACGGATGAGCAGGTCCTGGTTGACGATGATAAAATCCATATCGCTGGCGTTTGCATTAATTTTAGCCCTCATCTCGTAAAAAGAACATGTACTTTTATATTGGCAACGTTCAAATTTGCAATCATTGACACACACGTTGGACCATACAGCATCACTAATACCGCCCTTAATATCAGCTCGCTCATCAATTTCATAATTCACAATCTGCCGGGCAAGTGTGGATAGCGGGGAATTTGAATCATCCGTCTGTAACAGGTCTGCTGCTCTGTAACGGCAAGCGTACTGTCCCATGCCTTTTCCGACTACAGAGCGAACCCTTGTAAATCCGAGCCGGCTTCCGATGAACCTCAGATCCTTATGTATCTGTTCTGAAAGCTGTATGGAGGATGTGGCAATAATGACAGGTTGCTGTGAGATCTGGTTAATGAGCAGGCTGGGAATGAGGTATGCAAAGGACTTACCGATGCCAACTCCGGCTTCAATCATTGCGTTACGGCCATTAATGTAAGCATCCGCGATATCGAGAGACATATCTTGCTGCCCGAGCCGCTCTTTAAGTCCAATCCGGGGAAATCTATCGTACATCCGGAAGATGGCATTGACTAAAGAGGGCTCGATGTCTTTTTTTAGCTCCCGCTTCTGTAATTTATAGAGATCACTTAACCAGCTAATAACGACCGCCCCTTTTCATAATCAATGTTCTTCCTGCTATAGTTTTTTGGTGAGGTTGTAATTATCTTCTAAACTACTCTTCCAGTCAAGTGTGAGAACATAAAGCGGAGAGGGAGTACATAGTGGGCAATTATCAAGGCGCTTGGCATCAGCCGGAAGGATGAGTGGATAGCGAAGCGGACGTTGATGGAATTTTTGTTGTAGATCATGATATTTTTAGCATTAATTCCAATTCGATTGTAGTAAAATACTTCTTGTAAATGAAGGATATAAACTCTATTTAAAGGAGACAATCTTTTGAATAAACTGTTAAAATCATTTTCCATTATATTGCTTATTTTTATTGTCGGGGGATGCGGGATCGGATCAAATACCCAAGAAACAATCTTCAATGATAACCAGCGTTTAATGGATTCAGGGGATAGCTACACATTTGGGAGTAAGACAGGCAAGATTACAAAGGACCATGCAGAGATCAAATTCTCGGGCTTTTCAGGGGTCTATACTGTATGGAGCATAATTTCAGATGCTGACGTGACCACAAAGATTAACATTAGTGGAAATGCTAAAAACGATAAATTTAAAATTATCCAGGTTAATGAAAATAAAGAACTGATAACTCTTTGGAAAGGGGAAGGAGCAACTGAGCTTACAGTATCTATACCTAAAGGAAGCAGTTCAATTAAATGGGCTGGCAAACACGCCTCGGGCAAGGTGGTGATGCAACTAGAAACAAACTCAGAGATGAGAGTAGCCTCTCAGAAGGATCTGTTTGAGGGAGATGAATTTTTCAAGTAACATCTTCACCATCTTAGTATGTGGAATGTCCTTAATGATAAATTGTTGACTCTGTAGTCAAGAAGTGATAAAGTAACTCCCATGAGCAGACCAAGAGAGTTTGATGTCGATCGTGTGTTGCACCAGTCTATGGAAGTATTCTGGAATAAAGGATTCAAGGCAACCTCCTATGAGGATTTAACCCGTACGACGGGGGTTAAGAAGCAAAGTTTTTATTGCGTCTTTAACGATAAACGGACGTTATTCTTAAAGGCGTTGGTACGCTATCGTGAACACAGCATAGCAATACTCGAAAAGTTAGAAGCGCAGAAGATGTCTCCACTGGACAAGTTGGAGTCTTTACGCGAATCTCTTCTTGACGAGGAAGTCTCGTGTCGCGGATGCCTGATGGTAAATTCCGCAATGGAGTTCGGAACAGAAGACGATCAGGTTACTGGTGAAATAGAGCTGATGTTCGCTGAAGCCGAGCATGTATTAGAGAAGATTATTATCAGCGGGCAGGAACAGCAATTGATTACGACCCGTTATTCCAGTAAAGAGTTGGCATCTTATCTGCACAACGCTATTATCGGCGCGAGAATAATGGAGAAATCGGGTGCATCCCGGGAACAGATCGAGGCCGTTTTGCGAGTGTCTTTTTCATTAATTTCGCCTTGATCTTTTTTTTGCCAAGTTGTTGACTCTGTAGTCAAGTAAAAGTCGTTGCTATTGAGTAGAACACTATTATTCCATTAAAGGAGGTGATGCGTTTCGGTATGTGCCTTTAGGCTAAATTTGAATCGAAGTAAAGTTGATCTTAAGCGCAGGCGATGGGTCTGTGATAATACTTAAATTTTTCGAAAAATATATATTAAATTTGGAGGCTATTATGAACAATACTCAATCCGTAGAATCCCTGTTTACATCTATTGAATTAGGCAACTTGAAATTATCCAATCGCATCGTAATGGCACCGATGACCCGTCAATTTTCTCCGGACGGCGTGCCTGGAGCTAATGTAGCTGCCTACTATCGCCGCAGAGCTGAGAATGGTGTGGGACTTATTGTCACCGAAGGAACAGTAATCAATCATCCAGATGCGTCCAATCAAGCTAACGTTCCGTTCTTTTATAGTGAAGCTGCACTAAACGGCTGGGCCAATGTGGTGTCTGAGGTGCATGCAGCAGGCGGCAAGATCATCCCACAGATCTGGCATATGGGAGCAAAAGGCCAAGTGAATGATTATTCGGAAGCGGAAATTGCTGATATCGTTCAAGCTTTCGCACAGGCAGCAGCCGAAGCTAAGCGGCTTGGATTTGATGGTATTGAGCTGCATGGTGCGCATGGATATTTGATCGATCAATTTTTCTGGGAAAAAACCAATCAGCGTACCGACCGTTATGGTGGTAGCATGCTTGCACGCACTCGCTTTGCTGTGGAGGTTATCGAGGCCTGCCGTCAGGCCGTAGGACCAGAGTTCCCGATCGTCTTGCGTTTGTCGCAATGGAAATCCACTGAATACACAGCTAAATTGGCTGAAACACCGGAACTGCTGGAACAGTTCCTGGCGCAACTGGTTGATGCTGGTGTGGATATTTTCCACTGTTCCACTCGCCGTTTCTGGGAGCCTGAGTTCGAGGGTTCTGAGCTGAACTTTGCCGGCTGGACCAAGAAGCTGACAGGCAAACCGACCATTACGGTTGGATCCGTTGGTCTTGATGGTGATTTCACGAGTCTTTTCACTGAAGGAAAAGGGGCAAATCAAGTTGGGGTTGATGAGTTAATCCAAAAAATCGAACGTGAAGAGTTTGACTTGGTGGCTATAGGCCGTGCCCTGCTAGCTGATCCTGAGTGGGTAGCCAAAATCCGTGATGGCCGGACCGATGAGCTGGTTCCTTTTACAGCAGAAGCATTAAAAACACTTCATTAATACCTCTCTCAATTGACAGAACACACTATTATATGTAAAATTTAAATCATACTTATCTCATCGACATAATAATATATTGGTGTGGTTGACCAGTTCGACTGGAGACTGAAGCGGAGTTCACGACATGTGACCCGCCCAGTCTCTTATTTGCGTTTATCGCCAAAGGAGAGAGAGCGGATGAGCGAAAGGCTGAACGGAAGCAAGAAGTGGAGATTCGATACGTTGCAGGTGCATGCTGGGCAAGAACCGGATCAGACTACTGGGGCACGGGCGGTGCCGATTTATCAGAGCAGCTCATTTGTGTTCAAAAGTACGGATCATGCCAGCGCAGTGATTAATTTTGAAGAAGAGGGCAACATCTACACACGGATCAGCAACCCGACGAATGCTGTGCTGGAGCAGCGGATCGCCGCACTGGAAGGTGGTGTGGGGGCGCTGGCTGTAGCTTCGGGCTCGACAGCGGTAACGTATGCGATTTTCAATCTGGCCGGAGCCGGAGATGAGATTGTTGCGGCCAACACCTTGTACGGCGGTACGTTCAATCTGCTGGAGGTCAGTCTGCCAAAGCTCGGCATCAACACCGTATTTGTCTCACCGGATGATCCGGACAATTTTCGTCGTGCTATCACGGATCGTACTAAAGCGCTGTTCATTGAATCCATTGGCAATCCAGGTTTGAATGTCGCGGATATTCAAGCTATAGCGGATATTGCTCATGAGCATCACATTCCATTAATCGTAGATAATACGTTCGGCAGTCCTTACCTTGTGCGTCCGTTTGAGCACGGTGCGGATATTGTAGTGCATTCGGCGACGAAATATATTGGCGGACATGGCACCTCCATCGGCGGCCTGATTGTGGATGGGGGCACATTTGATTGGACTAGCGGCAGATTTCCGGGTTTTACGGAGCCAGACCGCAGCTACAATAATCTCCGTTATGTCGAGAAGTTCGGGGAACTCGCGTATATCACTAAAGTCAGGGTGCAGATACTGCGAGATATGGGGGCGGCGATCAGCCCGTTTAATTCTTTTTTACTGCTGCAAGGTTTGGAGACCTTATCTTTGAGACTGGAAAAGCATCTTGCGAACACACGGGTTATTGTTGAGTATTTGGAGAGTCATCCAGATGTGGCTTGGGTCAATTATCCGGGCTTGCCCAGCAGCCCCTATTATTCGTTGGCTGTGCGGTATTTTCCGAAAGGGCCGGGGTCGATCTTTACGTTTGGTTTAAAAGGGGGCTATAAGGCTGCTAATGTCTTTATCAATAGCTTGGAACTATTCTCACACCTGGCCAATGTAGCGGACGCCAAGTCGCTGGTGATCCATCCGGCCAGTACGACACATGCCCAGCTCTCACCGGAGCAGCAGCTCGCCGGAGGAATTACTCCCGACTTGATTCGACTGTCGATCGGCATTGAAGATCCCGAGGATCTGAAGGAGGATCTGGAACAGGCGATTCAGAAGGCACAGCTGGCTGTTACGGATGCAACTGAGGGAAGAGAAACCCCGGAGACGGAGCAAGTAACTGGTTAGCAACGTTTAGCCAGGATAGAATAATGCACAAAACGGCCTTGTTTCGCATTTACTTGCGATAAGGCCGTTTTATTATTTTGTGAACATACAAGCTGATGACATACATGGCTACTACCGATGCGATTTATTTAAAAAGTGATATCGATCTCTTGCACTTAAAACTTATGCATGCAAAAAGCAGCCATTCTCCAGTATTTTAGAGAGTCGCTGCTTTAGTTTTTTTCGGCTGCCGGCTACTTTGTTGCTATGTTCCTCACTACAGAGAAGCCGGTTCCTTAGCTGCATAACGATTCGACGTGACTTCCAGCCCCAGATGTTCCCTCAAAGTGCTGCCTTCATATTCCTTCCGAAACAACCCGCGCTGCTGCAGAATCGGCACGACCTGATCCACGAATTCCTCAAGTCCGTCTGGCAGTGAAGGGGCCATTAGCATAAAACCGTCGGCTGCGCCTTCTACGAACCATTTTTCCAGAGTATCCGCAATCTTCTCCGGTGTGCCTACCAGATGGTCCTGGCTGAAGGAGCCGATAATGAGGGAATAGACTTCTCTGAGTGTAGGATTCTCCCGGGCAATGACAGGCTGGTGCTTGACATAGTCAGGATTCCGGGCCTCCAAGTGGATCAGTCCTGCCTGCGCGGCGGTGGTCTGTGTCGTAAATCCGCTGAAATCAATCTCCTTAAAATAATCGGCCAGGAAACCAAGAATATCGCTATCCGGTAGCAAATCTTCCAAGCGTTTCAGCTTGGCATAGGCTTCTTCTTCCGTGGCAGCTATGACTGGAGAGATTCCTTGCAGAATAAAGACGTCGTCCGGATTCCGGCCATAAGAGGCTACCTCTTGCTTAAACTCCTGATAATACGCTTTGGCATCCTCAAAATTATATTTAATGGCGAAAACAACTTCTCCGACTCGTGCTGAGAACTTCCGTCCAGCCTCCGAATTACCTGCTTGAACCAGTACGGGATGACCTTGTGGTGAACGCGCAATATTTAGTGGTCCTTCCACGGCAAAAAACTCCTCTTTATGATGGAGCCGGTGCAGCTTATCTTGATCGAAGAACTGTCCAGACTTTTTATCATACAGAAAAGCATCGTCCTCCCAAGAATCCCACAGGCCGCGCACGACATCTACGAACTCTTCGGCTCTTTTGTAGCGATGGTTGATCTCGAAGTGAGACTCTGCTCCGAAGTTCCGGGCTGTATTCCCGGACAAGTCCCGGGTGGTGACGATATTCCAGCCTGCTCTCCCTTTACTGATCTGATCCACGGACAGGAATAAACGAGCCAAATTGAAGGGTTCAATGTAAGAAGTGGAAGCGGTGGCTACCAAACCAATCTTTGAAGAAGAGCCTGCCAGCGCGGCAATTAGCGTAATAGGCTCGAAGCGGTTGAGGATATTGGGGTGGGATTGTTCATTAATCGCCAGACTGTCTGCGAGAAAAGCCACATCGAACTTCCCGCGTTCAGCGGTTCGTACAAGCTCACGGTAATAATCAATATCTATGCTGGCACCGGGATGTGCAGACTCCAGTCTCCACGATGAAGCGTGCATACCTGTTCCGACGAGATAGGCGGATAATTTAATTTCTCTTTTGCGTGTCATTTGGGGCATTCCTCCTAAATGAGGGTCTCCAGTTGACTGGTCGAAACTCATGTAATGAATAAGTATGTAGGTTTGATTAATAGGTATTATGCAGAAGATTTTAAATAGATGAACTAGGTTTGTCAACTATTAAATTTTCAAATTATTAGCAAAAAAATAGGTTGTTGACGATCGTTAAAATTTGCGATACTATGACCTCAATATAACCGATTGAATTACTAGGAAATAAATGCGCGACCAGTCAACTGGAGATGCCGCTTCTAAATCAACCATTTAGAGCTGCATCTTTTTTTATGAGATGAGGTGAGGATGTGGCAAGGATAGGCGCGGCAGTCGTAGAACGAAATGTGCCAGTACCGATGAGGGATGGAACCCTGTTGTATGCGGATGTATACCGCCCGGAATCCGAAGGTCTTTATCCGGTACTGTTGCTCAGAACGGCATATAACAAGGAAGATGCCCAAACGATGAATTATGCCCATCCGTCCTGGTATGCGCGGCAGGGATATATTGTTGTGGTACAGGATGTCAGAGGGCGGTGGGCTTCGGAAGGTGAGTTTCATCCTAATAGCCATGAAGAGGAGGATGGGTACGACACGGTTCAATGGGCATCTGCGCTTTCCGGCGCCCTGCCCAAGGTTGGCATGTACGGGTTCTCCTACTGCGGGGCAGTGCAATGGCAAGCCGCATTGGCCCGGCCGCCTGCACTGATATGTATTGCTCCGGGAATGATCGGCTCGGATACCTATCAGGGGAAGACGTATCGCAACGGCGCTTTTGCACTGGCAAGCCTGCTGTCTTGGGCGCTGTTCGTGGCTCAGGATACAGCGCTGGACCGGGGGCGGAGTGATTGGGCGGGTGATATCCCCGGACTGTATGCGGGAATCCATTCGTTATATGGCAAGCTACCGCTGAAGAATCTGCCGGGGCCGCTGGAGGCGCTGGTTCCCTTTTATAAAGAATGGCTGGAGCATCCGGAAAGAGAGGAATACTGGCTTCCCTCGTCACTAAAGGAGCAGTATCAGAAGATTGCGGTGCCTGCTCTGCATATCGGCGGCTGGTACGACCTGTTCATCGACGGAACGATTGAGAACTATAATGGTGTCCGGCAGCATGGAGCCACTCAGGTGGCCAGAGAGAACCAGCAGTTATACATTGAGCCGTGGTTTCATATGCCATGGTCCAGATATGTAGGTGATTTGGACTTTGGCCCGGAAGCGGCTAACCGGGTTGATGCGTTGCAACTACAGTGGTTCGACAGATGGCTGAAGGGGAAGGTGCCGCAGGAGCGTGAAACAGCCGAAGTACTCGCGGCATCTGAAGCATACGCGGTGCATGGGAGATCTAAAGCGATTAAGTTGCATGTAACAACCAACGCGCATGAATCTTTTGAAGAGCATAAGTCGCACGTAGCACCCGAGCTATCCCAAGCCCCCATCCAGTTCTTCCTAATGGGAAGCAACAGCTGGCGGCAGGCGGAAGAGTGGCCGTTGCCTGGGGCACGAATCACGGATTACTACCTACATAACACGCATAAAGCCAACTCCATTAATGGAGATGGGCGGCTGGATACCGTATATCCAACGGATGAATACCCGGATGTGTATGTCTACCATCCTTCCATTCCGGTGCCTGCGCTTGGCGGGAGGTCAGGTGCCGTACCGGATCTTACGCCGATGGGGCCGAAGAATCAAATCCCTGTGGAATTGAGGAACGATGTGCTTGTTTATACCTCAGAGCCGCTGACCCGGGAATTGACCGTCATCGGAGAGATTGTCGCCGTGCTCTTTGTTTCCTCCAGTGCTGAGGATACCGATATTGTCGCCAAGCTGGTTGATGTTTACCCGGATGGCCGGGCATTCAACGTTGCAGAAGGAATTCTGAGGGTTAGCTACCGGAACGGGCTGGAGCGGCGCGATCCGATTGTGCCGGGTGAAGTGATGGAGCTTCATCTCTCGCTTGGGCCAACGGCGATCGTATTTTTGCCGGGTCATGCGATCAGGCTGGACGTGACCAGTTCGCTGTTCCCTACCTTTGACCGGAATCCGAACCGGTTGCTGAATCCCGGAGAGGTGACAGAAGGGGACTTCGTTACAGCGACACAGACACTTTTTCACGATAACAATTATCCATCAAGGCTCAAGTTGCCTATCATCGGAGAATGAAGAACAAAAGAGGTGCAGGGGATGACAGTAGCTTATATCTGGTTCGATCTTGGATACACTCTGGTTTATTTGGAAAGGGAGGCGGCGTACCGTGAATTTCTGCTCGAACAAGGCATTGAGAGGTCTCTGCAGGCCATTGAAAAAGCCTATCATCAGACCGACAAGCTGTTCATGCGTCAATATAAAGGGGCGTTAGGCAAGGATACGGATACCTTCTATCCGTGGTACATCGGTATATTGAATTACTCTCTGAACGTACATTTCGATCTGGTCCGTCAATGTAGGCGGCTGCGGGAAATTGAGGCCCAGCAGAAGAGCGGCTGGAGGGCGTTCCCGGAGACACTGGAAGTGCTGGGGACCCTTAAAGAGCAATCCTACGGGATTGGCCTGATCAGCAACTGGGATCTTACGGCGAGGTCGGTGCTGGAGGAGAACGGGCTGCTGCCCTTCTTTGATCAGATTATCATTTCCTCGGAGGTGGGCGCGGTGAAGCCGGATGAGGTCATTTTTCAGAAAGCGCTGAAGTTGGCGGGAGTAAGTGCCGGGCAGAGTCTGTATGTGGGCGACAACTATTATGACGATGTCATTGGCAGCCAGCGCGTGGGAATGGAGAGCTGTCTTATCAACCGGTTTGGTAAGCTTGGGATTGAGGAGATTGGGTCAGTGCCGACGCTTTCATCCATTAAGGAACTTCCGCAACTGCTTGGCGCATCATCGTAGAAGATATTAAGGGGCTAGTGAATCTACATTATCGTAAGGGATTAACGATTGCACATTACTAAGATAAAGGTGGGAAAGAAGATGACGAACAAAAAGCTAACGAACACAAAGAAATCCTTATATGTCCTCTCGTTGATTACGGCTGTACTCATGGTGCTGGTGTTATCTGCTTGCGGCAAAGATACAGCGAAAACGAACGCTTCACAGTCACAGCCCACCAGTAGTACAGAAGCAACGCAAGCCCCTGAAAGTACAGAAGCACCGAGTGCTGAACCGAAAAGCGGAGGCAAGGTCGTCGTCATTATCCCGCAGGATCTGGATTATCTGGACCCTCATCTGGCGGTAGCGGCTGGAACGGCCGAAGTGCTGTTCAACGTGTTTGAAGGTCTTCTGAAACCGAATGATAAAGGCGAGCTGTATCCGGCAGTTGCTGAATCCTATGAGGTATCCCCGGATGGTTTGACCTATACCTTCAAAATCCGCAGCGGCGTAAAGTTCCATAACGGCAAAACCGTGACCTCTGCAGATGTGAAGTATTCTTATGACCGACTGGCAGGTACCGCCACAGGCAAGCCATTGTCCACAGCGTACGAAAGTGTAGCCTCGATTGAGGCGCCAGATGCTTCAACGGTTGTTTTCAAGCTGAAGGAGAATAACTCTTCGTTTCTGACCTCCTTGACAGCGGCGAGCGGAGCGATCATTCCGGACGGCTATGAGGACAGCAACAAAACGCCTATCGGCACAGGTCCGTTCAAGTTTAAGGAGTATCTGCCCGGACAACGACTTGTCGTTGAAAAGAATTCCGATTATTACGTGAAGGATATCCCTTCGCTGGATCAGGTGGAATTCCGGATTATTACCGACAGCGAGGCTGCGCTGCTGGCTCTGAAGTCAGAAGAGGCGGATATTTATCCGCGGATCGGAACAGAGCGGCTTGAAGAAGTGGCTGATAAGTTCAATGCCGTCAGCGCTCCGCAAAATCTGGTGCAGCTCGTGACCTTTAACATTGCCAAGAAACCATTCAATGATATCAAGGTGCGTCAGGCGATCAACTATGCCGTCAACAAAGACGAGATTATTGCCGGGGTTGCACTGGGTAAGGGAACCAAGCTAGGTTCCAATCTAAGCCCTGTACTCGCCAAGTATTATCAGGAAGGTCTGGAGGATAAATACGCCACGGATATTGAAAAAGCCAAGAGTCTGCTCGCCGAGGCTGGTTATCCGAATGGTTTTGAAACTACCTTGTCGGTGCCGTCCAACTATCAATTCCATGTTGACACGGCACAGGTCTTCGCTCAGCAGCTTGCGCAAATTGGCATTAAAGTCAAGATCGAACCTGTGGAATGGGCAGTCTGGCTGGAACGGATTTATAAAGGGCGCGATTATGATCTGACGATTATCGGGCTGGATGGCAAGCTGGACCCTTACTCCATTCTGAACAAGTATTTGTCGGATTCACCGAACAACTTTTTCAACTATAAAAATCCGGAGTTTGATGAAACTCTGAAAGCTGCTGTCAAGGAAGTGGATGATGCCAAGCGGGTAGAGTTGTATAAAAAAGCACAGACCATTCTGGCTGATGATGCCGCGGCTGTGTATATTATGGACCCTAATCTGAACGTAGCTATCAGCAAAAAGCTTACCGGATACAAGCAGTATCCGATCTATGTACAGGATCTGTCGACCGTGCACTTTACGGAGTAACCTGCGGGAGGATTCAAGGCATGAACTATTACGCACGCCGGTTAGTCACGCTCTTCTTGACGGTATTGTTCGTCGTAGTGTTGACGTTCACTGCCTTTCGCATCATCCCTGGTAATCCGGCGTTGGCCATTCTGGGAACGGAGGCGTCGAATGAGCAGATTGCCCTGCTTGAAGCGAAGCTCGGCACCGACCGTCCCCTCTTGGTCCAATTCGGTCATTGGCTTGGCAACGCGGCTTTGCTGGATTTTGGAGAATCGCTACGATTCTCGGAGCCAGTGCTGAAGCTGATCGCCAGCCGTGTTCCGGTCACGTTATCACTGGCGCTGCTTGCGCTAGTGATTTCCGTGTGCACGGCGGTGCCGCTTGGTATTTTAGCTGCCAAATCGCACGGCAAGAAATGGGATGCCCTCATCTCGATTGGCACACAATTCGGATTAGCCATTCCTTCTTTCTGGATGGGGATTATCCTGATCCTTGTGTTCGGGCTGACGCTGAGGTGGTTCTCGGTCAGTAGCTATGTGCCGTGGTCAGAAAGTCCAATTCTGGCACTAAAGTCGATTGTATTGCCCGCGGTTGCGCTGGCGATTCCACAGATCGCGGTGATCGTCCGGTATTTGCGCACCACGATGCTGGAGCAGCTAAATCTGGATTATGTGCGTACTGCCAGAAGCAAAGGGTTGTCTGAACGGTCGATTCAATATATTCATGTGCTCAAAAATGCGTTGTTGCCGGTTATCACTATTGTCGGAATTAATTTTGGTGAGCTGCTGGCCGGCAGCCTGGTCATTGAACAGGTCTTCACACTGCCGGGCTTCGGCAGTCTATTGATTACCGCCATCGGTAATCGTGATTATCCGCTGGTGCAGGGTCTGGTGCTGCTAATCGCTGTCTCTGTCATTATCATTAATTTTATTGTCGATCTGTCTTACCGCTGGTTGGACCCGAAAATTCGTCTAAAGTAGAGGGCTCTTAAGGATGAGGATAAATAAAAGCTTCAGTCTGGTGCTCGGCAGTCTGTTCGTAGGGCTGCTGCTTGTCATTATGATAATCAGCCTCTTCTATACCCCTTATGGGGAGAATGTCATGAGTATAACCGAACGCTTGCAGGCACCGGGCTCAGCGCATTGGCTAGGAACGGATAACTTCGGGCGAGATGTGCTTAGCCGCATTATGGTCGGGGCACAGACAGCCTTTCTGGTCGGCTCTATATCCGTGGCGATTGGTCTTACTTGTGGTTTCATTGTGGGTACCTTAGCTGGGTATGTGGGAGGCTGGGTCGATGAGTTGATGATGCGGGCTACGGATGCATTGCTGGCCTTTCCCGGCATTCTGCTGGCGCTGTTGCTAGTGTCTATCTTCAAGCCAAATATGTTTCAGACTATTATCGCTATAGGTGTGTTATCCGTCCCATCCTTCGCACGGGTGATTCGCAGCGGCGTACTGCAGCACCGGGAAGCGGATTATGTGCGGGCGGCGAGAGGAATAGGCGCAGGGCATTTCAACGTCATTTTTATTCAGATCCTGCCCAATATTATTTCTTCTATTATAACAACGGCGGCACTGAGCTTCTCGACGGCGATTTTGGTGGAAGCGGCGCTCAGCTATCTGGGACTTGGCGTTCAGCCACCTGATCCCAGCTGGGGCAGGATGCTGAACGAAGCGCAAGGGTATTTGAACAAGGCACCTTGGTATGCGCTGGCACCAGGGCTGCTGATCACATTATCGGTGCTTGGCTTCAACCTGCTCGGGGATGGTATCCGCGATTTGCGCGACAACGTGAACAGAGGGGGATGACTAAGTGGCTGAGAGGGAAACGAAACGTCAGAAGATACTGGATATCCGCAATCTACGAATAGAACTGAAAGGGCGGCGGCGGGAACGGCTGACTGTAGTGGACGGAATCTCGCTGTCGGTATCTCGGGGAGAGACACTGGGGATTGTCGGCGAATCGGGCTGTGGCAAAAGCGTGTTGTCACTTTCAATGCTCGGACTGCTGCCCAAGGCGATGGAAATCAGCGGCGGAGAGATTTGGTACGGAGAGCGGGAGGGTGAGGCGCAGCCTTTACATCTTTTGAAACCAAAGGAACTGCGGAAAATCCGTGGCCGGGAAGTAGCCATGGTCTTTCAGGATCCGATGAGCTCTCTGAATAACAGCTTGACGATAGGCTATCAGGTGACAGAAGGACTCCGCCTCCATCTGGGCTATTCCCGCCAGGAGGCTGAGGCACAGGCTATTGAGCTATTCCGTAAGGTTGGTCTGGCGCGGCCGGATAAGCTGCTGAAGGAATATCCGCATCAGCTCTCGGGCGGCATGCGGCAGCGGGTGATGATCGCCATCGCGATCGCCTGCAATCCCGGTCTGTTGATTGCAGATGAACCAACAACGGCGCTGGACGTGACTATTCAGGCGCAAATTCTGGAGGTTATGCGGCAGATCCGCGATCAGGACGGGACATCGATTGTACTGATCTCACATGATCTAGGTCTCATCGCTGAGATGTGTGACCGGATTGCAGTGATGTACGCGGGACGGATCGTGGAGGAAGGATCGGTGGCGGATATATTTGACCGGCCGCGCCATCCGTATACGATTGGGCTGCTGAATTCTATTCCGTCGCCTTCTCATAAAGGCCACAGGCTGCACTCCATCCCGGGTGCGGTTCCGGGTCTTCACGAGCGCGCGGTTGGCTGTACTTTCGCTCCCCGCTGCCAATATGCCATGGAACGTTGCCAAACAGAGCGGCCTAAGCTGTTGCCAGTTGGATTCGGACATACAACCAGCTGCTTTCTGGTAGCGGAAGAGGGGGTGAAGAAGGGTGACAACCGAAATACCGCTGATCGAGCTGAGGGAACTGGAGAAGTATTATACGAAACGGGTGTGGCCGCAGAAGGGACAGGTGCTGCGAGCCGTTGACGGTGTCTCTGTTTCGATACGGAAGGGAGAGACGCTGGGGCTGGTCGGTGAGAGTGGCTGCGGCAAGTCGACACTAGGCCAGATAACGGCCCGGCTGCTTGAGCCGAGTAGCGGTGGTCTTTTCTACAAGGGAGAGGAGATCTCCGGTTCGGTGCGCCGGAAGCAGCAGGATCTGCGACGCCGGATTCAGTACGTGTTCCAGGATCCGTTCACTTCCTTAAATCCACGCTTCAGGATTGGACGGTTGCTGGAGGAGCCGCTGAAGTTGAACCGCCTGGGCAAGGCTGCGGCACGGTGGAGCAAGGTCAGCGACATGCTGGAGAGCATCGGCCTGGATGAGTCATATCGGAACCGGTATGCCCATGAATTAAGTGGTGGACAGCGTCAGCGGATCGGTATTGCGCGAGCGCTTATGCTGAACCCGGAATTTCTGGTGCTCGACGAACCGGTGTCCGCGCTGGATGTCTCTGTCCAGGCCCAAGTGCTCAATCTGTTAAAAGACCTTCAGCAGGAACTGTCGCTAACGTATCTGTTCATCTCGCATGATCTGAATGTCGTCCATTATATGAGTGACAGAGTGGCAGTCATGTATCTGGGCAAAATCGTCGAGATTGGCGAGATGGAAGAGGTGTACGCTCATCCCCTACATCCTTATACGCAGGCGCTGGTCTCCTCCATTCCGGCAGAGCGTACAGCACAGAAGCGGGAACGAATCGTACTTGAGGGCGATCTGCCAGACCCTTCTGCGATTCCATCGGGCTGTGCGTTTCGCACGCGCTGTATGCACGCCCACGACAGATGCTTCTCGGAAGCGCCCACGCTTGCGGACGTGAGGGAAGGGCATGCGGTCAGTTGTCATATGTGGTCAGAGGAGAGTTATAGCGTGAACAAGATTAGAGAGGTTAGAACCGCTTCTCTATAAAATTGTAAAGAACAAAGCTATATTTGTCAGAGTGATCTATATATCTTTAGACAAGTCTAAAACGACGCGACGACTGATTGGCACATGTAACTATAGTGTGCCTAACAGTCGTTTTTATTATGGTGACAAGCGCAAGTAACCTAAATCAAAAAAAAGGAGAGGCGGCAAAGCACCTCTCATCTATTGTCATAACCTAGAAAATACTGCTATATTTATTGGGATATTACATAGAGTGGCGGGGTGCATCCTATGGGGGATCGGCTTTGGAAATGGTATCGCTTCACATTTATACAGACGCCAATAGCAGCGCTGGTGATTATTGCCTTGCTGGTGGCAGGAATGTATGCGCTGATGACGAGAATTGAGATTCGCCAGTACAGCTCGGCACTGGGAACGATTGAAGCAGGTACGCACGCGGAGGTTACCTATTTGACTGTCTTGTTAGAAAGAGGAACCCCTGAACTGCAGAGTAACGATGAAGTTGTGTGGTACACCGAAGAAAGCGGAAATCGTTACCCGGCTAAGGTGGACAGTATCCATGAGGAGGAACGAGGAACGGTTGTGCGTATTCAGGTAGAACCAGCGGAGTGGGATCGAGCGAGTGCGGAAGGTTCAGGGAAGCAGAAGCCATATGTCGTGGAGATTCCAATTGGCAAACAGACAGTTATGCAGCGGCTTTTCCAGAAAGGAGAGCGTGATGAGGAATAATTCTCAGCAATCGCTGCGGTCACAGCTGCACATGTTGTGGCCCATAATCCGCAGATATCGACTGCCTTTAATCAATCTGTTTCTGTGTGTGCTCGTCACATCCGTCGTCGGCATGGTCTATCCTTACATATTTGGTCTGCTGGTTGATGAGGTTTTCTATCATCGGAACATGTCTTTCTTCTTATTTATTGTAGCAGGTTATGGTTTGATCTATGCCTGCGAGCAAGGTCTTCACTTGGTACTTAACAGTGTGTGGACCTATCTGGTCACACGATTCACATTTGATATCCGCAAAAAGCTGTATGACAAGCTGCTTACACTCAAGTCCACCTTTTTTCATAATAGTCGAACAGGGGACCTGATGACGATCCTCAACCGGGATGCGGAAGAGGTCATGGAGCTTATTCATTGGAATATTTTTTATTTAACAGCAAATGCGCTTAGGTTGTTGACGGCCATAGCCTTTGTCTTATACGCGAATGTATATCTGGGGCTGCTCATGATCATTGTCATCCCTGCTGTTGCGTTTACTACGCTGGCGTTTAACCGGGCTACCAAGTCCCGGATGGAGCGGCAGCGCAAACAATATGGGAAGCTGATGAGCTGGTGTGTAGAGATGCTTGGCGGACTGCGTGATATTCGCTTGATGGGGGCTGACCGTTACACGACCCGCCAATTTGTCCATCAACTTGCGGATTATATGCGGCTTAAGAATCAAACCAGCAGTATCGGTTTTTTCTCCGAGCGGGCGGTCAGTCTGGTTGCACTGGTGTCTGATCTGATTCTATACATAACTGCAAGTATCCTTATTGTAAAAGGCCAGCTGACGGTAGGCGGGTTCGTGGCGATGATTGAATATTTTTCCAGAGCGAGCGGTTTACTCAAGAATATGTCAGGGGCTGGCGCGAGACTGCAGCAAAATAAAGTAGCACTTGAACGCGTAGTGGGACTTCTGGCCAATCAAGAAGAGGATCGCTCGGTGAATTCCCCCAACCTGTTGATCACGAAAGGCAGTATAGAATTCTCGAAGGTCTCGTTCGGTTACCGGAAAGAAACGCCAGTCCTTCGCGATTTAAATCTGAGTATTCAAGGCGGGCAGGCGGTAGCGATTGTAGGGAAAAGCGGGAGTGGAAAAAGCACGCTGATCTCGCTGCTTCTTCGTCTATATGATCCGGAGGAAGGAGAAATTGTGATTGACGGAATGCCGATTCAGCATTGCCGGTTAGCTTCTATCCGCTCTTCAATCGTGGTTGCGCTTCAAGAGCCATATTTGTTCGAAGGCACGATTCGTGACAACTTGCTCTGGGGCAATGCGAAGCAGAGTGATCAGATGTTATGGCATGCCTGTGAGCAAGCGGCGATCCATGACTACATTCTCGAACTGCCGGATGGACTGGATACCAAGATAGGAGGAAGACTGGGCATATCCATGTCGGGAGGGCAAAAACAACGGATAGCACTTGCTAGAACGTTTATGAAGAAGCCGAGAATGGTTATCTTTGACGAAGCTACGTCTGCACTGGATGGGGAAACGGAGCAGGTGGTCAGAGATAGCTGGCGCAAGCTGGGCCCTCAGACGACGATCCTTATCATCGCCCACCGTCTATCGACGATTAGGGAAGCTGATCAGGTGGCTGTGCTGGATGAGGGACGAATCGTTGCTTATGGGCATCATGAGGAGCTGCTTCAGAGAAGCAGTACCTACCGTAAGCTTTTTGCAGAACAGTACACAGAATACGGGGAGGTCATAAACGGATGAAGCGGTCGCTGACGATGCGTTTGCAATGGTTCCGATCATTCAAGCCGGAGTGGAGACAGCACCGGTTATTGATACTCGGATTAATTGGTGCGAGTGTGATGCTACTTTTGCTGGGGCTAGCCTCTCCGCTGTTATTCAAATTTTTAGTGGATCGGGTGATGATTGGTCATGAGCTTGGGCTGCTCTTGTACATCTGTATAGGATACGTACTTCTGTATATCGTAGAGAGCGCAGTGACGGGCGGACAGCTGGCCGCACAGAATAAACTGTCCAACCGCTTGACCTTTGCTGTCCGCAGGAAAGTGTGGGCCCGATTTGTACAAATGCCGTTCGAGAACTACGAGCAACAGAATTCAGGCGACTTGAAGAACCGGATCGACCAAGATGTTGAAGCTGTAGACCGCCTGTTTAAGTCCCATCTACTTGAGTATGGTTACAGTATTGCCTTCCTGATATCGAGTGCAGCTCTTATGGCTTGGTTCAGCTGGAAGCTGACATTGTTTGGCCTGCTGATGGTGCCTTTATCCTTCTGGATGACCAAGTGGCTGGGAAAAGGAGCGAAGGAAGCTGCGGAAAATTACCGGGAGATGTTTGGACGATACGAGGGATGGCTGCAGCATTCGATTCGCGCCTGGAAGGAAGTCAAGACGAATGGGATGGAGAAAAGAAGCTCGCTGGCCTTCACCGAGTATTGGCATGAGCTCAGCAGGTTATTTTTCAAGCGCCATATGTATTGGTACGGTAATCGGTCATTTCAAGCCATTAAGGATTTCTTTATTACACGCATGAACCTGTACTTTGTGGGCGGTCTGCTTATCATTCATGGGGATATGACGATAGGCAGTCTCTTGGTGTTCATGAAGTATTACGAACAGTGCTTCACACAGCTTGCTAAAATTATGGATCTGGATATGCAGTTCATGGATGATCTTCCTTCTCTTGAAAAGGTAAAGAATACGCTGGAGGAAACAAAGGAAGATACGAGGAGTTCGGAACTGAGCATGAAGCCATTCTTTCTGCCGGGAGCGGGAACGATTTCCTTTGAGGATGTGAGCTTTCGTTATGGGAATGCCACAAAATCGGCGCTGCAAGGGATCACTTTCCGTATTGAAGCAGGGACGAAGGTAGCTATCGTTGGGCGAAGCGGCTCAGGTAAAAGCACGCTGATGAAGCTGCTGTTGGGGATGTATCAGCCGGATTCAGGGCGCATCGATCTGGATGAACGTGATATTTCAACCATTCGGCACCTTGATCTGCACCGGGAGATCGGCGTTGTTATGCAGGATTCTAATGTTTTCAACATGTCTGTGCTGGAAAATGTACGCCTGGCCAGACCTGCAGCTACCGACCTTGAGGTAACCGAAGCATGTGCGGCAGCGCAGATGGATGAATTTATCCTTAAGCTGCCTCAGCAGTATGAGACGATGATCGGTGAGCGTGGAGTTCAGCTCTCAGGAGGACAGAAACAGCGGCTCGCTTTGGCCCGGATGATGTTATCGCAAGCCCGGATTGTAGTCCTGGATGAAGCCACTTCACAGCTGGATCAGGAATCGGAAAATGGGATTAACCGTACCCTGGATCAATTGGCGGGCGAACGGACCGTTGTTATTGTGGCCCACCGTTTCTCATCGGTCAAGCAAGCGGATCGGATCGTGTTACTCGACGATGGGCTGATGCTGGACGAAGGTAGTCATGAAGAACTGTGGGCACGAAGTGAGACGTATCGAAGCTTGTTTACGTATAACCGATGGGAGAGTGAAGCGGGGTAAGCTCAATCTTCTATTTTCACTTACGGCTTTGTTGATTGAAATTGTGATTATCGGAAATTATAGTTTACAGATGTTTATTAGTTGATAGGTGTTCATAAATATGCGGCTGTACGAAATGGGGGCTTACGATGGTTCGTTATAGATTAGCAGAAGAGCATGAATTAACACAAATAGCGGTACTATTTGATGAAGCCTTTAAAGGATATCCACTCTTCAGCGTAATGGGAAGCAACAACAAGAGTGATGAGGATTTCTTTTATCAGCTGCATCTTGTAAATACAAAAGCATATTATCGTCAGCATTGCTGTCTGGTAGCGGTTGATGGAGAGCAAATCGTAGCTGCGGCTTTATTGAAGCATCGTGACAAGCCTGATATTGGACTTTGGGACTTCGTACTTTCTGGAGGCCTCAAGTTATTGTGGAGTGCGGGGATCTCGCGGATTCGGAATCTCTTGGAAGTAATGGATGAGGCCAAGCATGCATTTGCCGATTTAAACACGCCCTATTGGTACTTGGAGTCCTTTGCTGTAGCGCCACAGTATCAAAGCCAGCATTTGGGCAGCAAAATGATAGAGGACTGTATCCTCCCTTACATCGCGAAAAACGGAGGGGGTGACTTAACCTTGATTACCAATACGGATAGCAATCGGATATTTTATACAAAACGCGGGTTCTCGGAATTTGGTGAATCTGTTATTAGCAGATATGGTCTGGAAGTAGGCAACTGGAGCTTTATCATAAAAGTCTAACCTCGGAGGGATACCATGCTTTTTCAAAGTGGTAGCTTGGCGGTACGTGAACTAGAGCAAAACGATAATGTTTTGTTATCGAAATGGCTTTCGGACCCTGCGGTTCTGGAATTTTATGCAGGAAGGGACGACCCTCATGACCTGGACAAGGTGAATGCAGTATTTTACGCCCAGGAAGACGATGAGGTTAGGTGTATTATCGAATATGATGCTAAAGCGATAGGATACATCCAATTCTATCCGCTAGATGACGAATCAAAGAGGGAATATGGCTACACGGATGAGAATGAGAACATCTATGGTATGGATCAATTCATAGGAGAAGCCGATTATTGGAATAAAGGCATCGGAACGCTGCTTGTTACATCTATGGTTAATTACTTAACAGGTGATAAACAAGCAGATGTGGTGGTTATGGACCCACAGACAAGAAACGCCAGGGCTATCCGGTGTTATGAAAAATGCGGGTTTAGAAAAGTGAAGCTCTTGCCGCAAAGTGAACTGCACGAGGGGAAATATCAGGATTGTTGGTTGATTGAGTACCGATGAACCTTGCGCTGTAATACAAAAAAGGTCGAAGCATCCAAACCATGCATCCGAATCTTGCATACACTATATCAAAATTCTTCCTAATATTGATAGGGAGAACTTTTGAGGTGTAGGAGAGGAGGAGCAGACGAGATGGCAATTTTAACTACCGGCCCGATTGTGAATACTCCCGTCAACGGAGTAAGACCAACGCAAACGATAACAATCAAGATCGTGAACAACGATCCGGTGAACACTTCTACAGTGAAGTTTGAAGGGTATTATTTGAATGGAACAAGAACTTTATATGTACTTGAGGCTTTTCCAGTAGGCCCCAATGAGGTCATCACCCACAATAATTATGCTAATTTAGATGGGTATGAATTTCTGTTCACCATCGGCGATGATACTGCCGGGCAGACTGAAATCTCGGTATGGGGTAAGAACGCGGATGGAGAATTGGTTGATGCGCATCGACTCGTATCTTCTGAGGTGAAGTACTAAGCTATGTGCGTTGCCAGTCTGATAGTCACAGAGAAACAGCCCTGCGTTATCTGATTCCGGTCAGAACCCCGCAGGGCTGTTTTTCCTAAAATGCTTGAACCAATAGGGGGAAGGTTCAATGAGCGAGAAGGTTATGTTCTAACGTGTGAACTAACTCTTCCCTCTCAGTTAATAGTATAACGCAAATTAGAATATTTGATATAAATAATAGGATATATTAATATAATATTCACTTTTATCAAAAATTTGTATGTTTAATAGTTTACAAAAAAACGCCCGGCACAATTTGTGTCGGACGCATGCAATAATCCCTGTGGCTGCAGGGTTTCTCTAACATCAATCAGCACCGCCACCTGAATCGCTTCCGCCGCAGTCACTCACCGAGTTACTGGCTCCGCTGGAATCGACGCTGCTATGGTTGTACCCGGCATTCGACTCATGACCGCCCGGATAGGATGAGTCATCATGAACAGGACGATCCTCCTCATGTGGTCTTGTATAGTCCTGAAATAAATTTGGCTCGGAAGCCGCTATGAAGCCTGCAGAATCATTATTGCTGTATTTTGTTGATTTTCTGCCGGTTTTCTTGCTGTTATCACGTAAAATGGTTTGCATAATGATAAACACCAGCACACCAATTGCTAAAATCCCAACGCCCATTCGATCGCTCCTTTTAAAAAGGACTCCAAGGTCTTCTTCAGAATTGTACCACATTCCCTGAAGCGTGGGAGCCGAAATGTGTAGAAAGGGCCATGCAGTACTATATTTATCTGTACTCGGAAGTGCTGTGCAAGATGATTGGTAAGGGCTTGCGTTCTAGCTCCCAATTTGCTAACATGTAATGTAACTTAATCATTGTTTGGTTTTCTAGGGTTCCGCAGCTTATTCAAGCTGGTCAGGTCCGAGGGAAAACGCACGAATCAAGAGATTCGTGTTCACACGGAGGGATAAAAGCCCGGGAGGAATCGTCTGTTATCGACGAATACCTCCCGGGCTTATTTTATTGTGACCAATGAGAAGGTTAAGAGCTAATAAGGGGGAGAAACAGGTGAAGAAGAATCTGGATTGGGCCAAGGTTGTGGTCGCTGCCTGCTTTGAGGTGATCTGGGTTATCGGCCTGAAGCATGCCTCCGCTCCATGGGAGTGGCTGGTCACGATCATTGCGATCGTTGTCAGCTTCTATGGGATGATCTCAGCCAGTCAAAAGCTGCCTGTAGGTACGGTTTATTCTGTATTCGTCGGACTGGGCACAGCGGGTACGATTATGGCGGAGATGATCTGGTTCGGAGAACCGTTCAAACTGCTGAAGCTGGTGCTCGTGCTGATTTTGCTGGCGGGTGTGGTGGGGCTGAAGCTCGTTACCAAGGAAGAACCCAGTAAGGAGGTGGCTTAAATGGCGTGGTTATTTCTCGTAGTAGCCGGAATATTGGAAATGTTCGGTGTAACGATGATTAACAAATTGAACAAGGACCGCAACTGGCAGGCCTTCTGTCTATTGCTGCTTGGTTTTGGCGGGAGTTTTATCTTTCTGGCGCTGGCGATGGAGAGCCTCCCGATGGGTACGGCCTATGCGGTTTGGACGGGAATCGGCGCTTCAGGCGGGGCCATTCTGGGCATGCTGTTGTACGGTGAGCCGAGAAACTGGAAGCGGATTGTTTTTATCGTGATGATTCTCGGTGCGGCGGTAGGGCTTAAGGCGATAGCGTAGTCTCGTTCTTTTTTATTATTATAAATTTAGACACGTTCCCCAGGTTTCGATCGTTCCTAGGGGGTAAGTATAATAAATATACAACTCACTTATTAAGGGGACTTCAAACATGAACTGGCAGGTCAGTGAAGAAGAATTAGAAGCTATCGGGCAGGCCAACCGTAAGAACCGTATCCAGCTTCCGGATGGCGCATCGGTGCCCAGAATTGGTCAGGGAACCTGGAATATGGGTGACATATCTTCCGCAAGGGAAGAAGAAATTGCCACACTGAGGCTTGGCGTGGAGCTGGGTCTGGATCTCATCGACACGGCCGAGATGTATGGCGATGGCAGATCAGAGGAAATGATCAGTGAGGCGATTAAAGGAATACGCGATAAAGTCTTTCTTGTCTCGAAGGTATATCCGCATAATGCCGGTAAGGAACGACTTGCCCGGAGCTGTGAAGAAAGTCTGAAACGGCTGAACACGGATCACCTTGACCTTTACTTACTTCATTGGCGTGGAGAAATTCCGCTGGAGGAGACGGTGGAGGGCATGGAAGCATTGGTGACTGCCGGAAAGATTGCCAGATGGGGTGTATCCAACCTGGATCTTGAGGAGATGCAGGAGCTCCAGCGCGTTGCGAAGGGAAGCCGCTGTATGGTGAACCAGGTGCTGTATCATCTCGGTTCAAGGGGCATCGAGAATGATCTGCTGCCTTGGATGAGCGGACATAAGATTCCGCTTATGGCCTACTCGCCGCTGGCGCAGGCGGGGGCTCTACGCAAGGGGCTGGTAGAGAACGAGGTTGTCCGTGAGATTGCAGACGACCATCAGGCAACACCTCTTCAAGTGCTGCTGGCTTGGTCGATCCGTGAGGCTCTGGTCATGGCCATTCCTAAGGCGTCTTCGCGGAAGCATGTGATCGAGAATGCAGCAGCTGTAAGGATTAAGCTCAATAATGATGAATTGTTGAAGCTGGATTATGCGTTCCCGCAGCCTTCCTGGAAAGTGCCATTGGATATGGTCTGATTATCAACAAATACGACTGGATTGGAGTTCCGACCGGCTTGCATTTGCCGCCCATACAGGGTAGCAAATTTGCAGGCCGGTTTTTGTTTGTGTAAGTCTTCCTTCAGGTTGGCATTCTGTTGTCAGAGTGTATGAATTCCCCAGTGCTTGGAGAAATTAACGACAATCTTGTGCTGTCAATAGCCGAAAGATCAAGTGGGAAACCGTGAATATCTGGAAGGTTGCGACGGCATTTTTCGCGTAGTGCTGCGGCTTTTCGGACCTTTGATGCCAAATGGCAGGAACTCTTAAATGTTGTCAACAATGTTCATGCCGAAACCGTGTTTTCAATTTGGTGACAAAGAAAGCGCTTTGATTTACCATGTGGTCATAGGGGATTTCCTTTACACCGAAGACGTGAAGGTATCCTGCTTGAATAACTTTAAGGGGGCTTATTACAATGGCCACGGAAACAAAACAATCTTCATCCGGTGGTGCACGGGTGAAAGTCCAACAATTTGGCCGTACTCTTAGCGGTATGGTTATGCCGAATATCGGAGCATTCATTGCATGGGGCTTGATTACGGCTTTATTCATTCCAACCGGCTGGTGGCCGAATGAGAAGCTGGCAACCCTGGTTGGCCCGATGATTACTTATCTGCTGCCGTTGTTAATTGGTTACACTGGCGGAACGATGGTTCACGGCAAGCGCGGTGGCGTAATTGGCGCAATTGTCACTATGGGTGTCATCGTAGGGGCAACAATCCCGATGTTCCTTGGAGCAATGGTTGTGGGACCTTTGTCAGCCTGGGTACTGAAGCAGTTCGACAAGGCTGTGGAAGGTAAGATCAGAGCAGGCTTTGAGATGCTGGTCAACAACTTCTCGATTGGTATTATCGGTGGTATTCTGGCAATCGTGTCCTTCAAAGGAATCGGGCCGCTCATTCAAGCCTTGACGAACGCACTGTCCTCAGGTGTAGAATTTTTGGTGAATCATCACCTGCTGCCACTCGTTAACATTATTATCGAGCCAGCCAAAATCTTGTTCCTGAACAACGCTATCAACCATGGTATTCTTACACCGATTGCTGCAGAAGAATCCTTGAGACTTGGAAAATCCATTCTGTATATGCTGGAATCCAACCCAGGTCCGGGCCTCGGTGTTCTGCTTGCCTACTGGCTGGTTGGACGCGGTTCCGCTAAGGCTTCCGCACCAGGCGCAGTTATCATTCATTTCCTGGGTGGTATTCATGAAATCTACTTCCCGTACATTCTGATGAATCCTCGTCTGATCCTGGCGGTTATCGGTGGTGGTGTGACGGGTACGTTCACATTCCAGTTGCTCGGCGCGGGTCTGACTGGTGCAACTTCTCCAGGTAGTATCATTTCTTATATCGCCATGACTCCTAAAGGCGGTTACCTGCCAATGTTTGCCGGGGTCATTGTAGCAACTGTTGTATCCTTCCTTATCGCTTCTGTTCTTCTTAAGACAAGTAAGAAGAACAACGAAGACACTGATATTGAAGAAGCAGCAGCCAAAATGAGAGACATGAAAGCTGCCGGAAACACTACGGCTCCAATTGCAGCTCCAACTGCAGCAGCTCCAGTAACAGCGTCTGCAAACGGAAATGCCGCTAATGCAGGAAACGTTCGCCGCAAAGAAGATGTGAATAAGATCGTCTTCGCTTGTGATGCAGGTATGGGTTCCAGTGCGATGGGTGCCTCCGTGCTAAGAAAGAAATTGCAGGCAGCAGGGGTTAACATTACAGTTGTGAACTCCGCAGTCAGTGAAATTCCGACGGACGCTGATATTGTTGTCACTCAGAAAACGCTGACCGAACGTGCGATTGCCAGCAATCCGAAGGCAGAGCACATCTCTATCGACAACTTCCTGAAGAGTCCGAAGTACGATGAGCTTGTCGAGCGTTTGAAGTAAGTGATAAATGTGTAAGATAATCATTCAAGAGTAGTTTAGGATTAAATAAGGGAGACGCTGGCGGCATTTATGCCAGCGTTTGTCTCCATGTAGGCGAGGGTTCCGGGAATGAGGAAAATGACCGCCAGACAGCGACAAATGATAGGACTTCTCCTTGGGGTGAGCGAAGAGATCACCGCTGCCGAGATCGCTGCGGACACTGGTGTCAGTGTACGCACCGTTCACCGGGAGATGGAGGATATTGAGGGCATCCTGAAGGATTTCGGCCTCGATTTGAGCCGGAAATCCGGTAAAGGGATCCAGCTCAGCGGGCCGGAAGGTGGCCTTGAGGCGCTGCGAGTATACTTGCGGGAAGAGAAGCCGGCGGAATATTCCGGGGAGGATCGCAAGATCTATGAACTGTGCTCCCTGCTGGAAGCTGAAGAGCCAGTGAAGCTCTTTGCGCTGGCCCATTCGCTGAAAGTCACCGTAGCAACCATTAGCTATGATCTGGATGAACTCGAGCCATGGGTCCGCAAATTTGGCCTGAAGCTCGTTCGAAGGCGCGGGTATGGCGTAGAAATTACCGGCACCGAAGTGGATAAACGCCGGGCCATCGGCCGGCTGGCTGCTGAGCATCTGGACCAGTCAGATCTGGTCGGCCATGTGCTGCCTGCACAAGGTAACCCGGTATTTAATATGCTGCTGTCCAGCGTGGGCAAGAACAAACTGATGGATGTAGAGAAGACGCTCTGGGACATGGAATGGAAATGGACTGCGGAGCTGCCCGAAATCGTCTATATGGAGCTGCTGCTGGGGTTGTCTGTCACTGTACGACGGATCTGTATCGGCAGGGAAATTGATCTCACGGAAGATGTGGGGTACCCGCGAATGTCCGACCACCGGAATATTGCTGCTTCGGAGCAATTCGTCCTGCAACTGGGCCATATCCTGGGTATGACATTTCCGAGAACAGAAATTCTCTATATAGCAGGACTGTTCGACCGGGTGCAGGAGTCATTCTCTTCGACTGGTTTTGCGTACGGGGACATCGAACTGGTGGAGATTGTCTACAGACTGACGGATAGCATCGCAAAGCGTACCGGGGTTCCATTCCTGCGCGACCGTTCCCTTCGGGAAGGAGTGATAGAGCATATCAACCCTGCTTTGAAGCGGATTCGTGAAGGAACCCGCATCCGTAATCCGCTGCTGGGTCCGATTCGTAAGGATTACGAGTATTTGTTTCAGACTGTCCGGGATTCTGTAGAAGATCTGAACCTGGATCTTGTCATTCCCGACGAGGAGATTGGCTTTCTGGTGATGCACTTCGGCGCCTCCATGGAAAGACTGAATCAGCTCAGACGCAGTGTTCGGGCCATACTGGTCTGTGCCAGCGGACTGAGCTCTTCACGGCTGCTGGCTACCAGGCTGAATAAAGAGTTGCCGCAGATTGAGGTCATGGGAAATGTCTCTTGGTATGAGGCAGCCCGTCTGCCGGAAGAAGATTATGACCTTATTATCTCCACTATCGATTTACCCCTGCCGGGTGATCGATATATCAAGATCAGCCCCCTGCTAACAGGGGAAGAAATAGAGAAGCTGCTGAGCTATATACAAAATACTGTGCCGAAAGAACGTGAAGAACCTCCTGCAGGTGAATCAGGGACTGTTGTTCGGGAAGAAGCCGCTTTCGACCGAATGAAGAGTTATAGCGTCATTTTGGAAGAGATGCTCAGTCTGATTGAACGCTTCCGCCTCTATTCGCTCGACAATAGCGGAATGAACCTGCCGGCCACTTTGGCCGTCATGCTGGACATGATTGCAGATTTCGGTGTGATCGGTGACACCGGGCTGGTACTGGACCGGCTTCTGGAGCGGGAACGGATGGCCAGCCAGGTGATTCCAGATACCCGGCTGGCGCTGTTCCATACACGGAGCAGCCATATTCATAAGTCTTCCCTGACGCTGTACCGGCTGGAACAGCCTGTACAGCTGGATGGCGAGACGGAAGTCAGGGTTATCCTGCTCATGCTTGCCCCGCGCAAGCTGTCCAAGGAAAGCCTGGAGGTCCTGAGCGAGATCAGCGCTATGCTGCTCAATACAGAGCTGGTAAAGCTGCTGGAGGAGCGGGCGGAGCCGGAAATCCGGCGGTATCTGTCGTCCGAACTTTTACGTTTTTTCGAAAATAAACTTTGAAAGTGAGAGAAACCATATGAGTATACTGTCTGAAAATAAAGTAATGATGAACGCCACTGCCAAGGATAAATATGAAGCCATTCGAATGGCCGGGCAGCTATTAGTAGACGCAGGTCATGTAACCGAAGAATATATTCCGAAGATGCTGGACCGCGAAGAGGTAGTCTCCACTTATATGGGTGAAGGCTTGGCTATTCCTCACGGCACCAAAGAAGGCAGACCATTCATCAAGTCCACTGGACTGTCGATTCTGCGCTTCCCGGATGGGGTGGATTTTGGCGGCGATGAGCCAGCATTTGTTGTCATTGGTATTGCCGCAGCTGGTGACGGACATATGGAGATCCTGACTAATGTAGCGATGATCTTCAGCGAAGATGATGCCATCGAGCGTGTTATGAGTGCAGCGACACCGGCTGACGTTCTTGCCATCTTCGAAGGAGGCCTCGAGTAATGAAGGCTGTACACTTTGGCGCAGGCAATATCGGCAGAGGGTTTATCGGCCTTCTGTTGTCCCAAGCAGGGTATGAGGTTACTTTCGTCGATGTGAATGAGGCGTTCGTCTCGCAGCTTAAGCAGCGTGGTGAATATCCTGTTACCTTGGCCAGCGAAGGTCAAGAGACAGTGATTGTTCGCAACGTCACAGCACTCAGCAGTGTCACACACGGTGATGAGGTAGCGGCAGCTATTGCTGATGCTGATCTAGTGACTACCGCTGTAGGTGTATCTATTCTGAAACATATCGCGGGTGCTGTTGCCGAAGGGATTACCCGGCGGCTGGCGGGTTCCTCGTCCCCACTGCATGTCATCGCCTGCGAGAATGCTATCGGCGGCAGTGCACAGCTCAAGGAGCTGGTGTATGCCAAGCTGAATGAAGAGACTAGACGTAAAGCAGATACTTCGGTTGCATTTCCGAATGCCGCTGTGGACCGGATTGTCCCACTGCAGCAGCATGAAGATATCCTGAAGGTGGTTGTCGAGCCGTTCTATGAATGGGTTGTGGATGCATCGCAAATGATTCCGGGCTACAAGCCTGTAAACGGGGTTCATTATGTAGATAACCTGGAGCCGTACATCGAACGTAAACTGTTCACGGTGAACACGGGTCACTGTTCTGCGGCGTATCTAGGCTACTTGAAGGGCTACGAAACCATTCAGCAAGCAATGGCCGACGATGCATTGACTGCACGTGTGCGCGAAGTGCTTGAAGAGACTGGGGCTGTCCTGGTGAACAAGCATGGTTTTGATAAAGCCGAGCATGGCAAGTATATTGATAAAATTCTGGAGCGCTTCCGTAATCCGGCGCTGACGGATGAAGTCTCTCGTGTCGGACGTTCTCCGATCCGCAAGCTGTCTCCGAACGATCGTCTCGTTTCTCCGGCAGTTCAGGCGTATGAAGCAGGACTTGCTTTCACAGCTCTGACACGTTCGATGGCAGCTGCGCTGTTGTTTGATGTTAAGGATGATCCAGAAGCAGTCGAGCTTCAGGCTTCCCTTGCAGATATCGGACTATCGGCAACAGTGGCTAAATATACCGGTCTTGCTGCCGATCACAAGGTGCATCAGTCGGTCTTGGCGGAATATGACAAGTTAAAGGCAAACTAGAATTAGACCTGTCGGTGGCAGGAATAAATAAAGGAAATTAAACAAAGACGGCCGGGATATTCTCCCGGCCGTCTTTGTTTCGTTCATATGTGTTTGTCCTGATTAGCTGTTCTCCAGGATTGTCTGCAAGGTGGTACGGTCAAGTCCTTCTACTAGCTTGATCAACAGCTCCTTGGCAGCCGCGTAATCATCGCTATGGATGACTGAGGAAGCCGTGTGGATATAACGGGAGCAGATTCCGATCACTGCAGAGGGAATTCCGATACCGCTGACATGTACTTGTCCTGCATCAGTTCCGCCTTGGGAGACAAAATACTGATATTTGATACGGTGAGTGTCGGCGGTATCCTGTACATACTCGATCAGGCCGCGGTGGGTGATCATCGTTGGGTCGTAGATGCGCAGAAGCGCTCCTTGTCCAAGCTGGCCGAAGGCCTGACGATCACCGGTCATGTCGGCAGCTGCACTGGCGTCCAGACCGAAGAAAATATCCGGATTGAGCAGGTTGGCAGCTGTACGAGCGCCCCGCAGGCCAACTTCTTCCTGTACGGTGGCACCAGCGTACACGGTGTTAGGAAGCTTTTTGCCGGATAGCTCTTTGACAAGCTCCAGGGCCAGACCTACACCGTAGCGATTATCCCAGGCTTTAGCCAGGATCTTCTTGGGATTGGCTAGTGGAGTGAACGGGCAGATTGGCACGATCTGCTGACCTAGAGATACGCCGAAGCTTTGAGCTTCCTCACGGCTATCTGCACCGATGTCGATGTACATTTTGCCGATCTCACTTGTCTTGGTGCGCTCTTCATTGCTCAGCAGGTGGATAGGGGTGCTTCCTACAACACCTGTCAGCGGACCCTTCGGTGTAATGATGTGCAGCCGCTGTGAAGACACCGCTGAGGAGAGCCATCCGCCTAGTGGCTGAAACTTGATCATTCCATTGTCAGTGATGCCGGTAACCATAAAGCCGACTTCGTCGAAATGTCCCGCCACCATGATCTTAGGACCGTTCTCTTCGCCGCGCAGCACGCCGAACAGGCTGCCGAGGCGGTCCTGGACGAATTCGTCGGTATAAGGGGACATAGCCTCTTTGACATAGGCGCGCAGCTCACGCTCGAAGCCCGGGGCTGAAGGGAATTCGGTAAGTGTTTTGAACAAATCGAGTGTTTCTTGATTCATATGCAATCGCTCCTTTACTAACGTCTAGTATGAACATTTTGGAACCACTTGTCCACGTCTCGCGGATAAAACGACACCGGGCGTCGTCTCCACGAATACTATGCAGTAGTAGCCCTGATCGCAGGGGCTGAAAGAAAGGAAGCGATTGATAACGATGAGGGTTATGAGAAGCAGGCCCCAAGGAAGGGTGCAGACCCGGGCTGTCTATGGATATGGTGTCCGGCGCAGATACAGCACGCGGTATGGTCCGCCGAATGAAGCGGTGTTCATCTTAATACTGTTTTTGCTGCTTATTGTAATCCTGCTGTATTTTACCTGAGCACAGGAGGACATAAGGAGGGACCAGATAGCGAACAATAAGGAAAAACTTCTAAGCGAAGACAGTTCTGGAGCCTGTAGAAGCGGGAACCTGACTGCTACAGGCTCCTCTTCGCTAAACCATAGGAGGTGTGCTCATTGCCGGTTAAAACAAAGCGTTCAGGGGTTAAGCTGAAGCTCGATTCCTTGACCCCGGAGTCCTATGAGAAATTGTCCAAGCCTTATGTTCCTGCCCGTCCTGTCGGAAAAAACTGTATCCGTGCCTTTCTGGCTGGCGGTCTGATCTGTCTCATTGGACAAGGTATCCAGGAAG
Source organism: Paenibacillus sp. NPDC056722 (assembly GCF_042790635.1). Taxonomy (NCBI): domain Bacteria; kingdom Bacillati; phylum Bacillota; class Bacilli; order Caryophanales; family Paenibacillaceae; genus Paenibacillus; species Paenibacillus sp. NPDC056722. Next base: position 647,913 of record NZ_JBHTYV010000002.1, on the reverse strand, counting down.
CATATATGGCGATCTTCGGAATGAGCTCTAGGGTAGCGGCCAGTCCAACCGTAGCTACACTGATTCTCATTTCCGTTATCCTGACCTGTTTCGGCGTCTACGACAAGATGGCGCAATGGGCTGGTGCCGGTACGGCGGTGCCGGTTACGGGCTTTGCTAACAGCATGTGCTCCGCTGCGCTGGAGCATCGGGCCGAAGGGCTTGTGCTCGGTGTAGGTGGCAATATGTTTAAGCTGGCAGGTTCAGTTATCGTTTTTGGAACCGTTGCAGCATTCATCATTGGTGTAATTTATGCCTTGATGGGCTTTGGAGGTGGACATTAAATATGAAGCAGCTTGGCAGCCAGACCTGGGAATTCACTTCACGACCTGTCATTTTGGGGTCTTCCTCCGTTGTCGGTCCTGAGGAAGGAGAGGGGCCGCTGGCCTCGGATTTTGACTTTATTTATGACTCGCTGAAGATGGGCGAGAAGACTTGGGAAAAGGCAGAACGGGTGCTGTTCGAGAAAGCCTCACAACTGGCACTTATAAATGCCGGCGTGAAGCAGGAGGATCTGGATTTCTTTGTTGGGGGCGACCTGATGAATCAGATTATCAGCAGCTCTTTTGCAGCCCGTAAGCTTGGAGTTCCTTATCTTGGGGTATTCGGTGCCTGTTCTACGTCTATGGAGAGTTTGGCCCTTGCGTCAATGATTGTGGATACAGGCGGTGCCAAGCTTGCGCTGGCCGGAACTGCCAGTCACAACTGTACGGTGGAGAAACAGTTCCGTTTTCCAACAGAGTACGGATCGCAGAAGCCGCCTACCGCGCAGTATACCGTCACAGGCTCGGGCTGTGCGATTGTCGGCCGTAATGATGGTTCTGTCAAAGGGCCGGTAGTGACGCATGCCACAATTGGACGAGTAATGGATTTGGGAGTTACTGACCCCTTTAATATGGGGAATGCCATGGCCCCGGCTGCAGCAGATACCATTACGGCTCATTTTCGCGACACGACCCTCTCCCCTGGACATTATGATCTTATTGTAACCGGAGATTTGGCCTCCGTAGGCCTGCCGATCGCCAAGACACTGTTGGCTAAGGAAGGGATACCAATGGAACAGACCCGGTTCGATGATTGCGGTCTGCTCATTTATGATCTGGAGAAGCAGAAGTACGTCATTGCAGGAGGAAGCGGCTGCGGCTGTTCCGCAGTGGTAACTTATGGGCATATCTTGAAGCGCCTGAGAAAAGGTGAGCTCAAAAGAGTATTAGTAGTTGCTACAGGTGCATTACTATCCCCGATATCCTATCAGCAGGGTGAGAGCATTCCTTGTGTTGCACATGCAGTGTCCCTGGAGAGTGGAGGTGAAGAAGCATGATTTATTTGTGGGCTTTTCTGGTTGGCGGAGCGATCTGTGTTATTGGACAGCTAATGTTCGACGTGCTGAAGCTGACACCTGCGCATACCATGAGTACACTCGTCGTAGCGGGCGCAATTGCCGATGCCTTCGGTCTGTATGATCCGTTAGTCAAATTCGCTGGTGCGGGCGCTTCTGTACCTATAACGAGCTTTGGTAATTCCCTGGTGCACGGGGCGCTGACGGAACTGGAGCGGGATGGATGGATCGGCGTAGTGACCGGGATTTTCGACATCACAAGCGCCGGGATTTCATCAGCTATTGTGTTCTCGTTTCTGGCTGCACTTCTGGTCAGACCGAAGGGATAAGGGATACTTACAAGCAGGCTGGGATGACATTCCTGGCTTGCTTTTTCTATGCGCTGAAGTATTGGGATTGGCTAGTGATTTTTTTTACATACATAGAAATAGCATTATCTATAATTCAGTTGCTTCCATAATGTACTTTGGGTCCCCTAATCATGTAAAATAAAATTAATACTGCTTCATTCTGACATAGGAGGTTTACCATTCATGCCCGTACGTCAAGAATCTATGCATATCATGAACACTGTACGCCACAACCTTGAATCCTGCATCCTTGGAAAATCATTCGAAATACAGCTCCTGCTGACAGCAATGCTCGCCGGAGGTCACGTCCTCATCGAGGATGTGCCGGGTACGGGTAAAACCCAACTGATTCGTGCACTGTCCAGATCCATGTCCGGCGATTACCGCCGTATCCAGTGCAATCCTGACATTCTGCCGAGTGATATAACCGGTGTGTCCGTCTATCACCCTAAGGACGAAATGTTCCATTTCCGCCCGGGACCGGTCATGACGAATATTCTACTCGCAGATGAAATTAACCGCGCCACAACCAAGACACAATCAGCGCTTCTTGAAGTGATGGAGGAACGTAATGTCACCGTAGACGGCGAGACGTATACGCTTCCACATCCGTTTATGCTCTGCGCGACCCAGAACCCGATTGATTTTGAGGGGACGTATACATTGCCGGAAGCCCAGCTGGACCGGTTCATGCTGCGCATCAGTCTGGGTTATCCTGATGCGGAGACAGAGAAGACGCTGCTGCTTACGCATCAAGACGGCCAGCCGGTAGACAAGCTTACGCCGGTCACCAGCATGGAGCAGATTGCTATGATCCAGGAAGAGATCCGTGAGGTCTACATCAGCGAACCTGTGCTGAACTATCTGCTGGATGTGGTGCGGATGACCCGTGAGCATCCACTGGTGCTGCTCGGTGCAAGCCCGCGTGCCTCTCTGTCCTTCATGATGGCCTGCAAAGCCTTTGCCTTCTTGCAGGGGCGTGATTATGTGCTGCCTGATGATGTCAAGATTCTTACCCCTTATGCATTGTCACACCGGATTCTGCTGCGTCCAGAATCGCGCCTGGATAATATTAGTGTTGATTCCCTGCTGCAGAAGCTCCTGCAAAATATCCATGTGCCTGTCACAATGAGGCAATAACATGAGACGTTATCTGTCTGCGGCGGCCGCTGTCATTCAGCCGGCGAAGTTCGCCGGCATCCTCGCAATTTGGGGTATTACATTGCTGTATGTATTGTTTCAAGGTGGAAAAACATCGATTATGCTGTTTATTATGGTTTCTGTTCTCATCCTTTATCTAATTATCGGAGGGCTCGGCGGTGTTCGCCGGGCTACCGGCTCCCGCAGCTTCCATTCTGAGCAGGAGAAGCCTGATCTGCTGTCCGCAGGCGGACACCTGCGAGTGCGGCTTAACGTAACGATCCCCGGCTTTCTTCCACTGCCCTATGTTGTTGTGCGCGAAGTTATGAAACGACATAACGGCGAGAGCTGGGTATTCGAAGATAGCCTGATTACGAATCTCAAGGGTCAGGGGGAACTACGTTTTCAGACACCGCCAATGGAACGCGGCAGCTATACTTTCGGGGAGACGGATATTCTCAGCGAGGACATTTTCGGACTCGTGGAGCACAAAGGTTCATTTGCGGCCGGAGGCCAGTTCCGGGTCCTTCCCCGGGCGATATTCGTTCCACGCTGGCAGCTGTATGAGCGCAAATCAAGGCTGGCCGGTCCGCAGGTCTCCCTGGCTCAGTCCAGACGAGAGACCACACAGATCAATGGTGTCCGCGATTATGCATACGGTGACCGTCTGACTCGTATTCACTGGAATGCCACTGCCAAGACTGGAGCGTGGAAGTCTAAGGAATTCGAACACGAATCTATTCCCAAGACGATGATAGTCCTGGACGGCGGCTCGGGAGCATATGATACGGCTGCACAGTTGGAACTGGCAATCTCGATAACGGCTTCACTGCTTGGTTTTGGTATCCGTGAACGGATTGGCATAGGCCTGTGCTGTCTGGATAAGACTACCAAGGTCTTCTCTCCGGCTGAGAGCGGGGCGGAGCGGCAGAAGATGCTGCATTACCTGATAGATATCAATGCCGAGGGTCGGGGCTCGATTGTGGCCCGGCTGGAGAAGGCGCACCGAATGTTCCCTAAGGGGGCTTATTTCGTGCTGGTCAGCCCGTTGAGTGGTCAGCCTGTGCTGGAGACCTTGCGCTGGGCTGAAAGCCGTGGCATGACGCCTTCTCATCTGCATGTACAGAACCCGGCAGGGGTGAATCGCAACGGGAGCTGGCTGGAAATTTTGAAGGCCCGCGGGGTTACAGGTTATAGCATCGATTCACTACAAGAACTTCCTGCTGTATTGGGAGGGGAATCCTGAGATGAAAAGCTGGCTTAATCTGCTGAAATCAAACTGGCATTATGCGTTTAGCCTGTTATGGGCGACCATCATTGCCTTGCAATGGCTTTCTTATACTGATCCGGTCTGGCTGCGAGAGACGACGGCCTCCGTAATGATTGTTCTTGTTGCTGTAGCAATTATAGAAATACTATTGCCCATTCAGCGGGTATATCGCCTGCTAATCGAAGCCTGTGCTGTGCTGTATCTCCTGTACCGGACGCTTCTGCATTTTGGAATTTATGATACAGATATGATTTATGAGACCAAAGGAGAATGGCTAACGGATATCGCAGCCCAATCTACACCGTATCTGGCCTTTGTCCTTGGAGCGTGGGCGCTGTTGCTGTTAACCTCCTGGTGGGTCAATACAAAGGCGCGTATTCTGATGTTTATCGGAATGAACATTGCTGCCTTCGGGGCACTGGATTCCTTCACTTCATCGGTGTTATGGCAGGAGGTTGCGTGGACAGTGTTCGCAGGGATGGGCTGGCTGGTCAGTCAGCATCTGCGGAGTTTCCAGGTTCGTTATCCGCACGGCTGGTCCTATTTGCTGGACTATCCCTTAAAAGCTGTTGTGAATATCGCCATTATATTTTCATTGGTCATTCTTACAGGAATCAACATGCCGGAGGTTCGGCCTACATTGACTGACCCTTATACGGCTTGGAAAGAATGGAGTGGCGATGGTCCTGGTGCTGGTGGCGGGTTATCAAGCTCAACAGACACGAGCGGGGGGAAGAGTTCAGCCAATAAGACCTCCTCCGGGTACAGCCTGGATGACAATAAGCTGGGGGGCGGGTTTAATTTTGATTATGCGCCCGTAATGAGCGTCATATCCGATCTGCGCACATATATGCGTGGAGAGACCAGAAACGTATATTCGGGGAAAGGCTGGAGTGATGATGATCGGCTGACAAGAGGTCCGCTTCGGCCTGCAGAGGTCGGTGCAACCCTGGACGCTATCCCTTCAAAGATACAAACTCGTGAGTTAAAGCAAACGGTAAGGATGCTAAACAGCTATGAGTACCCCGTAATCTTCGGGGGCTACTCCATTACAACCGTAAATTCTGTTAACGAAGAAGCTCAGAGCGATGGCCTGTTCTGGCGGAACCGGGACAGTGAGCTTTTGTGGGATGCAGACGGGAAGAAACTCCCTTACCCCCAGACTTATGAAGTGACTTCGGCAGTTCCGGTCATTCCTGTTCAAGAGCTAAGCAAGAAAAGCTTTGATCAATTGTACGGCGGTAAAGAAATTGATCCGGCGCTATTGAAACTGCCGGGGGATTTCCCGGAACGGGTAAAGGAGTTGGCTAAGGAGATTACGGCCGATGCCAGCACTCCGTATGAAAAAACAGCGCTATTGCAACAATATTTACAGCTGAACTTTCCATACACCAATCAGCCAGATCTCTCGCGTGCCAAGAGTTCTGATTTTGTGGATAGCTTCTTGTTTGAAATTAAGGAAGGTTACTGCGATTATTACTCTACCGCACTTGTCACTATGGCCCGTTCCCTGAATATTCCTGCCCGCTGGGTGAAGGGCTATGCGCCGGGAGAGCAGCCCGAGATGCCGGATAATCTGGGAATGCGGCCGGGTGGAGCAGCCAATAACAATTATACGATTACAGATGCGGACGCCCATTCCTGGGCCGAGGTGTATTTTGGGGAATATGGCTGGGTTCCTGTAGAGGCGACGCCAGGCTTCAACGTTCCGTTGTTAGTACAGAATGAGACCCCGGACCGTGATACTCAAACAGATCAGCAGAACGAGGAGGACCAAGAAGAAGCAGCCAAAGCTGCAGCGGCAGGCCAAAAGGGATTCCGTATGGGAACTTGGGCAGTGGTATTAGCTGCAGCGGTACTGTTGCTGTGGGGTGGGTTCCAGCTTTGGAACCACCGTCTCAAGCTGCGTTTTCTGCTGCAGCGCCTGAAAGGCGGCGGTCCTTTGACCCCCGATCAGAAAGTGCTGATTGAGACCGGTCGTTGGGTCAAATATATGCGGCGCAGAGGCATGAGGAAGGAAAGCCATGAAACGCTGCGTGAATCGGTGGCTCGTTGGAGCAAGGAACGGCCCGCGGCAGCTGAAAATTTGAAGGTTCTGCTAGGCATGTTCGAACAGGCGAAATACAGTCCGGATGTTATAGAAGACAAAGACTGGCGCACAGTGTATACTGAAGCTTTGCGGCTGCGGAAAAGCATGAAAGCCGGCAGATGAAGCCCCGGGGCAGATGGAATTCTGCCTTGGCTTTGTTTGCGAAGACCATAGAGTATGATATAGTTTTTTGTATGAAATCGAGGTGAACGTATTGTTTGAAAAGTTGGTCCCGAAGCTCCGGGTGAATACGGTGTTCGATATCGCTCTGGAAGAGCTGTATCAGCAAGGCTACCGGGGCATCATTACGGATCTGGATAATACGCTGGTTGGCGCGAAGGCGCCGTTAGCGACTCCTGAACTGCTGGTATGGTTCCAGAAGGTGAAGGAACTGGGTTTCAAGCTGATTATTGTATCCAATAATAATATGGACCGGGTCTCGCGTTTTGCCACACCGCTCAATATTGAATTTGTACATCAGGCCCGCAAGCCAATCAATGCTCCCTTTCATAAGGCCATGAAGATGATGGATCTGTCACCTAATCAAACGATTGTGGTGGGAGATCAGATGCTGACCGATGTGTATGGAGGCAACCGGCTTGGTTTGTACACGGTGCTTGTGTTACCCATTTCCATCAAGGATGAGGGGATCGGCACAAGGTTCAACCGTCGGGTAGAGCGGATTGCCCAAAGCAGGCTCCGCAAAAAAGGATTGTGGCACGAGGAGGAAAAACCCCAATGAATCAACACAGTGAAACACAGCGCCCTGTTAAATGCAGCGGCTGCGGCATTAAGCTTCAGACTGAGGACAGAGAGCTTCCAGGTTTCATCCCTGAGTCGGCTTTTAATCGGGAGCCTGTGATCTGTCAGCGCTGTTTCCGTATCAAGAACTATAATGAAGCTTCTTCCGTATCGGTGGATCAGGATGAGTTTCTGCGTCTGCTGAGCGGAGTAGGCGAGAAGAATGCCCTTGTCATTCATATTGTCGATTTGTTCGACTTTGAAGGCAGTTTAATTTCGGGTCTGCAGCGCTTTGTTGGCAATAACCCTGTTATTCTCGCAGTGAACAAAAGCGATTTACTGCCGAAGGTTACGAACTGGAACAAAGTCCGCAACTGGGTGCAACAACGCTGCAAAGAGCATGGATTGCGTACAGCCGAGATTGTACTCTGCAGCGCGAAGCGCAATCAAGGCTTTGACCGGCTATTGGAAGCAGTCTCTGAACTGCGTGGTCAACGCGATGTCTACGTCGTAGGGGCGACCAATGTGGGTAAATCCACGCTGATTAACCGTCTGATCTCAGACTATAGCGATCTGGATCAGGAATTGACGACTTCACGCTATCCGGGTACAACCTTGGATACAGTGAAGATTCCGCTGGACGACGGTCATTACATTATTGATACTCCAGGGATTGTCTATCCTTGGCGCTACAGTGAATTAGTGCACCGTCGTGATCTGGATGCGGTTATGCCTGTAAATCCGTTGAAACCTGCGGTGTATCAGCTGAATGCAGGGCAGTCGCTTTTCTTTGGCGGACTGGGACGATTTGATTTTGTGCAGGGGGAACGCCAGTCGTTTACCTGTTTCATTAGTGGAACGCTGAAAATTCACCGCACGAAGCTTGAACGTGCAGACGAGCTATACGCGAATCATCGCGGTGTCATGCTGTCACCTCCGGCAGCGGATATTATGGATGAGCTGCCGCAGTGGCAGCGTCACGAGTTCCGTATTGGCCGAAACAGCCTCAGCGATCTATATATTTCGGGTCTGGGCTGGATTAAAATCAATGGAACGGAAGGTGCGGTTGTGGCCGTTCACGTTCCGCGCGGCGTGAAGGTGCTTACCCGCCCTTCGCTGATTTAGAGAGAGGGGGACGGCCGGTATGGAATCTACTGCCGTGAAGTACAAGAACGGTGATATCCTGCTGGGTGTAATGGGAGACCCTATCGGACATTCCAAGTCCCCGCTGATGCACGGTGCCGCTTTGAAAGCTATGGGCATTCCTGGGGCTTACGTGCCCCTGCATGTGAAGCCTGAGGATCTCGGCGAGGCCGTGCACGCGATTCGGACGCTGGGCTTTCGCGGGGTCAATGTCACGATTCCACACAAGGTAGCAGTGATGGAATATCTGGATCGGCTGGATGAGAGTGCACTTGCTATCGGTGCTGTGAATACCATTGTCAATGATGATGGTGTGCTCACAGGCTACAACACAGATGGCATCGGGTATGTACGTTCTTTGAAGGCAGAAGCGATCTCTGATTTGTCCGGTGCCCGGATCATGGTGATTGGGGCAGGTGGAGCAGCCAGAGGAATTGTGGCTGCCCTGCTTCAGGAAGCGCCTGCTTCCATCGTCATTGCCAACCGCACTGCGGACAAGGCTCAGGATCTGGCGGCAGAATGGAGCGGATCGGGCAGCTTGACCGGAATCTCCCTGGATGACATGGGGAAGCATTTGAAGGATATCGATGTGCTGATTAACACCACTTCTGTCGGGATGTATCCCCATATCGACGGACTGCCGGTAAATCCGGCACTGCTGCATCCCGGGATGGTGGTCAGCGACTTAATCTATAACCCGCTGCACACGCGGCTGCTTACGGAGAGCCTGGAAAGAGGCTGTATCATTCACGGAGGTCTGGGGATGTTCGTCTATCAAGGTGCTTATGCTCTTGAATACTGGACAGGACAGACTGCTCCTGTGGATATTATGCGCCAAACCATTGAGGAAAGCCTCGGCGGCGAAGCATAAGCAATGAATTTACTGGTTTAGGGTAATAATATGTTAATTAAGGAGTTTTGTTCATTTATGTTAACTGGAAAACAAAAACGCTACCTGCGCTCATTGGCACATCATCTTGATTCTGTATTTCAGGTCGGCAAAGGCGGCGTGAACGATCATCTGGTTCGTCATATCGAGGAAGCTATCGAGAAACGGGAACTGATGAAGATTAGTGTGTTGAATAACAATATTGAAGATCCAAAGGAAATCGGTGCTGCACTGGCCGAACAATCGGGTTCGGAGCTTGTACAGGTTATTGGGAAGACCATCGTTCTGTACAAAGAATCCCGTGACAACAAGACGATTGAACTGCCGCGTTAACATAGCAGGAATCAAACGGGAATTGAGAAGAAAACGGGGAGGCGATCCTCTTGAAGATTGGAATCATGGGAGGAACTTTCGATCCTCCCCATATCGGTCATATGTTGGCGGCGGAATCGGCAAGAGATACCTACGGTCTCGATGAAGTCTGGTTCATGCCTTCACATATTCCCCCGCACAAGCACGAAGCTGGGGTATCAGGTGAAGACAGACTGGCCATGGTGCAGGAGGCGGTGAAGCAACACCCCTCTTTCCGTACACTGGACCTTGAGGTCCTGCGAGGCGGGGTCTCCTACACCATTGATACGATCAGAGAACTGCAAACCGAGCATCCGTATTCGGAGTTTTATTTCATCATTGGAGCCGACATGGTGGAGTATCTGCCGAAGTGGCAGTCAATCGATGAGCTGGTGCAGCGCCTGACCTTTATTGGTGTGGGCAGACCTGGGACGCCGCTGGATCTGGGGTCTCTGCCTGATCATATTGCCGGCCGGGTTACACTTGCGGATATGCCGCAGGTGGATATATCATCGACGATGCTTCGGCAGCGGGCGGCTGAAGGCAGGTCGATCCGGTATATGGTACCGGATGGTGTTTATGAATATGTGCAAAGGGGTGGACTATATGGCATACAGTCGTGAGGCGCTGATTGAGGCAGTCTCTGCGCAGATGCCCGACAAGCGATGGAAGCATACGCTGGGCGTCATGGAGTCCTCCGTCAAGCTGGCGGAAACGTACGGAGCTGACCCTGTTCGCGCGGAAACTGCAGCCATTCTGCATGATGTAGCAAAATATTGGCCTGTGGAGCGCATGCGGGACATTATTGAGCAGAATGGTTTGTCCAAAGAACTGCTGTCGCATGACAAGCAGCTTTGGCATGCAGAAGTGGGAGCTTTTGTCGCAGAACATGACTATGGCATTACCGATTCCGAGGTGCTGGATGCCATAAGGTATCATACCTCAGGCCGTGAAGGCATGGAAATCTTGGAGAAGGTCGTTTGCCTCGCCGATTACATTGAGCCGGGACGTGACTTTCCGGGTGTCAATCACATCCGCAAGCAGGCGAAAGTCAGTCTTGAGGACGGACTGGTGGCCGGTTTCGATTCTACCATCAGCCTGCTGCTCGAGAAACGCCGGATTGTGTTTCCGCTGACCGTATTGGCCCGAAATGATTTAGTCAGAATATTGGAGGAAAAAGAATGAGTCTACCATCAAGCAAGCTATTGCAGCTGGCGCTTAAAGCTGCTGAAGATAAAAAAGCAATGAATGTTGTAGCGCTGGATCTGCGCAATATTTCACCGATCAGCGATTACTTTGTCATCTGTCACGGTAATTCCGATATCCAGGTGCAAGCCATTGCTACCGAGGTTCGTAAAGTCGTGCATGAAGCAGGCGGTGTCATCCGCGGTATTGAAGGGATGGATTCTGCACGCTGGGTGCTGATGGACCTGGGAGATGTGGTTGTCCATGTCTTCCACCGCGATGAGCGCGAATATTACAATATTGAGCGTCTGTGGTCCGATGCCAAGGTTGTGGAGACGGTATGAACCTGATTGCTGGAACTACAGTTACCTTAACGGTAGCACGTGAAGTATCTCCTTACGGTTATTTTTTGACCAACGGTGACGAAGAGGTCATGCTTCACTATACGGAGCTGGCTAACAAAAGCAAACCTAAAGCGGGCGACAAGCTGGAAGTGTTCATCTTCTTTGACACGGAAGACCGCCTTGCTGCTACTTTGAATAAGCCATACCTGCAGCTTGGTGAATTGGCGCTGCTGGAAGTAGCGGACATCCATCCCCGGTTGGGCTGCTTTCTGGAAATGGGACTTGGCCGTCAACTGCTGCTTCCCATCCGTGAGTTGCCTGATCTGAACGAGCTTAAGCCTCAGATTGGTGATAAAGTGTTTGTTCTTATGGAACACGACAAGCAAGGCCGTCTGCGTGCGAAGCTGGCCGGTGAGCAGGAGCTAGCTCCACTCGCGGTAGCAGCGCCTGAGTCCTGGAAGGGCCAGACCGTCTCCGCCAGAGTGTACAAGCCGCTGCAAATGGGGACATTCGTCCTTGTGGACGCTGGTGTACTGGGCTTTGGCATCATCGGCATGGTCCATTCCTCTGAACGCAGTCGACTGCTTCGCCTGGGCGAACAGATTGGAGCGCGGATATCGCATGTTCGCGAGGATGGCCGGGTGAATCTTTCGATGAGCCAGCGTAAGGAAATCGGCCGTGATGTGGATTCCACGACACTGTTGGAATTCCTGAAATCCCGTCCTGGCGGCTCGATGCCTTATTCGGATGCGACGCCTCCGGATATTATCAAGCAGCGCTTTGGCATCAGCAAATCAGCCTTCAAACGGGCGCTTGGCAAACTCATGAAGGAAGGCCTGGTTACCCAGAAGGAAAACTGGACCTACCTGGCGAGTTCGCAGGAGGATGCTTCCGCTGAAGGAAACGGTACTCCTGAGGGCGAATCCAGCCAAGACGGACAATAAGCCTGATTATAGAAAGTGCGGTGAACGCAGTGCCTTCCTACGGGAAATTTGCTTATGTATACGATGAGCTGATGGCGGACATGCCCTACCCAGACTGGATTACATTTGCCGAGACGGCCTGGAGCAAATACGGGAAGCCGCTGACGGTGGCGGAGCTAGGCTGCGGAACAGGGACGATCACAATTCCGCTGGCAGGAGCCGGCTACCGGATGACGGGCATTGACCTCTCGGAGGACATGCTAGCGGTTGCTCAGCGCAAGATGGAGGATCATCCGCACGGACGGCGTTTTCTTAGAGAGGGAAGCGTTCGTTGGGTCAATCAGAATATGAAAGCCTGGGAACTTCCCGAGCCTGTGGATTCTGTAATTTCATTCTGCGATTGCTTGAACTATGTCGTGGAAGAGGAAGATATCCGCGCAGTCTTCGCCCGTACCTATGCTGGATTGAAGCCGGGAGGAACATTCCTGTTTGACGTCCATCATCCGAATACGCTGATCCGCTATGAGGAAGAACAGCCTTTTATTCTGGATGAGGAATCCGTATCCTATATCTGGACTTGTGAGCTGGACGTGCCACGACGCGAGATTGAGCATCATCTGTCCATATTTGCCCGTGAAGAAAGAGGCAACGGTCTGTACCGTCGTTTCGAGGAGACGCACATCCAGCGCGCTTACGAACCGGAATGGTTAAAGGCGGAGCTGCTTAAGGCGGGTTTCTCCAGCGTGGAGACGTTCGCTGATTTCGAATGGGTTGAGGCGGATGATGATGCCCAGCGGTTGTTTTATATTTGTGTAAAATGATGGTTTGGGTGGCTCACTGATTTAGACTAGGGGCGGGGGGGCGCTGAACTGGAGCCGCTACGGGCCGGAGGGTTCTTCCGATCGCTGTTAAAGTCCGATTTCTGATTGTAATAAGAGATTATAGGGTGAAATCGGACTTTAAAGGCGAACACTATCGTTTCTCCAGAATTCCTCCGGCCCTTCGCTCTTGTTCGAGCGGAAAGCACCGCCCCTAATCTCAAGCCTGAGCTTAGGGTGGCAGCAGCCTATGCGATTTTCGCAGGCGGCTGCCTTTTTGACTGAATCCGTTTGTGGCCCCTTCCATGGTGCCTCCTAGGAGTGGCATGGAAGGGGTTCTCTGTTTAACCGCGTTGCTCCTATATTGCTCTCCGCATCGCCCCCCCGTCTTACTTTTCGCCTGCCTCGCTAATGCTGAAATAAGTGCATTTTTGTATCTTAATTTGGCCAGAAAGAAGGCGGGAAGAAGATTAAGGGCATTTTTGTATGTTAATTCTTTCGATGGAACGTATTTTAAGGAGAAAGTGGGGAAATAAGGTGCAAAAATGCTCTTAATTTCCTTTTTTTCTCTAAAATGATGGATATAAGGTACAAAAATGTCGTTATTTTAAGTATTGGCCAGAGGTTATCCTTCCAGTTTGCAATTAGAATAAATAGTGGACACTTGTTAACGGACAGACCGATAATGAAAACAGTGGAGGTGTGTTCACTTGGGAGAACAAAGACAACGATATAACGAAGAGTTTAAAAAGCAAACCGTAAAGTTCATTCAAGAACAGACGAAGAGCTTAGGTGACTTAGCAGAAGAGCTTAACATTCCGAAAAGTACGCTGCATCAGTGGATGAGCCAGTTTCGAGAGCTGAAAAATGAACCGGCAGCGAGCGTGGATCGCGTACGGGAACTCGAAGCAGAATTGAAAGAGATGCGTCGTCAACTTCAGGAGAAAGATCATCAACTCACCGACGCTCAAGAAGAACTGGCGATCGTAAAAAAAGCGGTGCACATCTTCAGCAAACCAAGGAACTAAGATTCCGGTTCATGGAGAATCATCGCTCCGAGTTTCGCTTGGAGAAGATGTGCGACACCTTGCAGGTGTCAAGGAGCGGTTACTACAAGTGGCGGACGGGAAAAACCAGCGTACAGAAACGCCGCAAAGCAGCGGTCATGGAGCGAATCCAGTATCATTTTACAGATCATAAGATGCGGTATGGAAGTCCGAAAATCACCCGTCTGCTACACCAAGAAGGCTATACCGTGACTGAACGCACCGTGAGTGTGTACATGCGGCAAATGAAGCTCCGCTCCGTCGTGTCTAAACCTTACCGCGTACAGACGACGAACTCTAAACATAATAACCCTATCGCCCCCAACACGCTGAATCAAGCATTTAAAGTGCTCAAACCCAATACCGTATGGGTCACGGACATCACATACATCCCTTGCCGGGGAGCCCGGTTGTACTTGGCCAGCGTCATGGATTTATGTACACGTGAAATCGTAGGCTGGCGTTTGTACAATCACATGGAAACCAGTCTGGTTCTGGACGCTCTGCAGGCTGCATACGCAGCCAAACGGCCAGGTAAGGAGCTCTTGCACCACTCCGACCGTGGGTCTCAATATACTTCTAAGGATTATGTTGACCAATTGAAAAGCTACGAAATGGAATCTAGTATGAGTCGCAAAGGAAACTGTTACGATAACGCCTGCATCGAGTCCTGGCACAGTATTTTAAAGAAGGAGCTCATTTACTGTAACCCCGTTTCAAAAACCAGGAAGAGGCATACCATGCCATTTTTCAGTACATTGAATTTTATTACAACCGCAAACGAATGCATGGCGCGCTGGGGTATCTTTCTCCCGCTCGCTTTGCACAGCAATTTACTAAAACATCCGTTGCGTGACTGTCTACTTTCTTGACAGAGGTCCAGTTCAATCTGTTTCTAGAAGTTACTCCCCTGGTTCGTCTGGTTATCAGTATAAATTACCATAAAATACATAATACTCCACAACCCAAAGAACCAAAGATAACGGAGATATCAGAGAGACCAGAGTTACTGTAAAAACCACAAGCCCCACAAGCCCCACAAGCCCCTCGGCGCACAAAAAAACCGGACAACCGTGCCTGTGGCACGAGTTGTCCGGTATCCTTCAACCAATTACCGATGCTCAAACAGATCAATGGCGCCGAGCACGATATGCGCCAGACCAAATCCAAGTACGCCGGTTGCAGCCATCTTATACCTGCTGCCAAGAAAAGCGGCGCTAGAAGCAGTAACTACGGTTCCAAGAACGGTTGGTATCAGACCTTCACGCATATGAAACACTCCTTCTCGGTGGTTTGAAAGACATGATTAGTGTGGGTAGAAGGGGTGACAATTATACAGCACTCGGCTGGGGATGAATGGAGCGAGAAAGATAAGAAAGATGAGAAAGATGAGAAAGATAAGAAGGATTAGAAGGATCTAAAAAGGCTGTGCCTGCTTGAAGGGGATCAAACCAACCTTTCAAGCAAGCACAGCCTATTTGAATTTTTTAGAGTTAAGGGATGTATTGCTGAACGATCGATGTGATTACGCCGTCTTTGATCGTCAGATGGTAAGGGAACTGGCTCAGATCCAGATTGTTATTCTTGGCAAACTGATGTGTGAATTCCTCCAGGCTTATCTTCTCGTTCCAGTGAATGTCAATATCCTCCAGCTTGCCGGTACGATCATAAATTTGCATAGTCACGGTTGCATCAGGAGCTACCCGGTAGGTAGTAAGTGTCTGACTGTCGTTCACGATATAATATCCATCAGGCGTTCCGCCCAGCTCTGCTGCGGCTTCCGGCTCTCTTTGGGCAAAAATTTTGTCTGCTTCGGCACCTTGATACCATTCGATCTCATCAGTGCTTGCCGATAAGACACCTTGATTTGAATGAAGAGAATGAATATACACGGTTGCATGCTGAACGGTGTCACCGCGGCCTTCCGCGCGGGCCAGGGTTCCGACTGTGCTTGCCGATGTAATGAGGGACAGGAATAACAGGACGACAACGGGCAGGACATAAGCTGACTTTTTCTTGAACAATGAAATCTCCCCCTTGGCATTGTGATACACAGTATAAGATTAATTACCCCTTGGGTTGTTAATCAAACGAGTATTGTACTACTAATAACGATGAAATGGTGGAAAGGTTGCAGATATTTTTGGACTACTGCAAAAAAACTGAATAGTCGCCATTCATAGTAAACGAAGGCTGCTCCGGGCATATTAAAATATCCAAACTTGAGGCTGGGAGTGACCGGAAAATGGCTGGAATTATCCGTATCTACCGAAACGATTGGCGCAATGTATTCAAGGTCCCGACCGCAGTTCTGCTGATAGCTGCGCTGGTTGTGCTGCCTTCCATCTATGATTGGGTGAATGTGGCGGCTGTGTGGGACCCTTACAGCAACACCTCAGGGATCAAGATTGCGGTAGCCAGTCTGGATGAGGGGGCTTCCGTAGATAACAAGAGCTTCAACATCGGCGAGGAGGTACTGGAAAGCCTGCATCATAATAAGAGTCTGGGCTGGACCTTTGTGGATGCAGAGCAGGCCAGGCATGGCGTACAACGCGGGGATTATTATGCCAGTGTCGTCATCTCTAAGGATTTTTCCAGCAAAATGGCCGGTATTCTGGAAGGTCGGCTGAATAAGCCGGAAGTTGAATACACCGTGAATGAGAAGATTAATGCGATTGCACCTAAAATTACGGCCAAGGGTGCGTCATCCATCACGGCCCAGATTAGCGAGCATTTTACCGCTACCCTCAGTGAGACGGTGCTGACCGCTCTCGGCAGGATCGACCGACAGTTTCAGTCTGAGCTGCCCGTGATCCGCAGAGTGGAGAAGGGATTGTTCCTATTGGAGGATAACCTGCCAGAGATTGAAGCTGCCGGGAAAACAGTGCTGAAAATTCATCAGGATTGGCCGCAAATTCACCAGTCGGCAGAGCGGCTGGCGACGCTGGAGCAGAAGCTGCCAGAGGTCGAAAAGGCAGGGACAGCGATCGAAACGGTGGATGACCATTGGCCGCAGATCAATGAAGCGGCAGGGCATTTGACGGAGCTAGAGTCCAAGCTGCCGGAGCTGGAACGGGCAGCGAAACTTGTGAGCGGGCTCGATGAGCATTTTGATGACGTGGCCGGGGTCTTAGACAAGGCAAGTGTGGATATGGAAAATGGGCGGAAGATCGTGGATGCAGCGATTAAGGCCCTGCCACAGGCCGACAAGATTGCGGCAGCCGGAAGTGCCTTTGGTCAGCAACTGCAGCAATTTATCGAGAAGAACAACGCGGCCCTCGCTGCGATTCCCCCTGTAATCAAGCAGAATCTGTACTTGCTGGAGCAGACGGAGAATGCTGTCTCTCAGCTCGCAGAGGGATTGAAGGCTGGTACGATAGAGACAGCGGCCGCACTGAGCGCGCTTAATGCGAATTTGACCCGGCTTGCTGCCGGGAAAAATGTACTGGACCGCACGATCTCGCTCTTGAATTCACTGGATAAGTTGTCGTCCGGAAACGTACTTGCGGCCGAAATACAGGCTCTGGATGGGATCCGGGACCAATTCGCCGATCAATCCGCGCTAGCCGGAAGTCTTGCCTCAGCTTTGGAAGCCGGCGGGGAACCAGATGCCGGCAAGATGCAGCAGCTTAGCACTGGAGCGGGACAGGGATCAACGGCGCTTGGCCGGCTGATCTCCCGCTTCGAGTCGCACACACTGCCAGGCATTCAAAACGCACTGCAGCCGCTGACTGCGGCTGCACAGGACGCTGCGGCCCGGCTCCAGCAGGTGCCGGATCACCTGCCCGCGCTGGCCGCCATCCTGCAGGATGCAGCGGCGGCCATACAGTACGGGCAGGAGGGCTTGGCGGCGCTGCAGAAGGATCTGCCCGCCATCCGGGCGGCCGTCCATACCTCGGCCGCGGGGATTGCGGACAAGATGCAGCGCTTCAGCACTTTTGTCCGCGATGTCCTGCCGCGGATTCAGCAGGGGCTTCCCGCCGCCGGGCAGCGAATCCACGAAGCGGCGGATTTTGCCCGCCACGATCTGCCGGCGGTAGAGCAGAAGGTCCGCAAGGCGGCGGACCTGATCCGTACCGGGCTGCCGAAGGCGGACAAGGGGGTAGAGCGCGCCGCAGAGCTGGTGCGGGATGACCTGCCGCTACTGGAGGCCGCCATTCGCAAAGCGGCGGCGACGATCCGCCAGATCAAACAAGAGGTGAATCTGGAGCAGATCGCAGATCTGCTTGGGGGCGACATCAAGTCCAAAAGTGATTTTTTGGCCAACCCCGTAATCCTCAAGGAGAATAAGCTATACCCAATCCCGAACTACGGGTCGGCCATGACACCTTTTTACGTGGTACTGTCAATATGGGTGGGCGGAACGCTGCTGATTTCGCTGCTGCGAACCTCTGTGGAGACAGGAGGCATAATTTATAAGTCGTATCAGCTCTACTTCGGACGACTGCTTACTTTTCTCACGGTAGGTATTTTACAGGCGCTGGTGGCCGCACTGGGTAATATTTTTATCTTGAACTGTTACGTGGCCGACAAGTGGTGGTTCATCCTGTTTGCAATGCTGATCAGTATCGTATTCGTGACGATCGTCTTCACCTTTGTCTCTGTGTTCGGCAACATCGGCAAAGGGATTGCTATTGTGTTCATGGTGCTGCAGTTTTCCAGCTCCGGGGGGACGTTTCCCATCAGCACTACCGGTCCTTTTTTCCAGGCACTGAATCCGTTTATGCCCTTTACTTATGCGATTAGTCTGCTGCGGGAAGCGGTTGGTGGCATCCTGCCAGAGGTGGCCATTCGTGATGCCTTGTACCTGGTTGGCTTCGGTCTGATCGCTCTGGTGCTGGCCTTGACACTTAAAAAGCCGTTGGAGCAGTTCATTCACAAGGCCGCAGAACAGGCAGAGAAATCAAAGCTGATTTCCTGAAAATATAGAGAAAAAGAAAAAAATTCTCAATTTCTTAAAGATATCTTTGAAAACTCAACCATTTTATTGACCTGTGTATTATTTACATCTAATATATAGGTATAAATGATCTTTAATTCTAAAATATGGGTTTGGAGGTGGTGTTTGTTTGAATCCAGAGACCACAATCCGGGCGGAATTGGACAAGTATCTGAGAGATAATGACCTGACGGTGAGCCAATTCTCCAAAATTTCCGGGATTCATTCCGGCACGCTCAGCAGACTTGTCAGCGGTAACCGTCCGATTGCCATGCAGCAGCTTGAGCGCATCACCTCGGGAATGGGACTTGGCGAAGGCGCTTTGTATGATTTGTATGTTGATGAATGCTTCGTGCATTCTGCCCCCAACTGGCGGCGATTAGGTCCCTTCCTTCATCGTTGTGCCGAGTTGAACAAGCTGGAGTGTATCCGAAGGATAGCCGCTAATTTGATGGATAATCTGATGTATGCACAAGTACTGTTTGAGACAGCTGAAGATTTTTTTAACAATGACAAGTATGAAGCTGCCGCAATTCTGTACGAGAGCGTTGCCGAAAGTGAGAAATATCAGCATTCCGAGCGGCTGGCTCTTTGTCAGTACCGGCTGTTCAAGATCACGCTAGGGTATGATCAGGATGCCAATCTGCGGGCTGCGGTGTATTTTGAGTATTTTGTCGAGCGGTTGGATGAAAGCGATCAACTGGATGCGCTACGGGATTTGGCGAATATTTATACTTCGCTTCATCGCTGGAGCAATGTTGATTCCCTGGCTAAGCGAATGGGAGAGAAGGCATTCATTCAATATGAGAACAAATATAAGAAGTATATCAGCCGCGCTGAGCAAAAGGAACCCGAAAAACCGCTGTGCTTTTATATCTTATACTCCTATTTATTAAGAGCAGCGGTCAGTCATGAGAATGGTGATTATGAGCAGGCCATGCAGTATGCGGCACTGTATTCCGATTCTAGCTGGATACGTGAAGACAGCGAAGAAGCCAAGTGGATCATGGAACAGTTCAAAGAATGGGCTGTAGCCAATACATACCTGCACCGTCTGATGAACGGGGAAGTTGAGGTCCTTTCAGAATACGTAGCGTATATTAAAACTAGAGAGAATGAAGTTCTACCAGCTTTTATCAAAATCATGCAAGCAGCGAACCGTATCGGGTTCAATGCAGATGAGGTTATCACACAGTTTCAATCTCATTTAATGTATAAGGAACACCGGAGTAAATTGGGGAAACTTAGTATGCAAGTCATGTCAGATAAATATACTAATCTTTTGTGTGAACTGGCTACCTACTATATGAGAACCAATAAATATAAAAAAAGTGTCTATTATATATTAAAAAGTTTGGAACTTTCTGTTAAAATAAATAATGACAGCTGTGTGATTCAATGTGTCGGGTTATTTGAAGAAATCCGACATCTAACAACTAGAGAAAACCAAGAGAAGTACAAAAAACTAATTAGTGAGGTGCAAAGACTAAATGAAAAGAAAAATGAGTACGTTGCTGGTTGTTTTTAGTGTGGCACTGGCCATCGCGGTTCCTGCCTATGCTGCAGATGCTAATACTAGCCAACCATCTTTCAAAATTCTGATTCATGGAACTGGTAGCTAAGAAACTATACTTAGGCATTGAAGATAGTTGGTATACTTCTAAAATGAAGAAAGAATCTCTATTTCACGTAGAGATTCTTTTTTTGTTCATTTTTCTATGATAAGGCTATTCTTCATTTGAATAGATCAGCGACACTTGATGCTTCTTCAAGAACTCAACCCATTCTTCGGACGGCTTCTGGTCGGTAACAATATAATCGATTTTATCAAAGCTCAGCAGCTTGATGAACGCAATCCGGTCAAATTTGGCATGGTCCACGAGAAGGACCACTTTATTGGCTTGCTGCTGCATGAGCACCTTCAGTTCACTTTCCGCTTCGTTGGAATCGCTAACCCCGCCCGTCATAGACAACGCCTTGCAGCTGAAAATGGCCACATCCACATTGTATTTCTGAATGGTATGCGAAGCATTCGGACCGACGAAGGAACTGGTCTCGGGGCCCAGTGTACCGCCTGTAGAGATCAGCTTCTGCCCGGAATGCTGAAATTCTGACAGCACCACCAGCGAGTTGGTGATGATCGTCAGATTGCTCTTCACCTCGATGATCCGGCGCAACGCCTCAAAGGCCGTCGAGCTGGTATCCGTCATCAGGCTGTCGCCATCGTTGATGAGATCCAGCACGTTGTCTGCGATCAGCCGCTTAGCTTCAATGTTGACCTGATGCCGGCTGGCATAGGAGGGGTCTTCATTGGTATGGGCGTTCAGGATGGCGCCACCGTAGTTTTTCTTGGCCAGACCGTCCCGGTCCAGCTTGTCCAGATCGCGGCGAATCGTTTCCTCGGACACCTGAAACTTCTGTGCCAGATCCGCAACATGAACTTTTCTGTTCCGGTACAACTCGGTAATGATCAGGTCTCTCCGTTCAAATGCCTTCATCCGTCCACTCACCTTTTTCAATATCTCTATCTCCTAGTTTACTACAAGGATTATAAATACAAAAGAATTCTAAATAAATGAAAAACCACAATTCACTAATATAATATCACATAATACCACATTATTATTCAATTAACTGTGGTTTTTATGTTGACTTAAGCGTTTACACCTTTTATGATGAAGGAGAAATGTTTGTTGGCTGAAGTTGCAATTATATAGATTTCCTTATTTAAACCAAACTTAATGTGATGCTGAGGAGGAAGTACAGTGGCAGCTAAATATCCGAAGATTGGAATTCGTCCGACCATTGATGGCAGAAGACGCGGGGTACGTGAATCGCTGGAAGTACAGACCATGGGAATGGCGGAGCGGGTGGCTCAATTTTTACAACAGAACTTGAAATATCCCGACGGCTCGCCTGTGGAGTGCGTTATTGCTGATTCAACAATCGGTGGGGTGAAGGAAGCAGCGAATGCCCGCGATAAATTTGCCGGAGCCAATGTAGGTGTGTCGATTACTGTGACGCCTTGCTGGTGTTATGGCTCGGAAACAATGGATATGGATGCCACCATCCCGCATGCGGTGTGGGGCTTTAATGGTACGGAACGTCCCGGAGCGGTGTATTTGGCAGCTGTACTATCTGCCTACGCACAGAAAGGAATTCCGGCCTTCGGTATCTACGGTGAAGATGTGCAGGAATCTGACAGTGAACTCATCCCGGATGATGTGCAGAGCAAGCTGCTGCAGTTTGCAAGATCCGCGCTGGCCGTAGCGATTATGAAAGGCCAATCATACCTTTCCCTGGGTTCGGTCTCCATGGGGATTGCCGGCTCGATTGTGAATGAGCAGTTCTTCCAGGATTACCTTGGGATGCGTAATGAATATGTGGATATGTCTGAATTTGTGCGCCGCATGGAAGAGGGCATTTATGATAAGCAGGAATTCGAGCGTGCACTGGCTTGGGTGAAGGAGAACTGCGCTGAGGGTGCAGACAACAACCCGGCACATCTGCAGATTAGCCGTGAGCAGAAGGACAGCCAGTGGGAAACCGTCGTGAAAATGACGCTGATTGCCCGTGATCTTATGGTCGGAAATCCGGAGCTTGATAAACTTGGCTTCGCGGAAGAAGCCAATGGACACAACGCGATTGCGGCTGGATTCCAGGGACAACGGCACTGGACAGATCACTTCCCGAACGGTGACTTCATGGAGACGATTCTGAACTCGTCCTTTGACTGGAACGGCAGACGGGCGCCTTATCTTCTAGCGACAGAGAATGACAGCTTGAATGGCGTAACTATGCTGTTCAACTACTTGCTGACGAATACGGCACAAATCTTTGCCGACGTCCGTACGTACTGGAGTCCATCAGCGGTGGAACGCGTGACGGGTCACAAGCTGGAAGGCGAAGCGGCAGGCGGCATCCTGCATCTGATCAATTCTGGTTCAGCCGCACTGGACGGAACCGGAGAGCAGACTATTGACGGCCAGCCGGCAATCAAGCCGTTCTGGGAGATCACGGATGAGGAAGCAAAGAGCTGTCTGGAGAAGACGGAATTCCGTCCGGCGTCGCAGGAGTATTTCCGCGGGGGCGGTTTCTCGACCGATTATTTGACCAAGGGCGGCATGCCAGTAACGATGGCGCGTCTGAATCTGGTGAAGGGGCTTGGTCCGGTTCTCCAGCTGGTTGAAGGCTACACGGTAGATCTGCCGGAGGATGTGCATCATACGCTGGATCAGCGGACTGACCCAACTTGGCCGACTACCTGGTTCGCACCGAAACTGACGGACAAGGGTTCGTTCAAATCGGTGTACGATGTGATGAATAACTGGGGAGCCAATCATGGTGCTATCAGTTATGGCCATATCGGTGCAGACCTGCTCACGCTGGCTTCTATTCTCCGTATTCCAGTCAGCATGCACAACGTGGAGGAAGAACGGATCTTCAGACCACGCGTCTGGTCGCTGTTCGGCACAGAGGATCTGGAGAGTGCAGATTACAGAGCCTGCCAGAACTTTGGACCACTCTATTAAACTTTGGAGTAGGCAGGGGGAAGGAAGATGAGCGAGACCCAAAAACTGCTTGCCATAGACCTTGGCGCCAGCTCAGGCCGGGTCATGTTAGGAAGTTATGACGGTTCCACGATTCAGATCGAGGAGATTCACCGTTTTGACAATATACCAGTACAGGTTCAAGGGCATTTGCACTGGGATGTGCTGAGACTGTTTCACGAGATCAAACAAGGTGTACGTGAGGCCGCACGGGTGCGTGGCAAGCTGCTGTCACTGAGCGTGGACACGTGGGGCGTGGATTACGGGTTCATTGATCACCGGGGACAACTGCTCTATGCGCCGCACCATTACCGTGATCAGCGGACAGAGCCTCACCGCTCCGGACTGGAAGAACGGATTCCGCCTCGTGAACAGTTCGCTTTGACCGGCAATCAGCCGGCGCTGATTAACACTGTCTATCAGCTTTACGCTGATTTGCAGGACCATCCATCCCTTGCGGAATCGGTCAAAACAATGCTGCTGACGCCCGATTTGTTTCACTATCTGTTCTCCGGCGTAGCGGCTGCGGAAAAGTCGATCTGGAGTACTAGCGGGTTGGCTGACGCGGTAACCGGTGAACCTTCGCATGAAGTCTTTAAGCGTCTGGGCCTGCCCATCTCGCTGATTCCTGAACTTGTTGCTGCGTCTGGAACGGTGCTGGGTGAGGTGACACTTGCTATTCAGGAAGAGCTGGGACTGGGCGCGATGAAGGTGATAGCGGGCGCTTCTCATGATACGGCTTCGGCTGTAGCTTCTATTCCTTATGCGGATAAGGAAGGTGCTGCGTTCATCAGCTGTGGCACTTGGTCCTTAGTGGGTAGAGAGAGTGAAGGGCCTGTGATCACAGACCAGAGCTATGATTACGGCTTTACTAATGAGGGCTGCTATGGCGGTACGAACCGGGTGTTGAAAAATATCACCGGATTGTGGATTCTGCAGGAATCTCAGCGTCACTGGGCCGCGTCGGGTCAGCGTATCGGTCATGCCGAGCTGGCTGAGCTGGCTGTCGCCGCTGGTCCGGCCGTCGCGATCATCGATCCCGACGATCCGTTGTTCGCGACCCCTGGCGATATGCCGCAGCGAATCGCTGAATACTGCCGGAGAACAGGGCAGACGGAGCCGCGTACCCCTGGGGAGACGACCCGTGTTATTGTGGAGAGTCTCGCCCATGCTTACAGCGTCGCAATAGATGAGCTGGAGGAAATCACAGGTGAACCGGTACGTGTCATTCATATGGTCGGCGGAGGAATTCAGAACCGGCTACTCTGTCAGCTCACGGCTGACCGAACCGGACGGGAAGTTGTGGCCGGACCCGTAGAGGCCAGTGCGATCGGAAATATAGTGACCCAGCTGCTAGCATTAGGCTTGGTAGAACAGGCTGCGGTGAGCGAACTCATTGCCCATTCCAGTTCGTTAATCACCTACCAGCCGAGCCATCGTAAGAATCCTTAACTCTCGTAGCATCATCTACGGATCCGTAGAGATCAAGCAACGGCTTTGGTATTGAATAGATATATCACATGGATAAGAGGAGAGATTATCGTATGGAGAATCATGAACAGAAGTTGCGTCGCCTGATTTGTGAGATTGGGAAGAACCTGTTTAACAAGGATTTTGTAGCGGCTAATGACGGCAATATCTCGGCCCGCCTGTCGGCCACCGAAGTACTGGCATCTCCAACCGGTGTCAGCAAAGGCTATCTGGAGCCTCACATGCTGGTCAAAGTGAATCTGCAAGGGGATATTCTGGAGGCAGCCGAAGGCTACCGTCCTTCTACGGAAGTAAAGATGCACCTGAAGATTTACAATGAGCTGCCGGAGATGAACGGAGTTGTGCATGCTCACCCGCCATATTCCACTGCTTTTGCTATTAAGGGGGAGGCACTGGACAAGATGCTGATGCCGGAATCCGTCATTGCGATGGGAGACATTCCGCTTGCCAAGTATGGTACGCCTTCCACCAATGAAATTCCAGACTCGCTGGAGCCTTTCCTGGGCAAGAAAACAGCTGTGCTGCTGGAGAGCCATGGTGCGCTGACTTGGGGCAAGGATGTCATGAGTGCGTACATGAATATGGAGCGATTGGAGTTCACTGCCAAGCTGACCTATCTGGCCCGTATGCTTGACGGAGAGCGGGAATTGCCACAGCATCGTATTGAAGAATTGGTCGCATTGCGGTCGTTCTACGGCATGTAGTCTCGGAGGAGGAATTCTGATGTTAAAAAAGATTCCCAAGCTGCTGTCTCCTGAGCTGGTCGCTGTGCTAATGGAAATGGGCCATGGTGATGAAATCGTGCTGGCGGATGCCAACTTTCCGGGTCATTCCCATCATTCTAGAGTCATCCGGTATGATGGGATCGGTATTCCGGAACTGCTGAATGCGATTCTGGAGCTGTTCCCGCTGGACCATTATGCCGAGCATCAGGCAGCATTCATGTCTGTGGTACCTGGTGACCCTACGGTCCCGGTGATCTGGTCCACCTACAAGGAGATTATAATAGGGCATGACCCGGAGGCAGTGATCGGGTACGAGGAGCGTTTTGATTTTTATACCCGCTCGAAGCAGAGCTACGCCGTTGTAGTCACTGGGGAAGAGGCGCTGTATGGTAATGTGATTTTGAAAAAAGGGGTTATCCGTTCCTAAGCTAAGGACTACAGGATAACGTATAGAAGAAACCGTTCCTTGCAGGAGAGGCTGGCGTACAAAGCTACAGCTTGCCTACCGATAGGTACGGTTTCTTTTTTTATGGACAGAGTGGGCTTGCTGCCTATATTAATCGTATTTAAGGCTATTTTATATAACCGTTCTTCTGGCTTTTTTGAATTTGATTCTCATCGTAAAGTTCATTTCAGAACGCTTCTATTCTTCCATTTATGGTAAAATAGTGATGGTATTCACAGGGATAAATACGACATCTGGAACACACAGTCCTTTTGTTGATACACCCCGACCAGATGCGAAGAATGCCAGTACTGCGCGTCTTCATCCCCCCGCTCCTTTCAAAATAGGCAATCCTTGACGAAAAGTTTCTCTTTTTCTCCACAGCCGATTCTTTATACTGACCGTATACCAAGAACTCGGAAGAGGTGAGAGGATTGTCAACGATCCCCAAGCTGGACAACTATCTTCGTTACACGATTGCCGCTGCTTTTTTTCCGTTAACATGTACGCAGGCATTGTGGACGCAATATGATAGATTTCGATATAAGCCTGCAGGAAAGCGTATCAGCGTCGGCTCCCGCGAGCTTCATGCGCATGTCACCGGAAGCGGCAGAACGACGATCGTCTTGGAAGCCGGGATGGGCGGGAATCTGCTGGATTGGTCATTGGTGCAGCCGGAGCTGTCACGTGACGCTACGGTTGTAGCCTATGATCGCGCCGGACTAGGCTGGAGCAAGGGCTCGGGCAAGCCTGCAACCTGCAAGCAGTATGTTGAAGATTTACGTAGCCTGCTGTCTGCCTTGGAA
This sequence comes from Paenibacillus sp. NPDC056722, assembly GCF_042790635.1. NCBI lineage: Bacteria > Bacillati > Bacillota > Bacilli > Caryophanales > Paenibacillaceae > Paenibacillus > Paenibacillus sp. NPDC056722. The sequence goes on along the minus strand of NZ_JBHTYV010000002.1, from coordinate 621,290 downwards.
CTGCAACCCCCGTACGTGCTGGTAGGACATTCCTTTGGCGGAATGGTGATGAGGCTGTTCGCGGCAGAGTACCCGGATGAAGTGAAGGGCTTGATTCTGGTGGATGCCGTCCATGAGGGTCGTTATCTTGCAGCAGAGATGTCGGAGCAGGGAAGACGCCACAAGGATAGTCTGAATCAATTGAGGCTAGGCTATCTGCTGTCTCCAGCTGCGATCCCCAGGCTGACGGGCCGTCATATCGGTTCACGGCGTCTACCATCTCCTATGCTAGAGCAGGTTAAGGCCGCCGGGTATAGAAGCAGTGCATACAAGACGCTTTATGCTGAACTGCTGGATGCGCACGAAAGTGCCTTGCAGTTGGCTACAGCCGAGCGTCTGCGTGAAGATTTGCCGGTAGTTGTGTTAAGTGCAGGCCAGCAGGATAAAGAGTGGCATAGGGAGCAGCTTCGGCTGGCAGAGCTTACATCCTGTACCCAGCATATTGTAGTAAGGGATAGCTGGCACTCTATTCAGATTTACCGGCCGGATGTCGTTATTGACGCCATTCGGAGCCTATTATAGTAAGGCAGAGGAGGGGAAGGAAGTGTCAGAAGCGGGGCACGAGATACACCGTCTGCTGGAGACGACTGTGAGGCGATATGTTGATCCAGGAGCGGCAATTATTAAGGTGGACAGTACACGGCTAGGACTTGGGTTTCAGGCTGTGGACTTGTCTCGCCATCATCTATTAATAGAGACTGTTAAGGGAACAGAAGAGTTGTCCTTAATTACTAAGGTAGCCACAGCTTTGGAGCAACGGGTAACCGCACATCTATACGAGCAGGGGGCAAAAGTTCCTTTTATCTGGCCGGATACTGGGGCTCCTATTTCTGAAGAACGTTCTCTCGTGTGTTTTCAGGATGTGGATTATCGCACGGATTACGGGAAGCTTGATCTAGAGCGGTTACAGCAGTGCGAGATTTCGGCATTGGCTGATATTCATGGAAAGAACCGGGGGCTACGGCATGAATTGTCCTGGCTTCTATTCGCTGATCTTTCTCATATTACAGACATGCTCCATACGCGCTTTCAGCCGCAGTGGGAGGCCGCGAAGCAGAATGAAGCATTTAATGAAGAGTTTGGCCCGTACATACCGATTGTTGAAGCGGCAGCAAGAACGATAACCGACGATATGGTAACCGTAATTAAAGATGAAACTACCCATACGCTGATCCATAATGATTTGAATCCTGGGAATGTGCTGGTGCATGACAATCAAGAGGTGTTCTTTATCGATTGGGAGGAAGCAAGGTATGGCTCGTTGTTTCTGGATCTTCCACTGCGCTGCCGCACTACGCAGCAGGTTTTTCAATACAGAGAAGCGCTCGGCGTGCAGGGGGTTGAACTGGCGGATGCCCAGTTTACCTCTCTATTCTCGATTGCATCGAGATATCTTGGGTTACGTTTTATGAGCTGGAATCTAGGGGCTTGGAGGGATAATGCTCCGGCAAAAGCGGATTTGATCCGGTACTTGAACATGGTGGCGAATGAGTCTCTACACACTTAAAGGAGTGAGGGTGCCGAATCCGGAGCCTTTTCATCTATAAGTGGAAAGCGTTTTCTTTTAAAAGGTAAGTTAAATCTTGAAAGTTAATGGGGAGGTGCGGTTATGGGGGTGTACTTTCTCCGCCATGGAGCGGATGAAGAAGGATACCGCGGAGGATGGAGCATGCGGGGACTTACAGATCTAGGACTGGAACAGTCTGAACAGTTAGGGAATTTCCTTTTATCCAATACAACATCCTTCAACATCCGGCATATCATCAGCAGTGACTTGACCAGAGCTTTAGAAACTGCGGAGCGGATTGCGGATAAGCTGGCGCTGGATATCGAAGAGAGTATTGTCTGGAGAGAAACCAATAATGGTGTGCTGGCAGGGATGCCCAATGAAGCCGCTGAAAAATTATACCCTGGGCTATATTTCTCAAGTTTGCAATGGGATCAAAGGTATCCCGGTGGTGAGAGCCCTAAGGAGAACTTCGCTCGCATCGAGGAGGCTTTTCAGCAGTTATGTGCGACATCTATCGCCCAAAGCAGCACTGAAAATGTTTTAGTTGTAACGCACGGTGGCGTGATTAATATTATCTATCATATTTTAAAGGGTCTAAAATGGAGTAATACAAACAAGTTTTTCCCGGCAGATAATGCTAGCCTACACAAAATAGAGTTCCGCGGGGACAGATGGGAATTAAGTCAGGAGAACATAGTATCTTGAAAATAGGTGATGAACATTGGATACGAATGCTACGTTAAAAGCGCATCTACTTGAACTGGAAGAAAGACTGTTACAACCGGCGGTTCGTACATCGGTAGAAAAACTCTCAGCATTGCTGGATGATGATTTTTTCGAGTTTGGCAGCTCAGGAGCCGTATGGTACAGGCAAGAAGGTCTCCACGCCGAGGGGATCGGTATAGTAAATATGACTTTGAATGATTTTGAAATTCATCCATTATCCTCGGATACTACGTTAACAACGTACAGGATATTTAATGAGAACAAGCAGCAGTATTCCTTACGTAGCTCTATCTGGAGATACAGAGAGGGCAGATGGCAGATGTTCTTTCATCAAGGGACGCCTGTTCCTGAATAAACTAGCTTACCACGATTTGAAGAAATCAGGATGCTTCATATATAAAAAGCCTCAGAGGTCGCAGTGACCACTGGGGCTTGTATATGTCTACGGACCACTTCGTGAGGCTTCGCAGTGAGTGCGTTAGATTGCCCATCGGGCGCATTAACTGCCCTAGAGGGGCAAGTCACGCCGCTTAAACAACGTTATGCCGAGGCCGAAGGCGGCCAGGCCCACTAACAGCAGGATGACCGAGACCAGGCCATCCTGCGCACCGTCCTTCACAATTTCTCCAGGGCGGTAGAGTGTGAACAGAGTCAAATACTTCACCCAGCTTAGCTGGTCACTGATTTTTCCCAGTAGATCAAGGGTGAAGAAGCCGAAGGTGATTGCGCCTGAAATGCCGAGCGCTTTCTTCTCGTCATTGGCCAGACAGGAGATAAGGAAGGAAATGCCGCCGATGGCGAAGAAGAGCAGGAACGCAACGGTATTAAGCATAAGGAAGCGCTCGCCATTGAAATCGTAGCCGTTCCCAAGGAACCAGAAGACGCCCAGGAACCCGGCACCAGTCGTTGCAGTCACGATAACCAGCAGGGCTGTAATCAGGACAAGGGCCTGTGTTAGCGCCACTTTGTTTCGGGTCGTTGGTGTGGATAGCAGGTAGGCCATGGAACCGCGGTCCACGAGTCTAGCCATGAGTCCAGTGGACATCTGCACACAGAGGATGGACAGCAACAGGACAAGAATAAGACCGTAGTACTCGCCGGAGATAAAAGCTTCGGCGCTGGAAAAGCCGCTGTTTAGCCCGAAGGCGTTGCCTACGCTCTCAGGCATGGCATTCACCAGATCATTTATAGCCTTCATATTGTTCGCCAAAGCCGGATAGAGCCAGATAATCAGCAGAATGTAGAAGGCGGAACCGAAAGCATAATTCAAGATTCCTTTCAGGTTAACTTTTAACATTTCTTTATATAAGGGAAGGTTCATCGCGCTTGCCCCTCCCGTTCATAATAATTCATAAAGATATCCTCCAGGTTCTGGGTGAATACATCCAAACTGCGGATATTGTACTCCGCCGTTTCCCGGATGAACTGATCATAATTCCCCTGAACCGCCACTCTTACCCGGTTTCCGTCACGGGACTCCACGTACAGACTTCCAGTACTAAACCTATCCGCATCCTCTCTGTGTTCAAACACTACATCAAACAGCTTCCGCTGCATGGATTGCAGTTCATGAACATCCTTGACGGTGATTATACGTCCGTCCTTGATAATGGCGGCACGATCGCAGGTGCGTTCAATCTCCTGAAAGCTGTGCGACGACATCAGGAAGGTGGTTCCGGCGGCTTTTTCCTCCAATACAAGTTCTATAAATACCTTCTGCATCAGCGGGTCGAGGCCAGAGGTAGGCTCATCCAGAATCATGACTTCCGGACTGTGCATGAACGCAGCCACGATACCGACCTTCTGTTTCATTCCCTTGGACATTTTGCGGATGGGTGTCCCTGCATCGAATTGCAGGCGTTCGATCAGGGAGGCGCGCTTCGTGGTGTCCTTCAAGCCCTGCATTTTCGCCATAAAATCAAGAAAGCCCTTGCCAGTCATCCCGTCAATAAAAGCAATCTCTCCCGGCAAATAACCGATATGCCTCTGAACAGTTCCTTGCGCTTTCCAGACATCCAGGCCGACTACGGTTACAGTCCCCCGGTCAGGCTTCATAAAGCCCATAATATGCCGGATGGTTGTAGATTTGCCTGCGCCATTCGGCCCTAGAAAGCCGAAGACTTCTCCTTTCCTGACGGAGAACGATACATCTGTAATCCCCTTGCCATTGGCAAACTGCTTGGTCAAGCCTTGTACAGTCAGCATGGTGACACCTCCACTGTCCTGTAGAATGAAATAATGAACTATTAATGGGAATATATTTCATATGTTATACTATGCCTTAGCTGGACTGAAGTCAACATAATTATGAACTATTTATTGATTTATATTTCATAATTTCGATATTCAACAGAAACAAGGAGGAGGCGTATGAACGGTTTTGAGAAGAGATCCGCGCTGATCAAGGAGAAAATTACGAGCGTAACGCTTGAGATGTTAAAGACCTGGGAGCCGAAGCGGATGCGGATCACTGATATCGCCAAGACTGCGAACGTCTCGCAGGTGACAATATATAAGCATTTTGGCAGCAAAGAAGAGCTGTTGAGGGAGACACTTAAACACCTAGTGGAGCAATCCACGAGTGAATTCGAAGCTTTTATTCATCAAGAGCCTTCCATGAAGGAGATCGTTCAGTATATCCTCGGGATGAAGAAAGGAACCTATACCTTGCTGCGGCCAAGCCTGGTGCAGACACTGATGATAGACGACCCGGAGATGTTCCAGTACTTGCAGATGCAATATGCAGAACGGACGCTGCCGCTTATGGTAAGGATGGTAGAAGAGGGTCAGGCCCGCGGGGAAATTTCCTCCAAGGTGTCGGCCAACGCTGTGCTAATGTATATGCAGATGTACATGAAAAGTATGGGGGAAATGCTGGAGCAAGCCAAGGCGGAGGAGAGTCTGGATACCTTTATGGAAGAGACGCTTCATTTGTTTTTCTATGGGATTTTTGGAAGAGAAGCTGGAGAGCAGGAGCATTGACTTCAGCACGATGATTGTGGGAATAACCGTTTACCTTGAACTCCCTGTAGCTAAGTGAGTCGCCTGAACCTTCTTTCTGAAGGTTTGGGCGGCTTTTTGGTATGTCCATTACTTCCACGCGAAATGACCTTCACCTGAAAATTAGTAACTCTACCTTGAATGAGGTGCCTAGTTTCAAAAAAATGAACCGTTTACAATTAATAACGTAAAGAGGTTTTTTTGGAGGTGCATAAGTGATATGAAAGCCAGCTCACAAATTACTATGGAATCAAACTCGCCTAATGCGAGAAGGGAAGGATGGAAGCCGATATTCAGAAAAATTTATAGGCAGCGCTACCTTCAGGTTATGGCTTTGCTTGGTATAGCGTGGATGATCGTATTCAATTATATCCCTATGTATGGAATTATCATCGCATTTAAGGAATATGACATCATTTCCACAATTTCAGAGGCTCCATGGGTTGGTTTGGATCATTTCAAAGAATTTTTGCAGGACGATGCACTAATCGAGGTCATTCGCAACACGCTCGGGATCAGTTTAATCAAACTGATTGTTGGTTTTCCTTTACCTATTGTATTTGCTTTATTACTAAATGAAGTCCGGTCTGTTTTCTTTAAAAAATCAGTTCAGACCATTACCTATCTTCCTCACTTTCTGAGTTGGGTTGTTCTAGGAGGAATCTTGGCCACTTGGCTGTCTGATGTAGGTGTGATTAATAAAATATTGTTGGCTATGAATGTAATTGATGCGCCGATAAGTTATCTGGCGGAAGCTAAATACTTTTGGACAATAATCATTGCATCTGACATTTGGAAAGAACTCGGATGGTCGGCCATTATATATCTTGCAGCTATTAGTGGTGTTTCCCCTGAACTGTATGAAGCGGCAACTATAGATGGTGCTGGGAGATTTCAAAAAATCCTTAATATTACGCTACCGTCCATTATGGGTACCATTTCCATCTTATTTATTTTAGCTGTTGGTGGTGTATTGAACTCAAATTTCGATCAAATTCTGGTGCTACGCAATCAGCTTAATGCAAGCGCAAGTAATGTTATCGATATCTATGTATATCAAACGGGGTTGAATGAAGGACGTTACTCGTATTCGACAGCCGTTGGTCTGCTGAAAAACGTTATTGCTCTTACTCTTTTAATCGGAGCTAACTCTGTAACCAAAAAACTTAATAATACTTCACTATTCTAGTATTTTGACATGAAAAGAGGAATGCACATGATTTCAATGAAGAGGCAGACGAAAGGCGAATTCGCTTTCGAGATTATAAATGGCATTTTGATGCTTGCCATCTGCTTCATCACCCTTTACCCCATTTGGTATGTTGTCGTTAATGCCTTCAATGATGCTAACGATGCAATGCGGGGCGGGATCTATTGGTGGCCTCGGGAGTTTAGCTTAGAGAGTTTCAAGGCTGTATTTAATAGTAAGGGTATCATGACGGCTATGGGCGTTACTGTTGCAAAAACGGTCTTGGGTGTTCTGGTTCACGTCCTGTTTACTTCTATGGTAGCGTATGCGTTTAGTCGCGAAGAATTATATGGGCGTAAATTATATATGATTATCGGGACCATTACGATGTTTTTTGGCGGAGGACTAATTCCAACCTATCTTTTAATCCGTAATCTTCATCTACTTGATAATTTCATGGTTTATATCATTCCGGCAGCGTTTAGCTTTTTCGATCTGATCATCTTTATGAGCTTCTTTCGTGAGATCCCGGCAGGTTTGGAAGAGGCGGCTAAAATTGATGGTGCCAATGACTTTAAAATATTCCTGAGGGTTATTATCCCTGTATCTATGCCAGTAGTAGCAACCATAGCTCTCTTTCATGGTGTCTATCAATGGAATGATTACTTTACAGGCATGATCTATATCAATAATCCAAATCTGCAGCCTATTCAAACCTTCTTGTACCGGGTGGTTGCCCAGTCCAGCTCCAATCAGATGATCTCGGCAATGCCTACCGGAGTATCCAAGAATATAACTTCGCAGTCACTGAAGCTTGCCACCATGATTGTGACGACTGCACCTATTGTAGTAGTATATCCTTTCCTGCAAAAATATTTTGTTAAAGGATTTATGATCGGTTCCATTAAAGGATGAAATAGCACTCTGATCACAATTGTCCGTCCACTCTTAAGAGCTGGATTGATGATAAATTAAGAATTAGAAAAGGGGAAGAGCAATGGGGAATTCTTTACGAAAGACTACTTCAGGACTACTAGCACTGATTATGGCTTTTTCGGTTACTGCATGTTCTGGCGGGAATAACAATGCCAATGGTTCTGCAGAGAAGACAAACAACACACCGTCAACCAATACAACCGCAGAGGCAACCGCAGCTCCTTCAACGGATGAACCAACCTGGAAGCAGGATACTTCACCGATTACGTTCGACTGGTATCTCAATTTCAGTTGGGCAGATGTCAAGTGGGGAGACAACGTGGTTACAGATTATATCACTAAAAAAACCGGTGTTGATGTGAATTTTATTATTCCTGCCGGGAATGAGAATGAAAAGCTTAATACGATGATGGCTTCCGGCTCCATGCCTGATTTCATTACTCTGGGCTGGTATGAAGAAGCCATTAAAAAGATGATTAAAGGGGATCTGGTACTTCCGCTCAACGAATTGGCAGAGCAATACGATCCGTACTTCTTAAAGGTGGCTGACCCGGCCAAACTTGGCTGGTACACACAACCTAATGGAAATGTGTATGGATATCCCAATGCGTCCTCCTCTCCTGCGGATTATAAAAAATATGGAGAGCAATTTACTTCCAATCAAACATTCGTAGTGCGTAAAGATATGTATGAAGCGCTGGGTAAACCAGATATGAGAACTCCAGAGGGTTTCTTGAATGCGCTTAAGTTAGCCAAAGAAAAATATCCGGAAGTGAACGGCCAGCCGCTGATTCCACTCGGACTGCATGAGTTTACAGAAACAGGGAACTACTCACTTGAAGGCTATCTGCAGAATTTCCTGGCGATTCCTCAAGAGAAAGACGGAAAATTATACGATAGACGCCAAGATGCTGAATATCTGAATTGGCTGAAAGTTTTCCGCCAAGCTAATCAGGACGGACTGCTAGCCAAGGATGTCTTCATTGACAAACGGGCTCAAATGGAAGAAAAAATTGCTCAAGGACGTTACTTTGCAATGCTGTATCAACGCACGGACTTTGAACCGGTTAATACAACTTTGTACCAGAAAGACCCTAACTCCGTTTATATTGCTGTAGATGGACCAGCCAACAGTGCTAAAGATGCTCCTACACTTTCTGGTCCGGGAATTTCTGGCTGGACAGTGACCTTGATTTCCAAGAACGTCAAAGATAAAAAACGGGCAATTGCCTTTATGAGTTATCTGCTCAGTGAAGAAGGAAATAAAGACTTGTTCCTAGGTGAAAAAGGCGTTACTTACGATACAATTGACGGTAAGGATCAATTCCTGCCGGATGTGCTAAAAATGTTGAATACCGATCGCACGACATTTGATCAAAAGTACGGTGCTTCCTTCAGATACTGGATGCTTATGGATACCAATATGAACTTGGCGTGGAACCCGCCGGGAGCAGAACCTAACAGTCAAATGGCGGACTGGACCAAAGGGAAAGCTATCAGCATGGCCCAATATGATAATCTTGATCCGGATGCGACAAGTAAGGAAGGTATTGCTAATAGTAAAAACGCTCGTTTGTGGGGCAAGGCGCTTCCTAAAATGTTAATGTCGAACTCAGATGCAGACTTCGATAAAGTGTTTAACGACTACTTGAAAAACCGTGGCGAGCAAGATGCTATTGATGCATACCGTCAAAATGCGTATGAGTCTAATATTAAAAAGTTAAGTTCCTTTGAATAAATTATTTATTCATTAATAAGCAAGCCCGGATATTCGCTCTGTAATTTCGAATGAATATAACCGGGCTTGCTTCTATCATTATGCAGGACGTGAGAATTATTTGAAGATTAAGAATATCAAAATGCTAGTGTATATCCAAAAATTTATTCGCAGCCTTTCGCTTCAAGCTAAGTTGATCCTCTCGTTTATGATTTTGATTTTTATTCCAGTGCTGATTTTCTCGTCTTATAGCTTTTCTCATGAAAGTTCTAAATCTATGGACGAATTGATCAGAAATAATGAAACGATCCTGGATATTGAGAAAACAAATATAGAAAACAATATTGAACTTATGGAGTGGACAGCTCAGCTTGCACTTTCTAACCGGGAGATGAACGATTTTCTGCAATCCCAGAAAGATTTTAACACTGAAGAATTGCTCGAAATCAAAACAAAATTAATAAGTGATTTTCAATATTTTCTATTTAACAATCCTAGAGTATCCAAAGTCAGATTATTTACAAGCAACCCTAATGTGCAAGAGTTTTGGCCTGTACTTCTTCAGGAGTCCCGCATTCAAAATAAATACTGGTATAGGGACGTACTGGGGCAAGAAGGCAGTAGTTATTGGGCAATGGGAGAGCAGGAAGGCGTATTGGTGGGTGCACCTTCAGAACCCGTGAGGTTTGAAGCATCATTACTCAAGGAGTTTAAATTTCTTGATGATACTACGCATAACGGCATATTAGAGATAAGTATGAGCATGCAGAATTTTTTTCTGAAAACCTTCAGTAAAGTTCAAGATCCCGGCTCTCAATTGGTTATTGTAACTCGGGATCATAAAGTATTTAGTTTGGATTCTTCGCGTATGTTCGATAATGTCTCCGCCGAGCAATTCATTGAAAGCGTTGTATTGAACAATAAGCCAAGCAACCAAGTAGTTGAATTTTATACAGCTGGACAACCTTATTTGGCTATTCAGAGCTATATACCATCTATTGATGTCCATCTTATAAATATTGTGAGTTTGGCAGATACCATGGCTGATATCAAAGAAAGGCGAAGCAGATTAATCTTAATTATTATCTTTTTGATGGCATTCTTGAGTTTATTATCTTATTTCATGCAGTCCATGATTCTTAAACGTCTTAGAGTCTTGAAAGATTCAATGAAAAAAGTGAGAGGCGGCAACTTTAACGTGGATCTTCCGATAACCGGAACGGATGAGATTGGGGAGCTCGGACATCATTATCGGAAATTGCTTAGTAAAATTAATGAACTCATTGAGGAGCAGGCAAATAGGCAGGCGGCGGGTAAGGAAGCTGAGCTGAAAGCGCTGAAGAACCAAATTGATTCGCATTTTCTGTATAACACATTGGAAAATCTGAAGATGCTAGCGGAGATGGAAGGGCAATATGTGATTTCAGACACACTCACCTCGCTTGGAGGGATGATGCGTTATACACTGCAGTGGACACGAGAACATGTAAAGCTAGCAGAAGAGCTGAATCATGTTCATCATTATATTGACATTATGAATATCCGTTACAAGGGTAAAATTGAGCTCAACGTAGCCATTGATCCTGCATTATTAAATCAGGAATCACTAAAGATGTCTTTGCAGCCAATTGTAGAAAATGCAGTTAAACATGGGATGAAGCAAATGAACTCAAAATCTGGGAGCTTCATCATTTCTATTACCGCTATGGTCGAGAAGGATACTTGTTTCATTGAGATTATGGATAATGGTTGCGGCATTTCCGAAGAGAAAATCCGGATGCTATCCAACTTACTGCACATGGAGGAAAGAGATTATCAGGAATTAAGGGGAAAGGTTCAAAACGAAGGGAGCAGCGGCATCGGTCTGCGAAATGTGGATCAACGCCTGATTATGAGCTATGGACTTAACTATGGTATACGCATAGAGAGTATGGCAGGTAGTTATACCCGTGTTGTAATGAGCATGCCCCTTCTTAATTTTGAAGGGAGGAAGGACATTGATGATTAAATTAATGATTGTTGATGATGAGTATAATATTCGAATGGGACTACAGTCCATGATCGAAAGGAAGTTCCCTGAGGTCTACTCTTTTCGATTCGCAGAGGACGGAAGAGATGCCTTGGAGCAGCTAGAAGAGGATCCAGCAGACATCATCATAACGGATATCCGAATGCCTATAATGGATGGAATCACATTATTATCCCATATTCAGCAGTTCCCGTATAAGCCGGAGGTTTTATTGCTTAGCGGGTACGATGATTTTCAATATGCACAAAAAGCGATACGATATCAGGTTAGGGACTATTTGCTCAAGCCCGTCGTACGCGAAGAATTATATTCATTTTTGGAGAAAATGAAAATTGAGATACTGGATCGAAAGTTGCAGAATGAATTGTTAACCGTGTCTTCTCCTTCAGACTGGATCGCCAATGTTCTTAATTCCAATAGCAACGATTCTAGTGAGACATACACCAATTTGCTAAATGCAGGATACGGTTGGATGGAGGGCCAATATATATTAGGAATTATATGTATAAGGCAGAATGATCTCATATCTATGCTGCTGTCTGAAGCGGAGAATATTATTATTAGCAAAGACAAAGAAGGAAATATAATAGTTGTAGCTCAAAATAAGAATGAACTTCTTCAACTAGCAGAAGAGCTGAAGAAATTAGGTGAGCGGGAATACCGGATAGCTCTCAGTTCTAGTACGGAGGGTATTCAGCAATTGCGCAAAGCGTATAGCGAAGCCAAACAGACGATGAAATATTTCCTGGTTATCAATAACAGTGAAGTTCTGTTCTATGACCATATTATAAAGCGGAGTTCAAATTGCGAACTACCTCTAGAGACGATCCGCCGATTATCCAATCTGCTTGGTACCGATCGTCTGCCAGAGGTTAAGCAGCTCCTTCAACAAATATTGAATATCCAGGTGATTAGCCACTGTGAGATTGGATATTTGGAGCGTATCAGTGTCATTATGAATGAAGATATTTTTGATAAGGTTTACCGGTGCTATGGTCAAGAATCCATTCATATTCTGAGGCTCTATAGTCAGGTGGGTCACATTGGGAATTTTCAGCGCTTTGAAGATTATTATAAAAAGGTTGAAGAACTGTTAGTGCGTTTAGATGCCTTTGTGAAAGTGGCCAGAGAGCAAAGCAGTCAGGAGAACAAGAGTATGCAGAAAGCCATTAATTACGTCCATAAGCATTTTGCCGAAGACTTGAACATGGCTGTGGTCTCGAATCAATTGTCACTTAACTATACTTACTTCAGTCACGCATTTAAAGAATATACAGGAACAAGTTTTTCTTCATATCTAAGAAATTTTAGACTGGAGAAGGCCAAGGAGCTCCTTGCGGGTTCTGATCAAAAAGTATACGAAATAAGTCAACAGGTGGGCTTCGATAATGTGAAACATTTCATCCGGATTTTTAAAGAATCAGAGGGGATAACGGCTCTGGAGTATCGGAATCAGAACCAGCAGCCACCCAAAAAAACAATACCCTACCCGAAATTCAAAGGATAGGTTATTAAAATGGATTCTTTTATAATAAAAGTAAGGCGTTGAAAGGGGACATGGCATATGTTTGAACATACGGATCGAAGTTTGGTCAAAGGGTTCCTGCGAGCGCAGGGGACAGATGTTGTTAACGGAGACGGAGACAAAATTATACTAACCGGCTGGGGTCTGGGAAACTGGTTACTGCCTGAAGGGTATATGTGGTTATCTCGCTCGGAAAGATTCGACCGTCCGCGAAGGATGGAACAGGTTATCCGCGAACTGACCGGTAGCCAGTATTCTGAAAGCTTCTGGACCCGTTTTCGTGAAAACTATGTTACCCGCGAGGATATTCGCATGATGGCTGAACTGGGCTATAACTCCGTGAGGATTCCGATTGGCTGGCGGGTGCTTATGAAGGATGAGCCGGGAACGTCCTGGAACGAAGAGGGCTTTGCTTTGCTGGACCGATGTCTGGATTGGTGCGAGGAATTTAAGTTGTATGCCTTTTTAGATCTGCACGGTGCTCCTGGTGGACAAACAGGCGCGAATATCGATGATTCGGTGGATGACTCCCCCCGGCTGTTCACCGATCCTGAAAGCTGGAATAAGGGTATTGAGCTATGGAAGGAATTGGCCCGCCGTTATAAGGACCGCTGGATTGTAGGTGGTTATGACCTGCTGAATGAGCCTTTGCGTCCAGGATTGAATGAAGGTTACCACCAGTATTATCTTCTGCAAAAGCTGGCAGATTTCTATGATGAGGCTATCCGCGAGATCCGTGCTATTGATCCAGTGCATATGTTATCTATAGAGGGTCATCATTGGTCTACAGATGTTTCCGTGTTCTACAAACGTTACGATGACAACATGGTTATTCATTTCCATCGGTACGCCTGTATGCCAGGAATCGAAGCTTTGCAGGAGTTCCTGGATACCTCCCAGCGTCTGAATCAGCCTTTGTGGCTCGGTGAGACGGGAGAGAATTATCCGGAATGGTTCGCTGCTATGTATCCTTTAGCGGTTTCTATGGGAATCGGTTACAATTTGTGGCCGTGGAAAAAAATGGAGTGTACCAATTCTCCGTTCTCTATAGCTCAACCTGAGGGATGGAAAGAATTTCTGGCGTACTCTGAAAGTGGCCCTCGACCGGAGGAAAAGGATGTGCAAAGAACGCTGGATGCTTTCCTTGAGAATATGAAGCTAGAGAATTGCCGTGCAAATCCGTTGGTAACGGATTCGGCATTCCGGCGTCCGGGCTGCCGCGTCCGTGCAACAGATTTCGATGAGCTGCCTGGTAAAGGTCAAAGCTTTAGTGGTCTGCGGGAAGAAGGCAATATTTATCGCTACAGGTCCACGACAGGGATGAAGCTGATCTCGTTATCCAATAAGCTGGAGAAGAAGCGTTTTGGTTTTGACAGCGGCTGGGACCTATTAGGACTTGAACTCAGAGAGCAGGAGTTTGCTTGCTACACTTTCAGCGCAATTAATGACGAAGGTTATGCGCAGTTGGAGTTGAAGTGTACAGAAGATGCTCAATTAACAATAGAGCAAGATAATAAGGAAATTCAGGTAGTCCATTTGCAGAGTGACGATGAGAAAACTCATGTCCGTGTAGGTCCGTTTAAGAGATCACAGGAATCGGTAATAAAAGTAGCTCTTCAGCAAGGTACTATAGAACTGCTGTCCATAGAGCTCGAACGTTTAGCGTGACGATAAGACTTCTTTTCAGTGCTTACGGGATTGTTTCTCGTTTGTGAGGCAGAGATCCCAAAAGGTTGCAAGTTTAAATAGCCAGTCTCCCAAGATCTACCGGGGACTGGTTATTTAGGTTCGCCCAGTATTGGCGTCATCTCTAATAATGTACCCGATTGAAATGGGATTGAGGGAACAAACGAACCAACAGTATTTGGTGAGAGGACTAAAATGAGCGTCGTTCTATTGAGGGCGGCGTTTTGTTGTTTTTATTGCTTTTCTTCATTATAAATGGAAAACTGTTCGTTCTATGCTGTTTTGCCCCCTGTTTAAGGGTTAATTGTACGCAAAATACCGAAATGTACCTATCTTGGAAATTCATCTTCTACTATGATCTTCTCGTAAGAAAGCGCTATCAAAATGATTTACACCAACATTCTATGAGGGGGTAGGGATGATTTTGAAAGTAATCGGGAAAAGGTTAAGAATGAGTCTGCTGGTATTCATTATTGCAGTAGCGCAGTTGGGCTTTGCAGGAACGAAAAGTAATGTGGCGCATGCGGCTGATGCCAGTATGGCTCAAAAGCCGTATATGGGCTGGAGCAGTTACAGCATGCAGGTGTATGATGGGGCAGGCAACTGGACATCGGCAGAAGGCGTCAAGAAGCAATCGGATGCTATGCGTGAGAAGCTGCAAGCCCATGGTTATGAATATATTAATATTGATGCGGGATGGAACGGCGGCGAGGATCAATACGGCCGGCCTATTCCGAGTGAGACCCTGTATCCGAACGGATTTCAGGAGGTTATCGACTATGTTCATAACAATGGACAGAAGATCGGTATTTATCTGATTCCGGGAATGTCGATAACGGGCTATAACGCGAACTATGAAATTTATGGAACTAACGGACAATGTCGTATGCAGGACATAGCGGCACAACCGCTGACCGTTATGGACTATTGGGATTCCTATACGTATAAAATTGATTTCAGTAACCCATGCGCCCAAAAGTATATTGATTCCATCGCGGATCTTCTTGGCGAATGGGGCATTAACTTTGTCAAATTTGACAGTGTGACTCCTGGTTCGGGCATCAACAACCTGAGCCGTGATGCTCGCGGCGATGTAGAAGCTTGGTCTAAGGCACTCGCAAGAAACAACATCTGGTTCGAGCTTTCATGGGCACTGGACCATAACTATGTGGATTTCTGGAAAAAGTATGCTAACGGCTGGCGGATTGACTGGGATATTGAAGCCTACGACAGCAGTAAGGGCTTAACGGAATGGCCGAGTATTTCCCGTTTGTTCCCGCTTGCGGCCATCTGGTGGCGGGATGCAGGACCGGGAGGCTGGAATGATTTTGATTCCCTGAATATCGGAAATGGATCCATGGATGGTCTGACCAGAGATGAGCGGAAGTCTGCAATGACCTTCTGGTCGATCTCTTCTGCCCAGCTCTATACAGGCAATGACTTGACAAGGCTTGACGACTATGGATTGGAACTGCTTACCAATGATGAAGTAATTGCAGTCAATCAGGCTGGTCGTCCGGGTCATCCGGTATCTATGGATACGCAGCAGCAAGTGTGGTATGCCAATAACGGAGACGGCACTTACAGTGTAGCCCTGTTCAATCTGGGCAATCGGAGTGCGGAGGTTAAAGTGAAATGGAGTGATCTCGGACTTGAGGGCCCAGCTTCGGTACGTGACCTGTGGAGCCATTCCGAGCTAGGTAATTTTGAAAAAGAATTCAGTGGCGGTGTGCTCGAACCCCATGCTTCACGGATGCTTAAAGTGACTGCGCTGAACGGCACATCTGCCGTCAATGACGATGATACAGGCATGCGCTACAGCGGAGAATGGAAACGCAATGGTGGCAAGGAGCAGTTGAACGGGGCACAGGATATCAGCATAGCAATCAAAGATACCACAAGTGCTAATCCAGCGCTTGCTCCACAAGCTGATAACCTGAACAATGCAGCTGACAATGCTGCAAATTCATCACTGGCAAACAATGCAACCGTTACGAATGTAGTCTATATTAATGATGATGACAGCAATATTAAATACACCGGATCGTGGAGTGCGAACACCGGTAGAAGCTTTGGTGATTACAATGGCGATGTGCATTTCACTGAGACGGACGGCGATTCTTTTGAGTACACCTTTACGGGTACAGGCATTGACGTGCTGACAGAGAAGGATAGCAATCTGGGGGACATGATTGTTACCCTCGATAATGGCACACCGCAAACTGTAAGCGCTAATAACAATGGACCGAGAGAAGTACAGCAGGCTGTATACAGTGTGTCGGGTCTAGACAACGGTCCACATACGCTCAAGGTAGTTAAGGGTTCGGGCCAGTATATGCTGCTCGACGCGCTTAGAGTGACAACAGAAACACCGGCAGGAGGACAGAACAGCACCATTAATCCTGCATCGGCTAGCTTTGACAAGGCTGTAGAACAACAGAAGGATGTCACTGTTTCATTGTCCCTGAACGGCAATACGCTGACCGGCATTGAAAATGACGACGTGGCCCTCAGTACAGACGATTATACGGTAGTTAATGATAAGCTTACTATTAAAAAGGAGTACCTCGCATTGCAGCCTGCTGGCACAACGAGTCTGAACGTAATCTTTAGTTCGGGTGATCCGCAGCCGCTGACCATTCGAATCAGCGATTCTACAGGCATACGTTATGCGCTTATCAATAACGACGATCCTGGCATTAAGTACAACGGCTCCTGGTCGCGCAGCACTGGAAGAGGGATGGGCGACTACAAGGATGATGTGCATTACGCTGAGGTGAACGGCGATTCTTTTGAATATACCTTCAGAGGAACGGGAATTCAGCTGATCACAGAAGTAGACCAGTCACAGGGAGATATGGATATCTATATTGACGGTCAATTTAAGGAAACTGTTAGTGCTTACCGTAATGGACGTTTGGCTCAGCAGGTTCTGTACAGTATCTCTGATCTATCGGATGGAATGCACACACTAAAGGCCGTGAAGAAATCAGGCCGGTTCATGCTGCTAGACATGCTGAAAGTCGAAATTCCGAATTTGATTAATCCGGTACACGCTAGCTTCGATAAGTCAGCTTCTGCCCAGGCGGATATTGATGTGACGTTGCTGCAACAAGCGGAAAGCTTCACGGGAATTACCAATGGATCATATAATCTAATTCCAGGGACAGATTATACGCTTACCGGGAACCATGTTACACTGAACAAATCTTATCTGGCTACGCAACCGGTGGGTACACTGAACCTCAGCTTTACCTTCGGGGGCGATTATCACAATGATGTGCATTATACAGCGGTGGATGGTGATTCCTTTGAATATACATTCAAGGGTACTGGAATCAGCCTGATCACACCTACTGGACCAGAGCAAGGTGAAGTAGATATTTATGTAGACGGACAGCTGGTGCAGACCGTAAATGCTTACAGTCCAAGCCGTAAAAATCAACAGGAGATCTATAGTGTCTCGGGATTGGAGAGCGGTGTACACACGCTCAAAGCTGTCAAAAAATCCGGTGATTTCATGTTGACAGACCAGTTGAAGTTCACAGTTGTTGCTGCAGATAACGGCGGTCCTGTGGGTCCGACTGAAACACCAGCACCAACAGAAACACCAGTGCCAACGGATCCTGCTGGACCAACTGATCCAACTGGACCATCGAATCCAAGTGGTCCGTCTAGCTCAGTAGTTCAGCCTACTGCTACTCCAGTTCCAACAGTAACCCCTGCTCCTACTGCCACTCCGGCACCGGGCGCTGGGGATGATACTCAAACCATTCAACACACGGCGTATATCAAAGGTTATCCTGGTGGCTTGTTCAAACCGGATAACAAGATCACCCGTGCTGAAATGGCAACTATTCTTGCAGGTGTCGCTCAGACAGAGGCCACTGAACCAAATGTCGTATTCAGTGATATTAAGTCTGATTACTGGGCTGCAGAAGCTATTGCCAAGGTTGCCAAGATGGGTCTGATGAAAGGTTACCAGGATGGTACGTTCAAGCCGAACCAATCGTTGACCCGGGCAGAGCTGGCAGTTCTAGTAGCTGCTCTCGACGAGACAGATGCACCTGTGGGGCGTGGGTTCTCTGACATTGCAGACCACTGGGCACAAGCAGCCATCTTGAAAGCTCAAGGTGCAGGCATCTTGAATGGTTATGCTGACGGTACTTTCCGTCCTGGTGTAATTCTAACACGTGCGGAAGCGGTTGTTGCCATCAACAGAGTGCTGGGCAGAGGCCCGCTTACGGGCGTTTTACAACCACAGTGGAGTGATGTTCCAACGTCCCACTGGGCGTTTGGCGACATTGAAGAAGCTTCGAGAGATCATGTCTCCAAGCCCGGAACAATAGGCGGAGAACAACTGGTAAAATAATTACAAGAAGGACTGGAGAAAAGGGGCCCCTTTGGCCCCTTTTTTCTGAATGAATAGAGTCGATAGCGAAAGGGGAAGCCATATGAATATTTTGATTACCGGTGCCAGTGGGTTTATCGGTAGAGCTTTGGTCAAGCACCTGGCGGACAAGCATTATGTTATTTGTCTGTCACGGAAAGCTCCAGAGGGAGCGGCGGCTTATGTACAGGGATCTTTTGATGTTATAGAGGACTTGAAAGGGCTTGATGCTTACGACATTGAAGCCGTTATTCATCTTGCTGCTGTGACGGGAGGCTGTAGTGAAGAGGAAGGACTCGCGGTTAATGTATTAGGCACAAGGAGGCTCTTCCGATATTTGCTGGATCGTGGTTGCCGGAAGTTTATTACTGCGAGCTCTATTGCCGTGGCAGGTGGGCTGGATGAAGATTTTGTCCCGCTGGAGTTGCCTATTCCTGATGAGCACTCGTGTCTGGCCACGGATGCATACGGACTCAGCAAGGCTATGGTAGAGGAACTGACCCGCTATTTTCACCGTATTCACACCGATGCTGACTTTATTAATTTGCGTCTTGGTGCCGTAGCTGCAGAGGACTGGATTCCGCCTATTCTGGAAACGGGTTCCAGGCCTCCGCTCCCGTTTATCACAATGGCCCACGTTTATGCTGATGATGTAGTCCGGGGAATCGCTGCAGCACTGCATGCTCCACCTAGGCCGGGAGTGCGAACTTTGAACCTGGTGGGGCCGGATGTAACCAGCAATTTGCCTGTGGCGGAGATTATGAGTAATATTTTAGGAGATTTCCATAATCTGGATTATTATCATTTCCCGGGTCATAATTATAGGCCATTATATACTATGGATCGGTTCAAAGAAGAATTTGGTTTTGTGCCTGTAAGGTCAACTCGAGGCAAGAAAGACGGTAATCAGGGGAATTGAAGCGCGGAAAAAAGCAGAACTCGGGATTGCTTATAAAAAGCAGTGATAGCAGCGGGATATCGCTGCTTTTTATGCATTTCCGAATGTACATAGCGTGACGGAATGAGGTTGAACACTTGACTATACTGAAAAATGTTTTAATCTATAATCATGACAGCGCTACCAATGCCACATCCAGGAGAGGGGTCCAACATGCTTAAATATTCCAGTGTATTCCGCAAATTTCTAATCTCCTATGTGGTTATTTTGATTATACCCAGCATTGGCGGCTACATGTCTTATCTAACTTCGATTTCGGTGACACGGTCCATCTCGATTGAGAACAGTGTGACCCAGCTTCAGAAGAGTCAGGATATTTTGGAGCGCCGTATGGCGGAGGTAGAGGGCTTTACTAGACAACTTGCGATAAACCAGGAATTGAACGTTCTGATGAACGAGCGGGATAATGAGAGGAATGTCTACGGCATATGGAAAGCGATGCGGAATGTCCTGACTTTCGGACAGACCAATGATTTTCTACAAGATTATTATATCTACCTAGCCAATTACAAGCTGATTCTAACTCCGGGTTCTTCTTACAGACCGGACCATTATTACGATAATTTCCATTACAACGACTTGTCGCTCGAAGAATGGAGTAAGGAAGTACTGGAGAAATCTCATCGAAGCGAAATCAAGCCGCTCAGTTCTTTTGTCAGCAGGGGGACACAAACTTCAGTGATTACGTACATGCAGTCACTACCTCTGGACAGTTTCAATGATACTTCACCAGCTGTTGCGGTTGTAATCATAGACGAGAAAATCATTGCCAGTCTGCTCTCCGGTCTGACGGAGCGGTATGGCGGCTGGGTTCATATCAGCGATGCTGAAGGGCAGACCATTGTCCTGCAAGGGAGCAGTGAGCCGGAAATGGTCAAGATGGTGTCTGATCCGTCATTTGACAAAAATGAAGTCAGCCAGTTCTATGGTGATGATTTGGTGATCACTACCACTTCAAATAAGAATGGATGGGTATACAGGGCAGGCATCCCCCGGCAGGTTCTGATGGAGAATGCCAACACAATTAAGGAAATGACTTGGCTGATTACAGGAGGCACGCTACTGATTGGTCTGATTGTCGGTCTGGTGCTGGCTTATCGTACAAGCGCGCCGATTAACCGTCTGCTCAATGTTATGAAGGAGCAGTTTGGGAAGGACGAAGCAGGTCCGAGGAATGAATTTGACTTTTTGAGCGGAAATATCGCCGATATGATTACCCAGAACAAGTTCCTGGAGTCAGAGCTGAACCGTCAGCTTCCGCTAGTCAGGGATGCGTTCCTGAAGCGGTTGATTGCCGGTGAGTTCAAATCACGGGATGAGATTCTTTCTGCTGCCGAGCAGGCGGATATCGACCTGCTACAAGGCAAGGGGTATGCCGGAATCATCCAGATTAACGGATATGCGGGTATGGATAGCGTGGAGATTCTGAATGAGCTGAGTGCTTCCCGCCTGCTCGTGAAGCAGGGCTTGTCTGAGCTTGGCGTGGACGTTCTGATGACCGATATAGGCTCCGATAAAGTGGTCACTCTGTTCTTTTCAATGAATGAAGAATTGGGTAAAGAGAATGAGATTGCGGATATCAACCATACCATGGAGAACCTGGCGCAGTATGTATTTAATGAGTACCGCATTACGATTCAGGCGGGCTTTGGCGAACTGTTCGCCTCGGTAACTGAGGTCAGCCTGTCCTTTGATCAGGCCAACCAGGCCCTGGAATACGCCGTCTACATGAATAAAAAAGGAATTATGTGGTACAATGAGGCCCAGACTGAGAACACGACCTATTACTATCCTTTGGATTCAGAGCAGCGGCTGATTAGTACGATCCGGGCCGGAGAACTTGAGGAAGCCAAGCGGATTGTCCATGCTATTATCGTGCAGAATATGGAGCAGCGGGAGCTGTCTATCGAAATGAAACATCAGCTTGTGGGGGAAATGAAGGGTACCTTCCTTAAGCTGCTGGATCAAAAAGCGTTTACGGAATATGCTTCCATCGAGAGCGTCAAACGGCGGGTCATTGACATCGGGTCCTCAGAGACGCTCGAGACCATCCAGTCTGAATTCAATGAAATTATGGAAGAACTCTGCGGGCTTATTGCCAATAAGAAGAAGGACGCTCATATTCAGATCATTAAACAGATCAAGGAGTATACGGCAGAGATGTACTCTGATTCGGAACTGACCTTGTACCGGGTTGCTGAGCAAGTGGAAAGACCCGAAAAATATATCTCCCAATTGTTCAAGGAGGTCACAGGTGTTAATTTCTCCGACCATCTTGTCAAAGTCAGAATGGATCAGGCTGTAGTGTTGCTAAAAGAGAGCGGATATACCGTTGACGAGATCGCCACACGGGTTGGATACAATAGTTCGCACTCGTTCAGAAGGGCTTTTAAGCGGTTGATGGGCATATCACCAAGCGCATACAGACAATGTGCTGATGAATAAATATCTTCAAGACCTAAGGCTGCGTTGTCCGGTTCCGGACAGCGTAGCCTTTTTCTCCCTTACAGGCAGGGTACCGGAAAAATGGCCGTTCTTATGCTGTTTTGTGCCCCCAAAAACGGGTTATCTGTACGCTGAAACGCGCAATTGTACCTATTCAGGGGACATGAAGATCTACTATGATCAAGTCGTAGAAAGCGCTATCACAAAATACAAAACAGAGGCTGTTGGATAGGGGGAATTGTTCTGGAGAAACAAATCGCTTTAAACCGTAAGTCGTTGCCGCAGAGCAAGGGACCGGGCTTTTGGTACAATGCCCGCAAAAGTATGCTGAAGCACTGGCAGTTGCATCTGCTGGTCATTCCGCCCTTGCTGTTTTTCCTCATCTTCAAGTATTACCCGATGATAAACGCAGTGCTTGCTTTTAAGGACTACAACGTTATCAAGGGAATATGGGGAAGTCCTTGGGTTGGTTTTAAAAATTTCCAACTATTCTTTGAGAATCCACAGTTTTGGATTCTGGTTAAGAACACCATTATGCTTAGTGGCTATCAGTTACTGGCGGGATTCCCGATCCCGATTATTCTGGCTCTCATGATTAATGAGGTGCGCGGAGGAAGGTTCAAAAAATTCGTACAGCTTGTATCGTTTGCACCTTATTTCATCTCAACAGTTGTTATGGTGTCGATCGTTATGCTATTCCTGGCACCGCGGCTCGGCTTTGTCAACATCGCCCTTAACTTCTTCGGACTGGATTCTGTTAACTTCTTGGGTGAACCCGGGATGTTCCGTTCGATTTATGTCTGGTCTGATATTTGGCAGACGGCGGGCTACAGCGCAGTCGTATATTTGGCAGCGCTTGCGGGAATAGACCCGACCCTTTATGAAGCGGCGAAAGTGGACGGTGCTTCACGTTTTCAAAAAATCCGTCACGTCGATTTGCCAGGGATTGTACCCACCATCGTCATCATCCTGATCCTGAATGTAGGGAATGTAATGGCGATCGGTTTTGAAAAGGTCTACCTGCTGCAGAATCCGCTAAACTTGGCCAATTCTGAGATCATTGCGACCTATGTTTATCGGGTTGGTTTGCTGAATGCCAACTACAGCTTCGCAACTGCCGTTGGACTATTTAACTCGATCATCAACCTGATCCTCTTGTTTACAGTGAACGGTTTGGCGAAAAGAATTACTAAGAACAGCATCTGGTAGGAAAGGAGCACACTTATGGCAGCAACAGTTCAAAAAAAGATTAAAGAATCCGCCGGAGACAAAGCGTTTCTATTCACGATCTATCTTGTGCTCGGCCTCGTGGTTATCGCTGTGCTTTACCCGTTGATCTTTATCATCAGCAGTTCGATCAGCAGCCCGGCAGCGGTTACTTCCGGCCGTGTCTGGCTCTGGCCTGTAGATATATCCTTCAAAGGTTTCGAAGTTTTATTCAAAACACCTGAAATTATTACCGGTTATGCTAACTCGATTTTTTACACCGCGGCGGGAACGCTGATTAGTGTAACTTTGACGGTTATGATTGCTTACCCGCTATCCCGCAAAGGCTTTTTCGGGCGGAACACCCTGATGATGATCATCACCTTCACCATGATCTTCAACGGGGGTCTGATTCCCACCTATTTGGTGGTAAGAGAAATGAATTTAATTGATACCCGTTGGGCATTGCTGATTCCGAATGCCATTTGGGTATGGCAGGTCATTATTGCCCGCTCTTTCTTTCAATCCTCAATTCCTGATGAGCTTATGGAAGCCAGTGAGATCGACGGTTGCAGTGATATGCGATTCATCTGGAGCGTCGTACTTCCATTGTCGAAGCCGATTCTCGCCGTGCTGGTTCTTATGTACGCAGTAGGCCAGTGGAATGCGTATTTCGATGCATTGATCTATCTGAAATCAGCAGATCTGTTCCCGCTGCAGCTAGTCTTGCGAAGCATCATTATTCAGAATAACAGCGCCGGCGGTGCTATGGACGTCGGGAAAATGGTGGAGAAACAGCAGCTTTCCGAGCTATTGAAATATTCTTTGATTGTGGTCGCCACCTTGCCAGTACTGGTTATCTATCCGTTTGTACAGCGTTATTTTGTACAGGGAATGCTGGTCGGTTCTGTGAAGGGCTGATCTTTGGAATGAACTACATGGAGAGGAGGGATGCCCGCAGTTTTACATTCAAGGTATCTTCGTATCAACTGCTAAACTACAAAAGGGAGTGATGGGATTTGAAGAAGAAAAGCTTGATAACTTTACTAACTCTAGTGATGGCGTTTACGGTTGTAATTAGTGGATGTGCTAGTAAAAATACAGATAACACATCCAACTCACAGTCCGGCAACTCGTCTGACAAACCGGTTGAGATCAGTGTGTTCTCTGTTCAGGAATCCGGAATCGACCTTCCGACCAATAAATTCACAAAATTTGTGGAAGACAAGTTCAACTTCAAATTTAAATGGCAGATTAACCCTTCGGACGGTGCTCAGGAAAAACGCCAGATCTCGCTGGCAAGTGGTGACTATCCTGATGCTTACCTGCTTACCCACTATATTGATCAGTTCTCGCAAGCTGACCTGCTGAAATATGGTAAGCAAGGCGTACTCATTCCGTTAAACGATCTAATTAATGAATATGCTCCTAACATTAAAGCAGCCATGGAACAGAACCCTGCGTTGAAGACGTTTAATACAGCGCCTGACGGCAATATCTACGGACTTGTAGCCTACACAGAATGTTTCCACTGTTCCTACCCTAACAAAATGTGGTTGAATACCGAGTGGTTGAAAAAGCTTAACTTGGAAATGCCAAAAACTACAGAAGAGTTCAAGAACGTTCTGAAAGCCTTTAAAACACAAGATCCAAATGGCAATGGCAAAGCGGATGAAGTACCACTGAGTGGTTCCATCGAGGAGTTCGGAGTACGGATTGTTCCTTACTTGATGAATGCCTTTGTCTATGATGACGATCGAAACTACCTGCAAATGGCAGATGGAAAAGTTCAATCCTCTGCAATTACACCAGAGTGGAAAGAAGGATTGACTTACATCAAATCCCTGTTTGACGAAGGCCTGATTGATCCGGGCGCATTTACACAAAATGCCGAAGCGTTCAAGAAAATCGGTGAAAACGCCGATGCAGAAATTTTGGGAGCAGGTGCGGGTATGCACCCAGCGATCTTCGTGAACATCGATCCGGGCAATACTCGTTCGGCACATTATAATCCACTGCCTCCGATTTCCGGACCTCAAGGGGTTTCCTATGCCACTCATGATGGGGGCGGTGTAGCTCCAGGTGCGAAATTCGTGATCACTAACAAAGCAAGTAAAGAAGCACAAATTGCTCTGATCAAAATGGTGGATTACATGTTTACACCTGAAGGTCAAACGAACGCTGCAGCAGGTATGAAGGGGACTGGCTGGACAGATCCTGAAGAAGGCGATGTAGCGCTGGGTAAAGATGTTAAACCAATGGTCAAAACCATTCCACCGGTTGAAGGTGCTGCACCTTCCAATGCGGGCTGGAGCGGAATGGGTCACTTCTATGAGCCAAAAGAATACCGTGATACCTACGTTCAAGGTACTGATATCTACGATTCCAGCAGTTATGAACGCAGACTGTATGATGCGACTCTGCTATACCAAGGTCATGAACCTAAAGAGTTGTTCCCAATCTGGTCCATCTGGATTGATCCAAACGAGATTGATGAAGCCAGTATGCTGCAAACCAACTTGAAGAACTACATTGAGCAAAACCAATTGCAATTCATCACTGGCAACAAGGATCTGAACAAGGACTGGGACGCTTATGTGAAAGGCCTTCAGAACTTGAAGCTTGACCGTTATCTCGAAATTTTACAAAAGGCTTATGATAGTTCTAAATAATAACTATTAAAATCAGAATCAGGTGCTGTACGATAGACCCAGCACCTGGTTTCTTTATATTCAGGGCAGATATACGCATTATTTCTGGAGGATAGCCATGACGAACGAGAAACATTGCAATCATTCATTTGTGATTTCACGCAGAGGACTGCCGGGTATCCGTGCAAGACTTGCGGAAAAAGCGCCAGTGACCGTTGCCTTTCTGGGCGGTTCCATTACAGAGGGAGCAGGGGCTTCGGATGCCGATACATCTAGCTGGAGAGCATTAACCGGAAGGTATCTGCAGGAACGGTTCGCAGATCAGGAGTTCCACTTCATCAATGCCGGAGTGGGCGGTACTACTTCCACACTGGGGGCTCATCGGCTCCAGGAGCATGTGCTGCGGCACGGAAGAATCGATCTGTTGTTTGTTGAATTTAGCGTCAATGACGGCAGTGACCGGGAAGAATCTATCAGGGGCATGGAAGGGATTGTCCGCCAGTGCCGTAGAGTGTCGCCGGATACCGATATCTGCTTCCTGTATACGGCAGCGGAGAAGAATCTGTCGGGGAGTCATCCGTTTAACATTGCCGTCCATGAAGAGGTGGCAGCACATTATCATCTTCCGTCAGTCAACTTTGCCGCCAGAGTCTATGAACAGACGCGTGCAGGTCGTATGGAATGGACAGACTTGGCTCCGGACGGATATCATCCCAATGACGATGGCCATGCCCTCTATGCGGGCTTTTTGCGTGAATATTTAGACATGGCACTTGTCGCAGAGGGTACCGTATTGAACGCTGAGGAGGAAAGAACTATATCTCCTCTGGAAGTAAAGAATTACGAATACGGCAGTCTGCTTGATTTTCGTGCGGGTATTCACACAGAAGGGTTCGAACTCCGTGAGTTGTCACCTGAAGATCCGCTGATGAATTGGCGTTTCGGAACGGAGCATTTATATACGGACAGTCTGGAAGCGGTGTACACATTTACCGTTACTGGTCAAAGCGCAGGTCTGTTGCTGCTTTACGGACCGGATAGCGGGATTTTTGAGTATTCGGTAAACGGCAGCTCGTTTACAGCTGTAAATCTGTTCGACGAGTGGTGTCCGATGGCGCACAGACCTATTCTGACGATGTTTCCACTACAGGAGCAGCGAGGGGAACTACAGGTCACGGTTCGGATCACCGGAACGAAGGATGAAGCCAGTAAGGGCACTAGTTTGCGCATTATGAAGATATTAAGTAATTGATTATCTGGTGAAGAGGTATTATACTGCCTCTTATTAAGCGGTTACAAGAATAGAGAGGCGGGGAGACCCATTCATTCTGCAGAACAAGACTTGATTGCAACGCCGACAATCATTACTTTGACGGATTACGGAGCACAGCCGGATACTGAGCTGGACAACCAAGCGGCCATGACCGCTGCGCTTCAGGCGGCAGCCGGGATTTCCGGGCCTGTTGTGCTGGACTGTCCCAAAGGACGCTATCATTTTTACGTAGATGAGGCTACTAGAGCGCCCTATTATATCTCCAATACGACTAGTGAGACTGAAAATCCAGATGTGACCAAGACCATTGGTATTCTACTGAAAGGTCTACACAACTTTACACTAGAGGGCAATGGCTCCCTGTTTATTTTCCATGGCAAGCAGACCATGATTCTGCTGGACGGCTGCTCCAATGTGGAGCTCCGCAACCTGCATACCGATTATTACCGGCCTACCGTAACCGAGATGACCATTACTAGCGGCGGCACGCATTCTTTCGATACGGAGGTTCATCCTGATTCCCGCTATGAGATCAGGGACGGCCGGCTGGTCTGGATCGGTGAGGGCTGGAGCTTCACGGAAGGCCCAATGCAGACCTATGATCCGGTGCGCAATGCGACCTGGCGGATGGATAACTGGCTGGAACAGGCAACATCTGTCGAAGAGCTGGAACCGATGAAGCTGCGTCTGCACTTTGATTTTCATCCAGAGGTAGTTCCAGGGCATGTCCTGCAGAACCGTGACGGGATTCGCGATCAGGTCGGGGTCTTCATTACGGGGAGCTCCAATGTTACCTTCACGGATGTTGGGCTGCATTTTCTGCATGGACTTGGAGTTGTAGGCCAGTTCAGCGAAAATCTTACTTTCCGCCGGATGGACTTGTCACCACGACCAGAAACGGGGCGGACTGTCGCTGGTTTCGCAGATTTCATCCATATGTCCAGCTGTCGGGGAAAAGTTACCGTGGCGGACGGTTATTTTGCCGGTTCCCATGATGATCCCGTTAATGTTCACGGAACCTATCTGCGAATTGTAGAGCAGCCTGCGCCGAATGAAGTTAAGGTCCGGTTCATGCATCACCAGACCTACGGATTCCTGGCTTTTCACCCGGGCGATGAGATTGAATTTGTCCGTTCCGGCTCGTTGATCAGCTACGCGAAGGGGAAAGTGGTTGCTGTGGATTTTTTAAATCCGCGTGAGCTTCTATTAACTCTGGCTGACCCGGCTCCCGAAGGTATTGGCAGCCACGATGTTATCGAGAACGTAACCTGGACCGCAGAGGTTGAGGTAGTCAATAATCACTTTGCCCGTGTTCCGACCCGTGGCGTACTCGTGACGAGCCGCCGTAAAGCGGTGATCGCGAATAATACGTTTGAGCGCATGCATATGAACGCGGTTCTGATTGCGGCGGATGCCGAGTCCTGGTATGAGTCTGGAAAGGTGGAGGATGTGACCATCACCGGCAATCGTTTTGTGGAGTGCGGCAGCGGCGAGCATCCAGTGATCTTCATTGCGCCGGAGAACGTGGACATTGATGAGAACGCTCCCGTTCACCAGGGGATTATCATAACGGGGAACCGATTCGAGTTGAAGGATACGCTGGCCTTGAGTGCGAAGAGCACATCCGGCCTGGTTTTCCAATCCAATGAAATCGTGAGCGATGGCCGAAGCGCTTTGTCCAGCCTTGATGAGGCCATTGTCTTAACCGCTTGCAGCGGAGTGGATATTGCGGATAATACGCTCACAGCTGAATAAGATCTGATCGAACATACTGTTAAAAGATTGATAGTGGGGGAGAGAGCATATGAAACTTCAATATGACAAGCCAGCAAATGTGTGGACTGAAGGGCTGCCGATTGGTAACGGCCGTCTGGGTGGTATGATTTTCGGTGGTGTAGAGCAGGAGAAAATCAGTCTGAACGAGGATACGCTCTGGTCAGGATACCCGAAGGATGGGAACAATCCTGGCGCCAAGGAAGCTTTGCCTAAGGTCCGGAAGCTGATTGAAGAAGGCCGCTATGAAGAGGCTGACACGGAGACCCGGAATATGCTGGGGCCGTATACGCAATCTTATCTGCCTTTTGGCGATCTGCTGCTCCGGTTTGATCACGGCTCTATTTACCGTTCCTATAAGCGGACGCTGGATGTGGAGAATGCGATTCATCGTGTGGAATACCAGATCGGCAATGTCACCTATACCCGTGAAATGTTCGCGTCGCACCCGGACCAGGTACTTGTACTGCGACTGACTGCCAGCGCACCCGGTGCGTTGAATGTACACGCGACCCTGGACAGCCCGCTGCGGCACAGCCTTCATGCACAGGGTGACAGTCTTGTACTATCAGGAACAGCGCCAGAGCATGTTGATCCTAGTTATTTTGCAAGTGACAATCCTATCCGATACGGCGAACCCGGCGATAGCAAGGGGATGGCCTTTGAGGGCCAGCTTACTGTGAAAGCTGAAGATGGCAAGGTAACCGTTGATGGCAGCGGCGTTCATGTGCTGGATGCGACAGCGGCTACGTTCTATTTCAGCGCGGCTACAGGCTTTAATGGCTATGACAAAATTCCGGGTAAAGAAGGGAAGGATGCCTCTGCGATTGCTGCGTCCCATCTTGTGGGTGCGGTAGACAAGTCTTACCCGGTCCTGCGAGAAGCACATGTCGCGGATTATCGCTCCTTGTTCGATCGGGTGAAGCTGTCACTTGGCAAGTCGCTTGCAGCGGAGGATATGTCCACTGAACAGCGGATTACAACCTATGCTGCCAAAGATCCGGGGCTTGTGGAATTACTCTTTCACTATGGACGTTACTTGTTGATTGCCAGCTCTCGTCCTGGTACGCAAGCTGCGAATCTCCAAGGCATCTGGAATGCATTTACCCGTCCGCCATGGAGCAGTAACTATACACTGAACATCAATACGGAAATGAACTACTGGCCGGCTGAAATCTGCAATCTGGCAGAATGTCATGAGCCATTGCTGGAGATGATCGGGAATTTGGCGAAGAATGGCGCCGAGACAGCCCGGGTCAACTACGGAACACGGGGCTGGACCGCGCATCACAACGCCGATTTGTGGGCACAGACCGCTCCGGTAGGCGACTTCGGCGACGGTGATCCGAGCTGGGCTTACTGGCCGATGGGCGGCATCTGGCTGACACAGCATTTGTGGGAGCATTATGCTTTTGGCGGAGATGAAGAGTACCTGCGCAGTACCGCTTATCCTGTACTGAAGGAAGCAGCTCTGTTCGCACTGGACTGGCTCATTGACGATGGCAGCGGTCATCTGGTGACCTCGCCGTCGACTTCCCCGGAACATAAATTCCGGACAGCAGAAGGCGTAGCTGCAGTCAGCCCTGGTTCCACGATGGACATCTCGCTGATCTGGGAGCTGTTCACCAACTGTATCGAAGCTTCAACGCAGCTAGGCACGGATCAAGACTTCAGAGAAGAACTGGAGAGCGCCCGTGAGCGTCTGCTGCCACTCCAGGTTGGCAAGTACGGCCAGTTGCAGGAATGGTCGAAGGACTTCGAGGATGAGGACACGTACCACCGGCATACTTCGCATCTGGTCGGGGTGTATCCGGGACGTCAGCTGTCAGAAGAGGAGACACCGGAGCTTTTCACTGCCGCGAAGACCTCGCTGGAGCGGCGCGGCGATGAGAGCACAGGCTGGAGCCTGGGCTGGAGAGTAGCCCTGTGGGGCCGCTTCGGAGACGGTAACCGTTCCTTACGCCTGCTCTCAAACATGCTGCGACTGGTGAAGGACGGAGAATCGGAGCAGTACAATCACGGTGGTGTATACGCCAACCTGCTTGGCGCACATCCGCCGTTCCAGATTGACGGCAATTTTGCGGCATCCGCCGGAATTGCAGAGATGCTGCTGCAATCGCATCGTCCATACCTGGAGCTGCTTCCAGCGTTGCCGGGTGAATGGCAGGAGGGAAGCGTGGAAGGCCTGCGCGCACGCGGCGGCTTTGAAGTGGATATCCAATGGGAGAACGGACAGTTAGCGGAAGCTACGATCGTCTCCCTGCTGGGCACGGATTGTGTGATTCGCAGCGCGGCTTCGCTGGTAGTCACCGAAGCTGGCCATACGGTTGAAGTTGAACATTCCGCTGCGGGAACCTTAAGCTTTGCCACGGAAGCAGGAAAGACCTACAAACTGACCCTTCGCGGACAGCACTAGACTTATCAGCAAGGTTACGAGGGCAGCGGTGGGAACCCGAAAGACGGATTCCCGCCGCTGTTTTTTTGTACACTCGCTAAGCGTTGATTTATGGCAGGAATTCAGCACCACAGAAGATGTACAGAACAGCGGATCAAGATGTGTTAAATCGCGATATGGATCGGAAGATCGGTGTATGGTAAACGCTTTATTCTGTCTTTATAATGAGGGCAGACTTGGGTAAGAACAGTGCTTGTTCAACTCAAGGAACAGTACGCAACATTAAGGAGGCATTTTATGCTAACTAGCGATACATCTGTACAAGTGCAAGTAGAACAAGAGAATGAAACCCTGATCCGGGTGATGAACGGTCATGTAAGCCTGGAGATTGATCTCGAAAAAGGTGAAGCTAGCCTCGAGAGTAACACCTCACATGTGAAGGGAGTCCGCAGCGCATTCCGCTGGCAGGGCCGGGAATATAATACGGAACACTACCAGAGCCACCAATTGAAGTCACAGGAAGAGGTTGTTCGTGAAGGCTTCGGAAAAGGCATCCATCTGGTAATCCTGCACGAAACATCCTTGCTGCCGCAGCTGGAGCAGCATTTCTATATTTATGAATCTTCACCTTTTGTCCTTGTACAAAGTGCAATTGTAAGTGATGAAGAGCTGAAGACCAACCGTCTGGCCGTTGTGCAGACCAAAGAGGTAACTGTAGGCGGAGCAGCGGGACAGCCAGAGGAATTGAGCATTCTGCGTGTGCCGTTCGACAATGATAAATGGGTTCGCTATACGGTTGTGAAGCCGCCGCTAGATATCGAGAGCTACGAGGCAACGGCCTTGTTCGCGGCAGACAGCCGCCGGGGAATTATTATGGGTTCCATCAGCCACAAGGTGTGGAAGACGGGTATTCGTATTAAAAGTGAAAAGCTTGGCGGGATCGAAGAACTTGATCTTTACGGCGGTGCTGTCAGTGAGCTGACCCGCGATAGTCAAGCGCACGGTTATGTGAAGGGAAAGAGAGTGGAATCCCCGCTCGTATTTATCGGCTTCTATGACGACTACCGGACAGGTCTCGAAGCTTATGGCCTGGCCAACACCTGGATCGAAGCCCAGCTCCCATGGGAGGGTGGCGTTCCTGTAGGCTGGAACAGCTGGTCGGCGGCAATGGCCGAGTTGGATTATGATTTGTACACATCGACCAGTGATTTTTTGAAAAATGAAGTACAGCCGCTCGGCTTCCAAAGCGAGGACACCGTGTATATCAACTTCGATGCTTTCTGGGACAACTTTACCCCGGAAGAAATGAAGGATGCACTGGAGCGTGTACGTCAGAACGGCCACAGACCGGGAACGTACTGGACGCCATTTGCCTTCTGGGGAAGTCCGGCACAATTTGGGCAGCTTGTGGAAGGGACAGACGGTAAATACACTTATGGAGATATTCTGCTGCGCGACAGTGAAGGCGAGATTCTGCCGGATGTTGATGGCGGTCTGGCTATTGACCCTACACATCCAGGGAACCTGCAAAGAATCGACTGGTTCACGAACAAATTCATCTCGGAAGGGTTCGAGTACATCAAGCTGGATTTCCTGGCACATGGTGCGCTGGAAGGTCAGCATCACAATCCGGAGATCACAACCGGAATCGCGGCCTACCATTACGGCATGACTTACTTGCAGAACAAGCTCTCCCCGGAAGTCATCGGCCGGCCGTTCTTCATTAATTTGTCCATTGCTCCGCTGTTCCCTTATGCGTTTGCACACAGCCGCCGCGTATCCTGCGACGTCTTCGGTACGCTGCAGGACACCGAATATTTGCTGAACTCGCTGACACACGGCTGGTGGATGAGCAACACATTGTACCGTTACAATGACCCCGACCATTCCGTGCTGTACAAGAGTTTTAACCAGGAGGCTACTGGCTGGCATGAAGGCCGAAGCCGCCTGACCGCATCGGTCATCGCCGGTACAGTGCTGCTGATGGGGGATGACTTCCGCAAGGAGGAGGCCGCTGCACGGGCAAGAGAATGGCTGGGCAACAAGGAGATCATGCACGTAGCTCGCTTGGGCCAGACCTTCCGTCCTGTGGAAGGCGACCTTGGCAAGCAGGCTTCTGACGCGTTTGTGCTAGAAGCTACAGAAGAGAATGCCTTCTATCTGGCGGTCTTCAACTTCGATGCTGCACAAGCTGCGCATAAATCCATCTCCCTGGAACGTGCCGGATTGGATGGCACGGCGCGTTATAGCCTTCAAGATCTGTGGGAGGGTTCACAAGGAGAAGCGACAGGTACTTTGACGCTGAATCTGGAGCCAGCTGAATCCAAAATCTTTAAATTGACGGTAAAGGCAGACTGAAAATGATCACATGCTGGTGGCCAGACAACATAAGAGCCAAGGTAGCATGGTGATGATGCCTCACCAAGACAAGTAAAACCGCTAAGCGGTTATATAAAAACAGACAAAACGCGCTTCCGCTTCTTGCGGACAGCGCGTTTTGTCTGTTGACTGGCCTGTGGCCTACATTCGAATCCGGCTTCGCGGATTCAGGCGATACTGAGTCGGGTTCACTCCGTAACTAGCGCTGAAGTGTCTGGAGAAGGGATGAATTGAAGGATAGCCCAGCTTCTCGGCGATTGCGGTCACGCTTAGTTCACTTTCCAGTAGAAGACCCGCTGCCCGCCGCATAACCAGATTGTGATGATAGGTGCGCGGGGTTACCCCGGTCTCGCGCTGAAATAATTCATGGAAATAGGTTCGTTTCAATCCACACATCCTGGCCCAGTCCTCAATGGACTCACCGCGCTCGGGATGGGCGTTCAGGTATTCCAGCAACCGGACAATACGGTAATCGCTTGGCTGATGCAAGTGCAGCGCATTGTACCAGCTCAATATCCAGGCGTACATATAGCTGTTCACAGCCTCGCTCCGGTAAAACTGCGCATCGTTGAACGTCTTCGCAATCATCACCAGACTGTCATTGAGCATGGGATGAGTCGCCAGTTGGAATACGCTGGGGAGCTGGTCCAGCTCAGGACAGGCCGCTTGTAGCGCTTTTTTTTCAAAGCTTAAGGGTTCAGGGGCATAGATAAACGAATGGTTATCAGACATCGGAGACTGGTTGTCCCATAAATCGAAATAGAAATTGTAGGAGGAGAGCGGGTTGGAGGGGGAAATATGAAAGGCATGGGGTTGGCCCGGACGCAGAAAAATCAGTGTTCCCCGTTCGATCGGATAACGTCTTCCGTCAATCTCCATCTCACCTGGGCCACCCATAAATAAATGGAATGCATATACATTGCAGACCCGCAGATTTTCATTACTGCTGCCATCATACTGATAAGTCATGGTTTCGCCAACATAAGGCGTGATTGCGGATAGTTTGTTCATGCTGTGCCTTCACTTTCCGGTCTCATCGACCTGGTCTCTATTGCAGCATATAAGTAACCGTACAAATCGTCAAATGAATGAACCAGCGGGCAAAGACAGCTAATCGTCTCGATGATACTATAAATGCAATGAATCCGTAAGGTTCTAATGATACAAATTGAACTGGAAAATAACATGTATGTAAGTTAATAAAGGAAACTTAATAGAGAAAAGAGTTCTGAATTTAGAGGCGTGATTTCGACGTCTATCCCCCCTTATTCTATTGAAGGATAGCGGAGTAATTAACAACATAAGACGAAAGGCACAATCTTGTGTACAGAGGTGAGAACAATGAATAATTGGATAAATAGTACCTTCCGCAAACTGCATCTGGACTATCATCAGCCGGAATGGATGAAAGCTGTGGCTGGCGGATTTTCAGAGGAAGAGGCACGGCGGCAGGTGGCAATGTTCAAGGAAGCTGGCATTGAGGCGGTTGAATTTTTCGCTTATGACCACTATGGACATACCTTTTACCCTTCGGATATCGCCCCGGCGCATCCTGGACTGCAGAATGATTATACGGGCCTGATGTCACGTGCGCTTAAAGAGGCTGGCCTCCGCACAATCTTATACTTGAACGCGTTCACAAGCGTGCATCTGCAAAAGGATCATCCGGAATGGCTGCGCGTTCTTGAGGATGGCACTCTGGCGAGAGGGGCCTGGCTTCAGCATGAGGCTTCGCAGGCTTGTATCTCTTCCGGTTTCCTGGATGAGTATTATCTTCCGCTCCTGAAGGAAGCCGTAACACGTCACGAGCCGGATGCAGTCTGGATCGATGGCGGCAGCTGGACTGTGGAGTACCCTTGCTACTGTGAGAACTGTCGCAAGCAGTTCCTTGAAGATACGGGCAGAGAGCTGCCACTGGGACCAATGCCTGAGCCTAGCGAAGAGTTGGATAGCCCGGACTGGCTGCAATGGCGCCTGTGGCGGCGGGGACAGATCTTTCATTATGTGCGCAAGCTGGTCGCAGCTGTGAAGGAGGTTTCACCGGAGACATTGGTGGCTGAGAATAACCTCGGCAAATATTTCTACGGCCTCCCGCTGATGGAGGGTGGCAAGTTTGTGCGTTGGCTAACACCAAAGGAGCTGGGGCTGGACTGGCTTTCTTGTGATCCGGTTCATTTCGGGGCCAATCATGAGATGATTTTCAGTAAGGAAGGACGTTATCAGGCAACCACGGGGCTGACTTATGACTATATGAACGAGCGGTTTCACGGTTGGGGCGAGTGGCAAATACGTCCAACCACCGACTGGAAGCTGGAGATGGCTACGATCCTGGCCGTGGGGGCGAGAGGCTTCTTCGCGGATCAGCCTTATCCGGACGGGCGGCTGGAGTCTGCGGTGTACCGGGAGCTGGGGGCCGTTCATGAATTTCTGAAGGAACGGGAGCCTTATGCTACAGGCACACATATCGTGCCGGAGGTGGCAGTGCTGGCTAGCCTGCCCTCCCAGCTGCTGGGACCGGTGGCCGGAGCGGAATGGGGACGCGACAAGCACTGGGGTGCGCTGCCCAAATCACGAATGGACCGCGTGGACGGCGCATCGCAGTTTCTGGTTGAGATGGGCATTCAGCATCTCATCTATGATGAAGCGACATTAAGGGAGCAGCTGGACCGTCAGGCACTGGTTATAGTGCCGGATCAATGTCTCATGGAGGCCGCTACAATTGCTGCTCTGGAGACCTATGTCGAGAACGGCGGCAGACTGATCGTTACAGGCAGATCGGGACTGTGGGATGAGCAGGGACGCAGACGCGGGGGCGATCCTTTCGCTGGACTGCTGGGTCTGACACGTGGTGCAGAGCTTCCCGCCCCACTGCATTATTGGCAGGCCGGGGATGAACTTGCCGGTAAGCTGGCGTTCGGGCAGATCCGGCTGCAAGCCTGGGGCGCGGCGCTCCACGCTGAGCTGGAGGGAGCAGAGCCGTTAGCCCAGCTGCTGGAGCCGGTGGAGGAGGTCTGGGCTGATCGCCGGAAACGGCGTTCGGATTGGCGTCATTATACCACAGTAGGCGCTGCCCCCGCGGGGAATCATGTGGCAGCTCCAGCGGTGACGCTACATAACTACGGCCAAGGCAGGGTTATGTACTTGAACGGTGATCTGTTTGCGCTGTATTACCTTGAAGGACATCGTTTGATCAGAGAGTGGCTGGACGTTTGCATAAATGATATTTACCCTCGGGACACTCGAATCATCGAAGTGCAAAAGCCGCTTCATGTTGAGATGGTCTTGAATGCTCGCAGTATGGATTCCGGCGAGGAGCTTCTGGTGCATTTCCTGAATTATTTCGCGCAGAAGCGCCCAGGATATGTGATTCATAATGAAGAGATTATGCCGGTCCAGGGCATTTCCTTCCACGTAGCGGCTCCTACGAAGCCAAGCAGGGTACTGCTGCAGCCGGAGAACATAGAGCTGGCATGGAAATGGGATGGAACCCGGGCGATCATAGAGCTACCGGTGCTGGAGCTACACGCGATTGTACAGATTATATTATAGACAGGAGATTAGGATATGAGCGATTTTAAACTATGGTATCTGGCCCCTGCAGCGGGCTGGTCTCAAGGCCTGCCGCTTGGGAACGGAAGAATAGGAGCCGTTGTTATGGCCGCCCCGCACCGCGAGGTATGGAGTACGAGCGAGGTCACCTACTGGTCTGGTCAGGCCGATCCAGAGCTTCTTCCTGGAAGCGGGAAAGCTGCACTGGAAGAGATGCGGCAGCATTTCTTCGCCGGCGATTATGAAACTGGCGATTCTCTAGCCAAGCAGCATTTGCAGCCGAAGAAGCGGAATTTCGGTACAAACCTTGGTTTATGCGAGGTTGTAATTGAATTTGCAGACCAGGCATCACAATCTGGTGAAGCCGGAGCCTTCCAGCGCGAGCTGGATTTGAGT
This sequence comes from Paenibacillus sp. NPDC056722, assembly GCF_042790635.1. Classification (NCBI taxonomy): domain Bacteria; kingdom Bacillati; phylum Bacillota; class Bacilli; order Caryophanales; family Paenibacillaceae; genus Paenibacillus; species Paenibacillus sp. NPDC056722. The sequence continues at coordinate 583,518 of NZ_JBHTYV010000002.1, read as the reverse complement.
AGCGCGGTGGCCGGAGCGGTGGCTAAGGGCAATGGAACCACGCTGTACCGTGAGGTCTTCGCTACCCATGCCGATGATCTCGTGGCTTCACGAATTTGGAGTGAGGCCCCAGGTGAGGTGTCCTTCACCCTCCGTTTGGAGGGAGGGTCAGAGTCGTTCAAGGTTGTAGCCTCGAACAACACCACGCTGGAATTCAAAGGACAGGCCACGGAAAAAGTGCACAGTAATGGTGCATGCGGGGTCTGGGCTCAGGGCTCTGTCAAGGTAGTCATCACTGGCGGTACGATTCAGAGCGGGGACGGCCGATTGACAGTGGCCGGGGCGGATGAGGCCATAATCTATTTTGCTGTCAGCACTGATTATCGCCGGACCGGCGAGGACTGGAAAACAGAAAGCACTGCTATCATAAAGCAGGCTTTGGACAAAGGTTATGCCCGGCTGAAAGAGGATCATATCGCCGATTACAGCCAGCAGTATGGCAAGGTGAATATCCGACTGGGGGCCTCTGACAAGGCGAGTCTCCCTACCGATCAGCGGATTCAATTGCTGGCCCAGGGCGGGACAGAAGATCCGCAATTATTTGCCTTGTTCCTGCAGTATGGACGTTACCTGACAATCGCCGGTTCACGGGGAGATTCACCGCTGCCGCTGCATCTTCAGGGCATCTGGAACGATGGCGAAGCCTGCCGAATGGGCTGGAGCTGTGACTATCACCTGGACGTCAACACCCAGATGAATTACTACCCGACAGAGGTTACGAATCTGGGGGACAGCCATCTTCCATTGATGCGCTATGTTGAAGATCTGGCTCAGGCGGGAAGATCTACGGCTCGTAATTTATACGGTAGTGAAGGCTGGGTTGCACACGTATTCTCTAATGTCTGGGGCTTTACGCTTCCAGGCTGGGAGACCTCATGGGGACTTAACGTCACTGGCGGACTTTGGATCGCAACACATCTCATCGAACATTATGAATACAGCCAGGATCGGGTCTTCCTCGAAACCCAAGCTTATCCGGTACTCAAAGAGGCTGCTGCTTTCTACTTGGACTACATGACTGTGCATCCGAAGTATGGCTGGCTGGTGACTGGTCCCTCCAATTCGCCGGAGAATTCTTTCTATCCTAGCGATTCTCGTGAGGGTGGACAGCAGTTATCCATGGGGTCAACCATGGATCAGATTCTGGTACGCGAGCTTTTCGAATTCTGCCTGAAATCGGCGACTCTTCTGGATCGGGACGTAGAACTGCAGCGGAAGCTGGAGGAGGCTATCGCTATCTTACCGCCGCTGCAGATTGGCAAGAAAGGTCAGCTGCAGGAGTGGCTGGAGGATTATGAGGAGGCACAGCCGGAACACCGGCACCTGTCCCACCTATTCGCACTGTATCCGGCAAGTCAAATCACACCGGACCGGACACTGGAACTCAGTGCGGCAGTAAGAGTGACGCTGGAGAACCGGATGGTTCAAGATGAGCTGGAGGATGTGGAATTCACCGCGGCCTTGTTCGGCCTGGGCTTTGCCAGATTGCATGACGGGGAGAAAGCCTACAAGCATATCTCCCACTTGATCGGCGGTTTATGCTTCGATAACCTGTTCACTTACTCCAAATCCGGCATTGCCGGAGCGGAGAGTAACATCTTCGTGATCGACGGGAATTTCGGCGGTACAGCGGTCATTGCGGAAATGCTGCTGCAAAGCCATGCGGATGAAATTCATCTGCTGCCGGCGCTGCCAGAAGCATGGAGTACAGGGGAAGTAAGCGGGCTGCGGGCCAAAGGTAATGCCGAGGTCGACATTGTCTGGGAGAGCGGCCAACTGACTGAAGCCGTGGTTCGCACGTTTACGCCAGGAACGGTAACGGTGCGTTGGGGTGATCAAAGAACTACTTTCCAGGCTGAAAGAGGCGGAAGATACAGACTTAATACCCGGTTGGAAGTGCTATAGAGTTGTATCCGGATTTGAGGGTTTGAGGACAGTGCTTGATGACGATAATCTGGTGTTTTCACAAAATAATCCGGATGGCAGTAGACAAAATTTAAATGGTGGCGTAGGATTTAACTTCCTGCACCACTATTTTTTTATGTGTGAAGTGCATGCTGAAACACTCCATTTTAACAATTTATGCTTGAAAATGACTTTCATTTATATGTACCATGGTTGGTGTGGGGGAAAAGAATATAATAGAGACAGAGCAGACAACAAAGAGGAGGGGACTTCGATGTACAGTATTTTTCTTGTAGATGATGAAGAACTGGGACTCGAGATGATGAGAGATTATATTCGCTGGGAAGAGATGGGTATCTATGTCGTTGGAACAGCAGGCAATGGCAGGGAGGCTTTGGAGAAGATCGAGGCCACGCAGCCGGATATTGTCCTTACGGATGTTCAAATGCCAATTATGAACGGAATTGAACTGGCTAAAAATATACACGAGTGCTACGAAGGGATGCAAGTGATGTTCCTGACCGGGCATGATGAATTTCATTATGTAAAATCGGCCCTCAATGTAGGTGCTGTCGGTTATTTGTTGAAACCGCTTGATTTAAACGAGATTGTAAGCGTTATCGAAAAAGTGAAACAGCGCTGTGAGGAAGTACGGATGAAGAAACGCTCGATGGAGGCAGCCAAAGCTAATATCCTGAAGGAGCTTTCCTATGAGAAAAATGTAGAACGCGCTGCCGATTTGGCTTCCAGCTTTAGCAGACTAACCCGCCTGCCGGAGAGTAACCGCTATGCGTTGGCATTGTTCAGCATCGACCCCAAGGAGGCCGAAGGGGGACGGAGTCTGGAGGACTGTATAGGCCGTCTGGTCTCTTTTCTGGACCAATTTTTCAAGGCGAAGAACCTGGAGGTTGTCTTTGTTCCCTATAAAGAAGGGGAGATAGGCGTGTTTATGGAAGCGTCGGAGCAACTGGGGCATTATGCATGGGAGGACTTGGCCGAAGCAATTCGAGGTACGCTGGATTTCACGGTGACTGCTGCCGTCGGCGGTCAGGATGCTGAATTAATTCATGTGCATCAACTCTATGAGGGGATGCGTGTGATTTTGAATGAGCGATTCTATGAAGGTACAGGTACGATTATTCATGCCAATGCCGTTTGTAACCAGTTCTACAGCGAACATATACCGCCTTTTGCCAGAAAAGAGTGGTTTGAAGCCATTAATCGGCTAGATTTCGAGCAGGCTGCACAGGATTTGCACCGGCATATTGAAGGACTGGCAACGCTGAGAATCAAGAAAAAAATCATCTGCGACTGGTCTATTGATCTTGTGGATGAGCTTCTGGAGCAGCTTCACGAGCCTGTTCCTGAGGGCTTCAAGCGGGCGGAACTATACCATTCCATCTATAATGCGCTGACCCTGAATGAGATTGAGGATCTGATTTTAGGGACTGCCGAGAATGCTGTGAGCTTGCTGGGCGAGCGTTTTATGGACAAAAATGCAAAGCTGATCCACAAGGTGCGGACGATGATTGATCAGAATTATGATCAGCCGATTACGATCAATAGCCTGTCTGATCAGGTCTATTTGTCGCCGAATTATTTACGCTCTATTTTTAAAGATAAGACCGGTATGACGATCCACGATTATTTGACTCGCATTCGGCTCGATAAGGCCAAAGAATTGCTGTCGGACGGTTCACTCAAGATTCAGGATATCGCCCAGAGAGTAGGCTATGAAAGTACGTCCTATTTTATTTCGCTATTTTTGAAGAACCAGGGGGTTACACCGAACGAATACAGGAAAAATATTTGACAGTGTCAATACGGAAGACGCTATCCTCCAGAGAATGGTGAATGAAAGACGCTTTCCTCTATGAATAGTAAGATTACGGTATAGATAATTCTCCGCCCGCTTTTTACAATTAGGCATGTATTCAAAACATAGTGCAAGAGACGGGCTGAAATCATCAGTGCCAATCAAAGGGAATCTTTCAGTTATTATAATTCGGCAGCGCTTTCAGGATTGACAGACAAACACAGAAAGGAGAAGAGAGCATTTGATAGCTCTTTTACGAAAGCGATTACAGAAATACGTGTAGCTGCACATTGGTACAGCAGACGCTATTTGCCTGCGGCCAGTTGGACAGATGTTCGTTGGCTATCGAACTGTCAAGGGGCTGTAACGCTTTGTTGTGGAAGCGATATCATTAATGACTAGATAGTATTTTCCGGCGCGTGGATTCCTTTGTATCACTTGATTTGAGCAACATGGCCCGAGTATTACAGTGAAACAACAGAAGAATTGGCAGCAAGAAAGCACTAACTATACAACACCAAACGGAGGGATGTTATGCTTGGACAGGTAATGAAAAAAGGATTTCTGCTCTTTATCATGATCTGCCTGGTGGCTACCGGTAGCGGACAGTTCGCCAGGACGGTATATGCCGATGATACGAACACCTATGAGGCTGAGGCAGAAGGGAATACGCTGACTGGCAACGCTTCTATATCGGATCTCACTACAGCTTCCGGCGGCAAGAAGGTCGGGGGTATCTATCAAGGCAGTTCCTTGCAGTTCAATAATGTAACGGTGAGCGAGACCGGAAATTATAAAATTACAGTGTACTATATTTCTGGCGATCCGCGCCCATTCTATATCAGTGCCAACGGTGGCAACAAGCAGTTCGAAGAACCACCTAAGACGGCGAACTGGGAGACCGTGGGTACCTACGATGTGACGCTTCCCTTGAACGCGGGAGTCAATACCATCCTGATCGATGATAACGACTGGTATTCTCCAGACATCGACAAGATCGTGATCCGCGGGCTTGACAATAGCAATCCGGGAGAAGGTCATGAAGGCGACTGGAAGAAGAATCTACGTGGTGTAGTCATTGAGGCTGAAGCGCCTGAGAATATTATTACAGGCAATGCTAAAGTGGAAGACAGCAGTGTCAGCTCTAATGGTAAGAAAGTAACGGGTCTGTACAAGGATAGCTCCTTGACATTCACTAATGTTAATGCACCGGCTGACGGAACGTATTTGATCCGCATTTCATATATTTCGGGCGATCAACGGCCTGTGTATATGCAGGTGAATAGTGGACCCGATGAGCTGATTGATCTGCCGAAGACGGCAAGTTGGAACACGATAGGCACTTATGATGTGGAAGTGATTCTACAAACGGGTACGAATACGATCACTTTCTCAGACCATGACTGGTATTCCCCGGATATGGATAAGATCGAAGTGATTCCTTATACGATCAGCTATGAAGCGGAATCTCCGGTCAATGAATTGACTGGCGAAGCCCGTGTTTCTGACAGCCCCAATGCTTCCGGCGGCAAAAAGGTAGGCTACCTGAATGGAGGCAGCTCTCTGATCTTCAAAAAGATTATTGCCCCTATGACCGGTGATTATAAAATCACTGTAGCCTACATTTCTGGTGACCCGCGCAGCTTCTATGTCAGCGCCAATGGGGGCACGGAGCAATACTACGAGCTGCCGAAGACGGCAGACTGGGATACGGTTGGCAACTATGACATAACACTACCGCTAACTGAGGGTGAGAATACGATCACATTCTCGGACGGTAACTGGTATGCACCGGATCTGGACCGGATTATCGTAGAGCCTGCGATGGGCTCAGAGCCAGGGAATCCGGGCGAAGAAGAGGATGACCTCGGAACACCGGGCGATACGCACAGCTACGGGGCGATCACGGTTACCGATTATACTTACGGCCAGCTGGTGTCCAATGGACAATATCAAGTGTCCTATAATACCAAGACTGGATATGCTGGTTACAGCTGGGCCGATGGACAGAAGCTGAAAGGGATCTACGGCAGCATTAAGCTCGGTGATGAGCTTGTGGAGACCAAAAGCTACGAGAATCATAAAAGCGCTGGAGCGCCAGTAGAGATTCAGGATGGATTTGGCAAAGGGGTAGAGCTTTCGTTCGTTCATACCTCGGCAGGCAAGCCAACACTGAAGCAAGTCTACAAATTCTATGAGGACAGAACATACTTCTTGACCCGTCTTGATGCAGCCAGTGATACGGCAATCAAGAGCAATTATATGTCACCGATTACGTTGAAACGTACAGGTGGTGTAGATATTGGCGCCAGCGCGGATAATCGTGTGCTGACCGTGCCTTTTGACAACGATGCGTGGATTCGTTACAAATCTCAAACGATGAACCGGGCAGATACCAGCTATGAGATGACGGCTATTTTTAACAATACGACCCGTAACGGGCTGATCATCGGTTCCGTGACGCACGACACCTGGAAGACAGGCATTGACTGGAAAGGCTCTTCCAACCGGCTCAACGAGCTGGCGGTGTATGGTGGTGCAGCAAGTGATGTTACCCGCGACACCCAGCCACACGGTAGCCTGACAGGCACCGAGCTATCCTCGCCATTGGTGATGGTGGGTGGATTCAGCGATTACCGTACCGGGCTTGAAGAATACGGCAAAGCTAATGCGATCATCACGCCTCCGCTGGAGCTGAACCCGGAATTGCCGCAAGGTGTACCGGTCGGCTGGAACAGCTGGGGAGCTTACGAAAGCTCACTGTCGTATCAAGACGTAGTGGATGTCTCTAATTATTTTAAAGAGAACCTGAAGGACTTCAACAATAACGGCAATGTATTCATCAATATGGATTCCTACTGGGATAATCTGAGTGATCAGCAGCTTGAAAGCGTTGTCTCTCACATTAAAGGCAATGGGCAGCATGCAGGTATTTATTGGGGGCCGTTTGTATACTGGGGCGACAATATGAGTCAGACGGTAGATGGCACTAACGGCCAGTATACGTATGGCGACATCGTCCTTAGGGATGCTGAGGGTAACCCGCTGCCGACTCTGGACGGGGCTTATGCCCTCGATGTGACACATCCGGGTACGAAACTGCGTATGAATTATTTCCTGGATAAGTTCAAGGATCTTGGGTTTACTTTTATCAAATTGGATTTCCTGACTCATGGTGCATTGGAAGGCCAACACTATGATCCGAATGTGACCACAGGGATTCAGGCTTATAATGAAGGAATGCGTTATGTCAAAGACCGTCTGGATGGAAAAATGTTCATCAGCGAATCCATCGCGCCGATTTTCCCAAGCCAATATGCGCACAGCAGACGGATTTCCTGTGACACTTTCGGCAGGATCAATGAGACAGAATACATGCTGAATTCATTAACCTATGGCTTCTGGCAAAATGGAACAATCTATCCGTACACAGACCCGGATCATTTGGCATTAAGCCGTGCTACCAGCTTGACTGAAGCTCGCAGCCGTGTGAACTCCGGTGTCATCGCCGGAACGGTGATGCTGGATAGTGATGATGTGAACGATGCTACAGCACAGGAATACATGACAGCGTTGTACAACAACAAGGATGTTCTTGAAGTAGCTTTGAAAGGAAAAGCGTTCAAACCGCTGGAAGGCAACACGAATGCCAATGCTGCAGATACTTTTGTACTGAAGGATGGCAACGATTATTACCTGGCTGTATTCAACTATAGTGCTAATGCTTCGGCCAACAAAACCGTTGATTTTGCCCGTGCTGGACTGGATGCTTCTGAATCCTACACGATGCAAGACCTGTGGACGGGGGAAACTTCCTCGGTAACTGGTTCCTGGGCATTAACTTTGCAAAAGACAGAATCGAAGCTGGTCAAATTGACAGCAAGTCCAAAGCCGGTAACAGGCGTAGCTCTGGATAAGAGCGAGCTTACACTGACCGTTGGCGAAACCGGCAAGCTGGTTGCAACGGTGAACCCGGAAGTGGCGACTAACAAATCGGTAACTTGGAATTCAAGTAATGCTGCAGTAGCTACTGTAGAGAATGGCACGGTAACCGCTGTTGCAGAAGGCAAGACAACGATTACTGTAGAGACGGTTGACGGTGGATTTAAAGCAACAGCTGAGATTACAGTCAAAGCTGCCACCACGGAAAATCCGGGAAATCCAGGAAATCCCGAGAATCCGGGTACCCCGGGTAATCCAGATGTGCCTGCCAATCCCGGGGATAACAGCAATAGTGGAAATAACAGTAACAACGGAAACAACAGCAATAACGGAAATAATGGCAATACCGGCAGCAGTGTTCCGGGCAGTATTGTAGATTCATCCAATGCCGCTAAACCGCTGAGCATCACACCAGATTTGCTTAAAGTGGACAGTGCAGGTAATAAAGCAGTTGTGAACATTAAGGAAGATACACAGGAAATACAACTGTCCCCTGCGGCGATTCTTCAACTCGGAAATCACACGCTGGAAGTGAAATCCGGTAAGCTCTCGCTCCAAGTGCCTGCGGATCTGATTCACGAACTGCAGAACAAGCTGCCTGCTGATCAGCGGGCAGACAGTACAATCTCCCTGAAGATGGTACCGCTTGGCAGCAAAGCCAGTGAAGCGATTGCCGCTGCTGCGGGAAGCAACCATGCGGATGTAGCACTCAAGGGTGATATTTATGAATTCAGCCTGTCGATCACTTCAAAAGCAGGTGCAACACAAACACTCTCCACGTTTGATCAACCAATTACGCTGAGCCTGACTGCAGCGGAAGGGTTCAATGCTTCGCGTGGAGGCATCTACTATATTGCCGATAACGGCAAGCTTGAATATATTCAAGCTGATTATGCTGATGGCGTATTGACAGCCCAAATCAGCCACTTCAGCAAATATGCGGTTCTAGAGCTGAATCGGACGTTCACCGATGTTCCGGCCAGTCATTGGGCCAGCTCTGTTATCAAGGAGCTAGCGGCCAAGTTATTCGTTCAAGGCACCAGCGGTGACAAGTTTGAACCGGGACGCGCAGTTACGCGTGCTGAGTTCACATCCATGCTCGTGCATTCCCTTGGACTGAACGAAACGAGCGAAGCAAGCTTTGCTGATGTTGCACCGACGGCTTGGTATGCGGAGCCGATCTCCATCGCTTACAAGGCTGGTATCGTAAGTGGCAGAGGTGCAGATAAGTTTGAGCCGGGCGCAGAGATCACCCGTGAAGAAATCACGGTGATGACGATGAAGGCTTATGAACTGAAGCATGGCAAAGCGCCTGCTGCTTCTGATGCAGCGTTCACGGATTTGAACCAGGTTTCCTCCTGGGCAACCGATTCTGTTAATGAAGCCGCCAGCCTAGGGTTGATTAAAGGGCAAAACCAAGGACAATTCGCGCCTAAAGGTATCGCATCCCGGGCCGAAGCGGCTCAGGTTATCTACAACTTGATTGTGAAGTAAGGAGAACCGTTAATCTAATATTATGATGTGAAAAAGCAGCAAGTCTCCGTTTTGGAGACTTGCTGCTTTTTGTTTCTGGTCAATCGCTCATCGTAGGCCATAACTAACGCAAGGAGTGTAACGGACTGTACAGCCGCTATTTGCGATAAAACTGTGTTTTGGAACATGTAACGGACTCCAGCGCCGCTATTTACTCCAAAACCTCGCATTTTGATCAGTCTGCCAGCCGATAGGGTCAACTGAGTCCGTTAGCATCCCTAGCGGTCGAATATATAGACAATAAGGTCTCTGGAGTCCGTTAGTCAGCGGGGCCAGCACCAGGTTCTACTCGATACTTGCTAAAGTGGACCTCACCAGTGAGGCCATAACTAACACAAGGAGAGTAACGGACTGTACAGCCGCTATTTACTCCAAAACCTTGCATTTTGATCATTCTGCCAGCCCATAGAGTCACTGGAGTCCGTTAGCATCCCAAGCGGTCGAATATATAGACGATAAGGGATCTGGAGTCCGTTACTCGGCGGGGCGACACCAAATTAACCACCTAAGCGACCGCGCATCCTGCTCGGAGCAACTACTCGTAACAACACTCGTAACAACTCGTCAACTACTCGTAACAACACGTCAAACACCCGTAACAACAGTCACAGCAACGAACATGCTATGTCGTTGTTACAACATCACCTTTTGCGGCAGGCGAATCTGAACTGTGGTCCCTATGCCCAGTCTGCTAAACACTTTTACGCCGTAACGCTCCCCGAATTTCAGCTTGATTCGCCGATCCACGTTCGAAATGCCATAGCCCCGTCCGGGCTTGTCCTCCAGCAGTGTTTGTAGCTTCTCCGGCTTCATGCCCATGCCGTCATCGATCACGGACAGGATAATGTCGTTGTCCTCGATGATCCCTTTGATGTGAATATTCAGCGGGCTTTCTTGATTCCACACAGCATGTATGACCGCGTTTTCAATAAAAGGCTGCAAGGTCAGCTTCACCGTAGAGTAGGGCAGGATGGCTTCATCAATCGTGTAGGTAATATTCAGCTGCCCTTTGAAGCGGATCAACTGAATGGCATTGTAGCTTTTCGTTAGCTTAATCTCCTCATTGATCGTCAGGATGCTCTTCCCTTTATTGAGGGAGATGCGGTAGAACTTGGCCAAATTCAGGACCATATCCTGAATCCGCTGGTCCTGATGCTTAATAGCCAAGGAGGAGATGGAGCCCAGCGTATTGTACAGAAAATGAGGGTTAATCTGGGCTTGCAACAAATCCAGCTCCGCTTCCTTGCCCAGCAGCTCCTTCTGATACACCTCGGTAATGAGGCTTTTCAGGCGGTTCGTCATTTGTCGGAAGGCAAAATGCAGCTGACCAATCTCATCATTACCGAGCTGCTCGTCCTTGCTTGTGTTGAAATCCCCTCGCTCAATGCGCCGGGTCATGCGGATTAACATGCGGATACGTTTGCTGAACAGCGACGCAGTGATATAAATAAGCAACAGGGCGACGCCAATGAAGGCCAGTGAGATTTTGATGATGATCTGCGACAATGACCGGGCATCCTTGATGATGCTGTCATACGGGAAGATGGACACCGTCTTCCAGCCATTTTTGAGCGTATTGTAGACGGCAAAAGCTTTGACCCCGTTGTAGGTGGTATCGAATCTGCCGGATGCCGCCTCGTCAAACTTATGGTTCAGCAGCTGCGGCAGACTCGTGTTCAACAGCTGCTTGTCGGCAGAAGACAGGATCACACCGTCATTGTTGATGATGAAAATGTCCTTCCCGCCTCCGCCGGCCTCTTTCTCCATTAAGGAGTAAATGACCGATTCGGAAATACTGAAGACGAGAATCCCGTATGGATATTGGTTGCGGTTATTATTCAACTGCCTGGCCAGTGTGAACATGGCGGGACTATCCTGGGTTTGCGGCGTGGACAAATGAACAATGTTCCCGTAAGTATGCTGCAGCTGCTTGAACAATTCTGTCTTTTCAACTTCCGGTGTAACCGGCTTGATGTAGTAGTTGTCTTTGGGTAGCGATGGATTATTCGAATAAATGAATACGCTATCAAAATCAGGGTAGGCAGCCATTACCGTGTCGATCCGATTGGCAATGTATTTATAGACATCCAGGTAAGAAGGGTCATCCTGATATTCGTTTGTAAGATAATTGGCCAGTCTATTATCCAAATAAATAGAAGCTGAAATATGTTCATAGCTATCCATCTTGTTCTCCAGATTTTTGGTGATCTGTGCGGTTGAATTCATCATATTGATATAGATTTGATCTGTGAGCTTGGACTTTGTCAGCTCGAATGATATGTAGGCCAACAGCATCATTGGAACAATGGTGACCAGGACGAACACCAGGAACAGCTTGGAACGAAAGCTTAGATCCAGGAACGGCATGTAGAAGTATTTTCTATAAAACTGACGCATCGAAGAAGCCCTTTCTCTAAGGAGTATTTGATGTACCTTAATGACTAACAAATAGTGATATACATATTTTTCCTGACTCACAAAGACAAGTTTTCCAAGTTTATCATAGCAGACTGAATATCGAAATCCAACAATAGTTTGCTGCAAAACATCTTTAAAAAGCGGTATCTTTCGGAGGATTCAAGTATAGAAAGGAACCTGTAGCGGCCTTAAGATAAGGAGGAGAGAAGTAAAGCCAAGAGATGGCTAGGCATGCTGTGTAAAGAGAAAGGGAGGGTATTTGATGTATAAAGCAAGCGCTATCAAAACAGTCAGGGGCAACAGTCTGTGGTACAGACTAAAAGAACAAAAGTGGTTATTTGTACTTATGTTCCCTGCCTTTATTGCGACATTGCTGTTTTCTTACGGTCCTATGTTTGGATTGTATATGGCATTTACAAATTATCAGCCGGGTGGAGGATCGTTTTTACATCAGTTCTTCGGTGCTGAATTTGTTGGCTTAAAGTGGTTTGAATATTTCTTTAGCACAGGAGATTTCTATCGGGTAATGCGGAATACGCTTGCAACAAGCTTGCTGACGCTGTTATTCGGATTTCCTGCTCCAATCATACTTGCATTGATGCTGAATGAAGCCAAACAAGGATTCTTCAAGCGTTTTACACAGACGGTTTCTTATCTGCCGCATTTTATCTCCTGGGTTATCGCAGCGAACATTGTAATTACACTGCTTGCCTCGGATGGAATGCTTAACAACTTCCTGGTTATGCTGGGAGTGGTCAAAGAACCGGTAGCCTTCCTGCAGAATGGACCGTTGTTCTGGTGGATTATCGCCTTATCAAATATGTGGAAAGAAATGGGTTTCAGCGCAATTATGTACCTTGCAGCGATTTCGGCCATTAACCCGGAGCTTTACGAAGCAGCAAGAGTGGATGGAGCCAGCCGGTTCCGCCAAATGTGGCATATTACGCTGCCAGCTCTGCGCCCAACCATTGTAATTCTGGGAATTCTCGCAGTCGGTGGCATTCTGAACGCAGGCTTCGAACAGCAATACCTGCTGCAAAATAATACAGTCCTTGAATATTCGGAAGTTATCGATATTTATGCTTATAAATACGGACTACAGAACAGCATGTTCTCTTACGGGGCTGCCGTGGGGATGTTTAAATCAGTCGTCGCCTTTATTCTTGTAGTGATTGTGAATAACATTTCCAGAAAAGTGAACGACCAGGCGTTGTTCTAAATATAACGGGAGAGGAGCGCTTGTGATGATTTCAAGTAGATTCGGAGATCATATCTTTAAATTCATTGTGTATTTCATTCTCACAATTGTATTGCTAGTTACATTCCTGCCTTTTTGGAACATTCTCGTTCTTTCATTAAATAGCGCGGAGGATACGGTAAGAGGAGGCGTCTACTTATGGCCAAGAGCGTGGACGCTAGACAGCTACAATCAGATATTGAAAGACAGTGAGATCATGAACGGTCTCTGGGTAACCGTGAAACGGACCGTGATCGGTGCGCCGCTGTCCGTTCTCGTCATTACGATGCTGGCTTATCCGCTAAGTCGCCGGAATTTGGTAGGACGCAAAGGGTGGAACCTTTACTTCGTCTTTACGATGTACTTTGCCGGTGGTCTGATTCCTTATTATATGGTTCTGAAAGCGCTGAACATGATTGATACGTTCTCCGTATTCATTCTGCCGAGCTTGATGAACGTCTTCTATATGATCATTGTCCGGACCTTTATGGAAGGGTTGCCTTACGAGATTGAAGAGTCAGCTAAAGTAGACGGAGCGAACGATTTGACGATTTTCTTCCGGATTGTCCTGCCGCTGACAACACCTGTACTTGCAACCGTCGGACTCTTCCAGGCGATTTCACATTGGAATTCCTGGTTTGACTCCTATGCGTTCACCTACAGTTCAGACCTGAAGACCTTGCAAGCCGTACTCGTTAAAATATTGAGTCAGTTCCAGACCGGGGGTATGGTGTCACAGACGCAAATGCTAGCCAACTCGGCCAAGCGGAATGCCGTCTCAAGCGATACCATCCGGATGGCAGCGACGATGGTTGCGACCTTGCCTATCGTGCTTGTATATCCATTCCTGCAAAAGTACTTTGTCAAGGGTATGACTTTGGGTGCTGTTAAGAGTTAATATGGTTAAATAAACCGAACGCCAGCTGGAGAAGACTTGTCCGGCTGGCGGCCCTGAAGGGGGGTGAGGTGACAGACTTGCTTGGTTGCTTGAACGACATGTAAAGTAACTTATTCAATGGGAGGAATTAGGGTGTCAATGATAAAGAAAAGCAAATGGATGAGCGTAGGTATTACGGCTGCACTAGCTGCTGGTTTACTGGCGGGATGTGGTTCAAACGATGGAAAAGACAATGCAAACCAAACGGCCGGAGACAATAAAAAAGAAGAGCCGATCACATTGACCTGGTTTGATTCTAATACAAAGGGAGAGCCGTTTACTGATGCTGTAGCACAGGAAATTACTAAAAAGACTGGCATTTCGCTCTCTATACAACAACCTACCGGAAATCCAACAGAGAAGCTGAGCTTGATGCTTGCCAGCGGTGACTACCCGGACGTAGTGGTAATGAGCCGTGGGGACGCTTCACTCGATAAGTATATTACAAGCGGAGCATTCGTACCGCTCGATGAGTTGATTGAGAAATATGGTTCTGATGTGAAAGAAATGTATGGCGACACATTGACTAAAACACGCTATAAAGACGGCCAAAACTATTATTTGGCGAACTGGTATGGACTGGATAGTGATCCTGTCTTCGGGATGTTGATGAGAAAAAATCTGCTTTCGGAACTGGCTCCGGATAAGGCAGATGGTACTACACCACTCACAACGGACGATCTGGAAAAAATATTGAAAGATTTTAAAGAGAAACACAAAACTATTGATGGAAAAGAATCCGTTCCTATGACAATGAACGGTGAGAATATGGGCGCCAATCTTGGAACGTTCAAAGGTATGTGGGGCCTGAAAACCTACTACGATAACAATGGAAAATTGCAGTATGATGTGAAGGATCCGAAGTATCGTGAGATGCTGCTCTATGTGAACCGTTTGTATAGAGAAGGTCTGATCGAGAAAGAATTTGCTATTAGTAAAACGCAAACTTGGATTCAAAAGCTGGCTACTGGCGCAGTATTCTCCTCACCAGGCGCTTACTGGGATCCAGGTAATGGTAATGCAGCTTTGAAAAAGGATGGCGGCGTAGAAAACCAACTCTTCCCTTACAAGGTTGTCGCACCAGGTACAGACCCTGCCCAAACGACATTTGGACCAAGAAGCTCGCTAGGATGGGATGCAATCGCTATCACGAAGAATAACAAGCACCCTGAAGAAACAATGAAACTGTTCAACTTCCTGGCAAGTGATGAAGGTCAGCATTTGCTGCTGTGGGGTCAAGAAGGAACCAACTACACGATGGTAGATGGCAAGAGAGAACCGGATCCTGCATTCTTGCAAAGCTTCAAAGATAACTGGGATGATACTGTGAAGAAGAGCGGCGTCCGCAAATGGCTGTGGTTCATCAAGAATGGTCTGGATCCAAATGGACAGCCATACGATATGGCGGTTAAATTCCAACGCAACGAAGTAGATGAAATGGCGATCAAGAACCTTGGGGATTCTGTTTGGGATACAGCGGAATATGATAACCTGACTCCTGATGGCGGAACACCTGAAGCACTGACAGCTCAGAAGGTTAAAGATATTATGGACCAAAGCACCACCCGAGTAATCATTGCTCCTACTGAAGCTGAAGCTAATGCCACATTCGACAAGATGCTTGAAGATATGAAAAAGGCTGGCGATGAGAAAGTAGAAGAGATTATTAACCAGAAGCATGAAGAACGTATGAAGCTTTGGGGCGGAAAATAATTAGCCCGGTTCTGAATTGATAAATAACCCGTAAGACGAACCTCTGTTGAGGTGACGTGCTTACGGGTTATTTTTTTGCAATTCCAGCACTATTTAACGTGTCAGTGTCTTCTTCGTATTCTATAGCTGCGTACCCATTAGTTCAACTTATATGATTAAATCAGGAGACAGGCAGAAATCAGGAGACGAGCAATCAAGTTCCAATGAAAACGACAAAAATCCAATCGTTGTTATATGGATGCGCTTACAGAACGGCACTATAATGACAATACAAGATGATTAACGTGCTGAAAGAGGTGATGAAATGCTTGCAAGACTCTCTAAATACCGCTGGCAATATGTAATGATTCTGCCGGCTGTAGTGCTGTTGTTTCTATTCAGTTATATTCCGATGGCCGGCATTCAAGTCGCCTTCAAGGATTTCCATATCGGAGGGACGATTTGGAACAGCCCGTGGGTAGGGCTGGAGAACTTTTCTTTCTTGCAGGATGACCAATTCTGGATTGTAGTTAAAAATACGATTTGGATTGCTTTACTCAAATTCATATTTGGATTCCCTGCGCCGATTATTCTGGCATTGCTCATTAACGAAGTCAGAAATAACGCTTTTAAACGTTTCGTGCAATCGGTCAGTTATCTGCCTCACTTCTTTTCATGGATCGTGGTGGCTTACATTCTACAGTCCCTGCTGACCCTCGATGGCGGTCTAGTCAACCAGCTGATCGTCAATATGGGCGGAGATCCGGTTTTCTTCCTTGGTTCGACCGAGTGGTTCCGTCCGATGATTGTGGCGAGCGGCCTGTGGAAGGAAGTCGGCTGGAATACGATTCTGTATCTCGCAGCAATCACGACTATTGACCCGCAGCTCTATGAAGCGGCGAAGGTGGAAGGCGCAGGCAGACTCGCACAGATTCGCCATATCACGTTGCCGGGTATGATGCCGACCATTGCGATTGTACTGATCCTCAGCATGCCGAGCTTGATTGCAGTGGGGATGGATCAGATCTATCCGCTGATGAATCCGGCCAACCAGCCGGTTGCAGATGTGCTGGATACGTACATTTTACGCAGCGGCTTGCAGCAAGGCTATTTCGGAATGGCTACTGCGATCGGTCTGTTATCTTCAGTGATCAGTTTGATTCTGGTACTCGTTACGAATCAGCTGGCCCGCAAATTCAATGGAGAGGGGCTGTGGTAGAGAGATGAAGACTTCGTTAAGAGATAGAACAGCCCAGGTAATCATTATTGTTCTACTGTCCCTGCTATGCGTATCGGTCATCTATCCGTTCCTGTATATGCTGGCAGTTTCCCTCAACGTAGGCAGCGATGCTGCCAAGGGCGGGGTGTATCTATGGCCGCGGGAGTTCACACTGTACAATTATGAAATTGTACTTGGCAACGTTGTAATCCGCCATGCCTATCTGATTACGATTGCCCGGACGGTGCTGGGAACGCTAATCGGACTTGCGGTGACGCTCCTGATGGCGTTCGGCATATCTTACCGGCTGCTGCCATTCAGAAAGCAGATTCTCGCTTACGTTCTGCTTACGATGCTCTTTAGCGGCGGATTGATTCCGCTGTATATTCAGCTGAACAATCTGTCTCTGCTGAATTCCTTCTGGGTATATATTATTCCGTCGGCCTTCTCAGCCTGGAACATGTTCGTTATGATGAAATTCATTCAGGGCATTCCCGAGGCGTTGATTGAGTCAGCAGAGATTGACGGCGCCAATCCGCTGCGGATTCTGTTCGTAGTCGTGCTGCCGCTCTCCAAGCCTATGCTGGCGGCCATCGGATTATTTACCGCAGTAGGTCATTGGAATGACTGGTTCGCCGGCGCATTCTATGTCAGCGATCAGAATCTCATTCCGGTGCAGACCTTCCTGCAGCAGCTCTTGTCCGCTCAGGATATCTCTACAGTGCTTGGCTCCAACAATAACCAGGAAGCACTGGCACGGGGAACGATGCTCTCCAACGTAACGTTGATGTCTATTAAGATGGCTACCGTAATGGTGAGTGCAATTCCGATTCTCTGTGTGTATCCGTTCCTGCAAAAGTATTTTGTCAAAGGGGTTCTGATCGGTTCCGTCAAGGGATGATGCAGCTCCTGTATTAGTGGGTATGAGGCAACAACAATATACCAATCTGTTATCCATGAGGGGGATAAATAGTGAATCTACGTGGCTGGAGAAATAAAGGGGCGGCGGTACTCAGTACTGCCATGCTAGTTTCTGTACTGTCCGCATGCTCAGGCGGTGCAGGCACACCTGGCACAGATGAAGGCGCCAGCGGTTCTAAGACATTCAAGCTGTGGCTCGGCTGGTCGGCGACCGTCAACAATGACAGCATGGTACAGAAGTATTGGAGAGAGAAAGAGCCGGGTATCAACGTTCAATTGGAGTCTACGCAGGGTGATGCCATGACCCAGTTAAATCTGAAGCTGAACACCGGCGGTTTTGAGGATGCAGCCATTTTCTCACGCGGAGATGTGGTGACCAATGCCATGATTCGTTCGAAGAGCGTTCTTCCGCTCGAGCAATATTTCGATATGCCGGACAAATATCCAAGTCTGGCAGCCATTCCTAAAGTATATCTTGATAAAATGAAGGATGCCGATGGTCACATCTGGTCGATCCCGACCTGGTTCGATCAGGATCCTGCAGACCCGTGGCCGGGCTGGGCTTCCTTAGGCTGGTTCGTCCGCAGCGACGTGCTGGAGCAGGTCGGCATGACCAAAGATGATCTGAAAACGATTGATGGTGTGGAGAAGTATCTGAAGCTGGCAGCAGGTCAGAAGGATGCATCCGGCAAAAATCTGCTTCCGCTCAGCTTCATGTCTGATGCCAATGACGAGAACGTTGTTCTCAGTACCTTTGGTGTGACCGTCAGCTCGGCAGGCGGTGTAATTCCAGTAGAGAAGAAGGGTAACGATTACGAATTCATCTATGACAACCCGGAGTACAAAGCGGCATACCAATGGATGAACAAACTGTACAGAGAGAACCTGCTTGATCCTGAAGCGATTACTGATAAGAAGGAACGCTACAAGGAGAAGAACAAAACGGGTCGGGTAGCAATGAACGTAGGCGGATTCTTCAACATGGACGCTTCCCTGTGGGAAACGTTGGATGGCCCAACCGAACCAGCCTGGTTCTATGATGTTATTCCTTACCCGAAAGTTCCGGGTGTTGACCATGTCGGTGCGAATCAAATCATTAATCCGTACCCGGCAAACGATGTATACATCAACAAGAACACCAAGAATCTGGATGCAATCCTGTCCTTCTTTGATTACACATTGCAGCAAAAACCTGAGCAGCAGCAGGTAGCGAACGAAGGACCAGCCGGAGTGTTCTGGGATTGGGTTGATCAACCGCTGGGTAAATGGGTGTATACGGATGCCAAGTACAAAGAGCTGCATGATTCCGGAGACTCCGCCAAGAAAGCAAGTACGACACCGGAGCTATATGCGACCTCTTCTTACAGCAACAAATGGTATCCTTGGTGGAACTACGGCGTAACCGATCCTAAGGGCAGACTCAAGACGATTGAATTCACCGAAAGTATCGGTAAAATGGGCGGTGCCCGCGTCGCCGAGGACTATGATATGGTTAAAGCTAAACCGGGCGGTCTTTGGGAAAAGTATCTGCCGGAGCTGGAAAATGTGCGCAAGGAATACAAGGCCAAGCTGATCATGGCCAAGGATGAGGCCGGGTTCGAACAGGCCTGGACGGAATTCCAGGGTGCCTTGGAGAAGCGCGCACACTGGAGCGAGCTAAAGAATGAATGGCATGAGGAGTTGCAAGCTCAGGCAAGCAAGTAAAATGCAGCACCGCCGGATGACGGCGGATCCTGTCAGGACATCGAAGAACGGGGACCTTCCTTTTTTTGGGGGAAGGGCTCCCGTTTATTCCTGTTTTAAGACGGTTTTATACATGAGGGGATGGCGGGAGGAGGAACTTTCTTGAGACAATGGTTGGAGCGCAGGATTATCGGGTTCACACAAGGGATGGATCTGTACGGCAAAATTTTATCCATGTATATTCTAATCCTGCTGATTCCGACGCTGCTGCTTGGTAGCGGTGCCATTTACCTGGTCATTCAAAGCTTTCATAACAGCTTTCTGGCTACGGTTGATGAGGCAGTCCGGCAGACGGCGCGCAATGTGGATTTTGGCAAACAGAGCTATGATCTGTTAGCTGTCCGCACCGCCACCGACGGTGAGCTCGTGGCCCGGCTGGGGCGGGAATATACAGACCGGGCGGATATTGTGGATACGGTTAACTATGTGGATCGGACGTTTCTGGTTACAAGCAAATATTTGCCGGGAATCGCGGATTTCCGTATCTATCATACCAACGACACCCTGGTGCAGGACGGACAGCTGCTGTGGCGCCCGGAGGACCGTCCCCTGGCCGGACGGGATGAACAATCCTGGTTCGAAGAGGTGGTGAATTCCCCGGATTCACTGCACTGGGCTAGTGTTCCCGGTAATCCGAACCAGATTGTTCTCTCCCGTAAAATTATCAATCCGACGGGAAATATTCTGGGTGCAGTCTATATCCTGCTGAATTACGATGCTGTCTTCGGCGATTTGCTGGGTCAGCCGTTTAACGACAACGGGAGCCTGTATGTGATCGATAGCTCTCGTCAGATTCTGGCGGGGACAAACCGCGAAGTCATCGGGAACCGCATGCTGCCGGATGAAGCTGTCGGAGGGAAGGCGGCTAAACCGGTGAATGCCAATGTCTACAATCCGCATGAAACCAAAGCGATGGTGATCAGTAAGCCGCTATCTTCAGGCTGGCAGGTTGTTGCTGTCATTCATGCGAAATTTGTAGACGGCCAGAATTGGACTGTACTGATTCTGATGATCAGTATTATGGCCTTCTTCCTGCTCTTGTCCATCTTCCTGATGCTGACTATTATCAAGAACATCGTGCTGCGCATCCGCAGGCTGGGCAACCGGATGAGCGACCTGTCCCGCGGTGAATTTGAGGTCATGGTGCGGAGCTCCGGGCATGATGAACTGGGCGAACTGGAGAATATCTTCAATTCCATGTCCGGCCGGCTGGGCAAGCTGGTGCAGGATATCCGTATGGCTGGTGTAATGGAGAAGGAGCAAGCCTTCAAGGCGCTGCAGGCGCAGATTAATCCTCACTTTGTCTATAACTCGCTGGGATTGCTTCGCTGGCGGGCACTGGATTTGCAGGATGAAGAACAGCTTCGGATTATCGACGCGCTCACCGTCTTTTACCGGCTAACGCTCAATAATAACATCAGCGTGGTGCCGATTGCAGAAGAACTCCAGCATGTTCAGGCTTATATGGAAATTCAGCAGCTTCGTTATCCGGGCCGGGTGCATGTGGAATGGGAGATTGATGAGGAGGCGCTCCGTTATTTTACCGTCAAGACGATTTTGCAGCCGATTGTAGAAAATTGTTATCAGCATGGTTTCATTACCCGTAAGAAAGATGCCCTGATTATTATTTCTGTACGGTATGAACAGGAGAAGATTGCGCTCACCGTCTTTGACAACGGGAAAGGAATCCCGGCCGAGGAGCTGAAGGATGTCCGGGAGGGACGAACGGTGAGTAAAAATAGAAGCAACGGCTTTGGGACAGCCAATATTAAAGAACGCCTCAGTCTTTATTTTGGCGGGGAAGCGTCATTTGAGATCGAGAGTGAAGCAGGCGAGTGGACGCTGGTGACGATCAAGTTCCCGGCTTGTACCGAACCAATGAGTCTGGGAAAGGATGTGTAGCATGCTGAAGGTACTGATTGTGGATGATGAACCGTCCAATGTCTATGGGCTGGTCCGTTATATAGAATGGGAGAGCCTTGGTTACGAGCAGCCGATGACTTGTGAATCAGGTGAGGAAGCGCTGGATCTGCTTAAGGAGACGGCTTTTGATGTGCTGATCTCGGATGTGTCGATGCCTGAAATGAGCGGGATAGAGCTGGTAGCGCATGCCAAGCGGATGTACCCTCAGCTGCAGGTGCTGATGATTAGCGGCTATAACGAATTTGAGTTTGTCCGCGACGCTATTGATGTGGGGGCTCAGGCTTATGTTTTGAAACCGCTTAAACTGGAGGAGGTCGCAAGCCGTCTGACTTCGCTGCGGGTGACGCTGGAGAAGATGAATGCGATTAAAGATCAGACCCGTGAACTGGAGCAAAAAGTATCGGAGAGTATCCGGGTGGCGAAGGAGCGCTTTGTCAGCGACCTCATTGCCGGGATTGCTCAGACGGAGGAAATGCTGTCCTCCTGGGAGCGGTTGCTGGAGCTACCGCAGATGGAACAGGGGCTGCGGGTCATTGTCTTTGGTCTGGATCATTTTCTAACCTCGGGGCAGGAGGCGAGGGAGCGTGTTGTCCTTGGGGGGCTTTTTCGCAAAACGATTGATATCGGCCTATCCGACCTTGGTTCCCTGTTATTTCAAGGGCAGACCGCCCCTGATGAGATCGTGGTGCTGGAGCTGAATGCAAGTCCCGAGGAACGTGCGCGGATGGAGAAGCAGTTTAGCTTTATCCAGGAGATGGTGCTGGAACAGTATGGCTCGACAGTGACCGTTGGCTGCAGCAGAGAAGGCAGCGGCTGGGGAGAGGCTCAGCTGCTGTACAAAGAGGTCCGGTTCATGATGGCTCAATCGCGCCTGATTGCCGATGGGCAGATTGCCCGGTTTGAGCAGCTCGATACTGTGGGCTTCAAGGATTACCGGCTGCGTGAGGAATTGATGCCCAAAATGGTGAAGCTGATGGAAGAGGGAGATGCCCCCGGCGTGTCTGAGCATATGCAATCCATTTTCGATTTGGTGCTGGGGCAGGAACCTATATCTTTTTCACATGTGCAGGCTTTCGGCATGAGCTTCCTTAGCGAGCTGATTCGGGCACTCAAGTGGCACAGCAAAACAGAAGGCGAAATCAATATCCTAATGTGGCGGCGGCTGCTGGATTGCAGCAGTACCCTGCAGATTGTTGAAGTACTGACCGAGGTTGTAGACCGTTATATGACCGAAGACCAGAATGATCAGCTCAACCAGCAGCGCAGTCTGATTCGCAGAATCGCCGTTTTTATCGAGGAGAAGGTGAAGGAGAACTGGACGGTAAAGCAGCTTGCGGAACAATTCAACCTGAATGCCAGCTACCTAAGCGTGTTATTCAAAAAAGAAATGGGCATCACCATCTCCGACTATGTCCAGGAGACCCGTATCAAGCTGGCACGGGAACTGCTGCAGGACCCTAGTGTTAAAATCTATGAAGTAGCCGAGCAGGTCGGTATCCAGACCTCGGCGTATTTCACCTACCTGTTCAAGAAGATCGTCGGCTGCACCCCGCAGGAGTACCGGAATTATCACTCTAAGGAGGAAGGGCGGGATAAGAGGTGAGCTTTTGAAGGGTTCGAATCAGTACCGGCTTTTTCGGATCCTTCTTATGATATGGTGTCTTTTACGCTTCAGTATGCCTGTTGCGCATCTATTACCCTTTATGTGTGCTGCGGTACTGCGAGGGCGAGCAACCCATAATCTTCTTGAACAGTCTGGAGAAATAGTAAGGGTCCTGAAATCCCAGCCGGTGGCTGATTTCCTTGATGCTGTGATCCGTCAGGTCAAGATGCTGGCAGGCCAGCTGCACCTTAAGGCGTAAGTAATAATCGATCGGCGAATAGCCGGTCGTTTTTTTGAACCTGTGGGTGAAGTGCGGCACGGACAGGTTGCTCTCTGCCGCCAGTTCTTTGAGTGACAGATTATGCTCCAAATGCTCAGTCATAAACTTCACAGAGCGCTCAATATCGTGCTTGTTACGCTGCTGCTGGCTAGTGAGCGGCTGAAGCTGCGAGAACTTCAGGATGGCCGCCAGATGACAGGCGAGCTGTGAGACATAGATGATATGGTGCAGGGTGTAGCCTTTTTGCAGCAGCTCATAGCACTCATCGAACAGCTCTACGATCTTCAAGGATTTGTCGACCGGGATCGGAATCGGTTCACATGCCCCGTCGCTCCCCGAGAAGAAATCGGCGGCGTGCTCTCCTTTCATATGCCACCAGTAAATACTCCATGGATGCTCCGCGGAAGAGGCGTATTCATGCGCCATTCCTGCGGGGATAACGACTGCGGAACCCTTGTGCAGTGTCTGAGTCTTCTGACCCTGCACCCTGTACCAGCCTTCGCCGCTGATGCAGTAGATAACGATATACGCTGCGCTGCCTTCCGGGCGTTCCCTGTAGTGATGCTGCGCCAGCGGAAAGTAGCCGATATCGGTTAGATGCAGCGGGCGGATCAGGGGATGCTGGGCATAGTCTCTAATAATATGATCCGGCAAGACGATTAATTTCTGGGCGTTGAAGCCTTCCTCGATTCGTATATTTTTCATATATACACTATGCTCGAGCGGAATTTCTTTGTCAAATCTATCAATGGCCTACAATCATCATATAGTCCATCATCCTCATGAGATAGTCAATGGTGTCTATGCGTGTTCACTCGTAAGATAAAGGTAGCAAGTGAATCCCTTACAAGAGAGGATGGGCACCCGTGTCAACAATTCAAGAAGTGAAGATTTGGGAGGAAAGTATCGAGATTCCCACCTATGAAGTCGGACAGCCGGACAAGAATCCGATGTTCCTGGAAAAGCGGGTCTATCAAGGAAGCTCGGGACGCGTGTATCCGCTTCCTGTCATTGATAAAATTTACGATGAGAAGGTCATGAAGCCTTACCAGATAGTCTTTTTGGAAAATGAGTTCGTACAGATTCAGATTATGCCGCAGATCGGCGGACGGATCTACCGGGCGATTGATAAAACCAACGATTATGATTTTGTCTATCACAATCAAGTTATTAAGCCAGCACTGGTTGGCCTGACCGGGCCGTGGATCTCTGGCGGTATTGAGTTCAACTGGCCGCAGCATCACCGTCCCAATACCTTTGGTCCGGTGGAATACCGGCTGGAGCAGGGTGAAGACGGAAGCGCTACGGTCTGGGTCAGCGAGATTGACCGGATGAGCGGCACCAAGGTGACCGCAGGATTCACCCTGCATCCCGGCAAGGCTTATCTGGAGATTTCGGCGCAGATGTACAACCGGACACCGGAGCCACAAACCTTCTTATGGTGGGCGAATCCGGCGGTTGCCGTCAACGATCACACCCAGTCCGTGTTCCCTCCGGACGTAACAGCGGTTTTTGACCACGGCAAACGCGATGTCTCGCGCTTCCCGATAGCGACTGGCACCTATTACAAGATGGACTACTCCGAGGGTGTAGATATTTCCCGCTACAAGAACATCCCGGTGCCGACCTCTTATATGGCCTACAAGTCGGACTTTAACTTCGTAGGCGGTTATGATCATGGGGTACAGGCTGGATTATTGCACGTAGCGAATCATCATGTCTCACCGGGTAAGAAGCAGTGGACCTGGGGCAACGGCGAATTCGGCCAGGCGTGGGACCGCAATCTGACTGATGAGGACGGCCCGTATATTGAGCTAATGACAGGCGTGTTCACGGACAACCAGCCGGACTTCACATGGCTCCAGCCGTATGAAGAGAAATCCTTCAAGCAATATTTCATGCCTTATAAAGATATCGGCGTGGTCAAGAATGCTTCGATTGAAGCCGCTGTCAATCTGGAAGTGGATGAGACAGAACGCACGGCTACAGTGTTGGCCTATGCGACATCGGTCTTCGAGGGTGCCGTAATTGAGCTGAAGGGCCGGAGCCGCACCTATGTCTCCGATGAGGTGACCCTCTCTCCGACCTCGACCTACAAGTCAGTCATCACGCTGGACGAGGGCGACCTTCCGCATGATCTTACGGTTACGGTGCGGGATGCTTCTGGACGTCTGTTGATTGCCTACCGTCCGGCGAAGCCGTCCATTGAACAGGTCCCGGATGCAGCTAAGCCGCTGCCGAAGCCGGAAGAACTGCTCACGAACGAGCAACTGTATCTGGCTGGTCTGCACCTTGAGCAATATCGCCATGCCACCTTTGAGCCGGAGTCGTATTACCTCGAAGGGCTGAAGCGCGACCCGGATGATATCCGGATCAACACAGCTTACGGTACACTGCTGCTGCGCCGCGGGCGCTTTGCCGAGGCGGAGGGACATTTCCGCACCGCAGTGAAATCGCTGACTTGGCGGAATCCGAACCCTTATGATAGCGAAGCCTACTATCAGCTCGGGATGGCCTTGAAATTGCAGAACCGGAGCGAAGAGGCCTTCGCTGCGTTCTACAAAGCCGTATGGTCCGCTGCTTGGCAGGACAGCGGATACTTCTCGCTGGCTGGCATCGCTAGCGGCCAGGGGCAATACGGTGAAGCGCTGGAGCTGGTGGAGCGTTCGCTCATCCGCAACAGCCGAAACTACAAGGCGCGCCATCTGAAGGCGGCGCTGCTACGCAGGCTGGGCAAGCCTGCGAAGGGTCTGGCCTTTGCGGAAGAGACGCTGGCGCTCGATCCCGCTGACTTTGGAGCCGCCAACGAACGGTGGGCGGCACTGCTGGCGCTGGGCGAAGCCGCCCAGGCGGAAGCTGCGCTGGCTGAACTGCAGCGCTTCATGCGCGGCGATGTTCATAACACGCTGCAGCTGGCTGCCGATTACATCGGCTCCGGCCTGTATGAAGAGGCCGTGCAGGTCATGGCGCGGATCGCACCGGATGCGGGCACATCCGCCTATCCGATGCTGCACTACACACTGGCCTATGCCTACGCACAGCTTGGCTCGGCTGAGCTTGCGGCAGCACACCGCCAGGCCGGCAGCCAGGCGCCTGCCGATTACTGCTTCCCGAACAGCCTGGTAGATCTGGCTGTGCTGGAGAACGCCATCGCGGCAAACCCTGCCGATGGCATGGCGAACTACTATCTGGGCAACTGGCTGTATGACAAGAAGCGCCACGCGGATGCCATCGCCCACTGGGAAGCGGCTGCGTCGCTCCAGAGCGATTTTCCAACGGTGCACCGTAATCTGGCGCTGGCTTATTTCAACAAACGAAATGATCCACAGGCCGCACTCCAGTCGCTGGAACGTGCTTTTGAATTGAACACAGCCGATGCCCGTGTCTTCTATGAATTGGATCAGCTCTACAAGAAGCTGGGTCGTCCTGCCGACTGGCGCTTTGCCAAACTGGAATCCCATTCGGACCTTGTCGGCAAACGTGATGACCTGTATGTGGAGTTCGTGGCCTTGCTCAATTCTCTGGGGCGGCACGAAGAGGCCATCTCGGTACTGGAAAACCGCAACTTCCATCCATGGGAAGGCGGAGAAGGCAAGGTGACCGGACAGTATGTGTTCGGCCATGTGGAGCTGGGTAAGAAGAAATTGCAAGAAGGAAACTACGAAGAAGCGGTGTCCTTGCTGCTGAAGGCGCGTATCTATCCAGAGAATCTCGGGGAAGGCAAGCTGGACGGCGCGCAGGAGAACAATATCCTGTACTATCTGGGTAACGCGTATGAGGGCTTGGGCAACAGGGAGCAGGCCGAATTCTATTGGAGCGCCGCTTCGCAAGGGCTGGAGGAACCAGCGGGAGCAATGTATTACAACGATCAGCCGCCGGATATGATTTTCTATCAAGGGCTGGCTTGGCAGAAGTTACAAGTCGAGAAGGAAAGCAAACGCCGTTTCAACAAGCTGGTAGATTACGCAGAAAAGCATCTGTTCGATGAAGTGGAATTTGATTACTTTGCCGTGTCGCTCCCGGATTTCCTCGTCTTCGAGGATGATCTGAACAGACGCAATGAAATCCATTGCCGCTACATGCTGGGTCTCGGATTACTTGGCTTGGGACGTACAGAGGAAGCCAAAACCCGGTTCCAAGAGGTGCTGGCGCTGGAAGCCAATCATCAGGGAGCTCTCATCCATCTTAACCTGAGCTAGCGGCTCATAATGAACATCACTGACAAAATAGCGGCAGAATAATACTGGAAGAACACTAGCGGGTGTATACTGGAGGATGATTATTGCAGGGTCGTCTGCGATGATCATCCTCTGGTGGTCTAGAGGGAGGGATATCATGACACATTGGCGGGAAAATAAAATCGAAGGCCATGACGCCTGGATTGGCGAATCGTCACAGCTCTCGGTCTGCATAGTGCCGGGGCTGGGGGCTAAAGCGGTGTCGCTACTGAGCACCCGGACCGGGCGGGAATGGCTATGGCGCAGTGGAAAAGCACTCGGGAATGAGGGATATGGTTCCCCTTTCCCGAATGGGGATGAGAGCGGCTGGGATGAGATGTTTCCCTGCATCGACGCTGGTGAGTATCCGCTGGAGCCTTGGCAAGGCCGGACCATCCCGGATCATGGAGAGGTTTGGTCTCTCCCGTGGGAAGCTCACAGCACAGGGTCCACCCTGAATTGCCAGGTAAAAGGTGAGCAGTTCCCCTACCTGCTGGAGAAGACGTATTCCTTCGGAGCAGATGGTACGCTGCGGATAGACTATGCCGTCACGAATACGTCCGCTGCACCGTTCTCCTTCCTCTGGGCAGCCCATCCGCTGCTGAAGGTACAGGCGGGGATGAAGCTGCATGTACCGAATGGTCTGGATGAGATTGAGATTTCTTATTCGGCAGAGGAAAGGCTTGGCGTCTTCGGGGACAGGCAGCCTTGGCCTCTGGCCCCCAGCTCTGGCGGAACCGTCGATTTGAGTGTGACGGAAGCGAATGAGGGACGATTTGCCGAGAAATATTATTTCATCGGCAAGGCAGAGGCAGGAGTCGCAGCAGTCAGCGATCCTGCGACTGGAGAGTCTATCACGTTCAGCTATCCCGCTGAACAGGTTCCTTATCTCGCCGTCTGGGCCAATTACGGCGGATTCGGCGGCAATTATCAGCTTGCGCTGGAACCGGCCACCGGACGGATGGACCATCTCGGGGAGGCCGTGCGGCGCAACGAGGTCGCCGTTGTTGAAGGCGGCGAAGTGTACCGCTGGCACCTTGAGGTGAGTCTTGTTTAAACTGGGAAATTTAATATATACAAGACGAATAAAAGAAAATAACAACTATATAAGCGAATAAAAGAAATTAACAAAAAGCGAAGATGAGTGAAGGGGGAAGTTTGGGACTGTAGGAGCGGGAGCGCTCGCCTGCCAGCTTTCCATAGGAAAGCTGGCAAAGGTAGCGTATGCCTGAAAGCATTCCATAGGAAAGCTCGCATCGAAATATAGATTGTCAGCAGCAAGACCTATAATCCATGGCTAATCAAATTCAGCGATGTCGCCAGAAGCGGTATATTTTCTTTCTCCAGTCGTCTTAACGGTGAATAAGAGGGGCAAATTCACAACTAAGAGCATTTTTGTACCTTATTTTTCTTGAAAGTAGATAAATGAGTAAAATAAGAGCATTATTGTATCTTATTTTTCGAAAAAGTACGCTGTAATGGGGATTCTGGAAGATTTAAGGTACAATATTGCACTTAATCTCCATAAACCCTTAGCTGCAGAGGATTTAAGGTACGAAAATGCCGTTAATTACAGTTCGATCCTTCTTATATAAAGCTCTCTTTTTTCTTGTCAATGTTTGTTTTTTATGCGTTCTATATAGCGAGAAAGAATGCAGAGGGAAGGTTTGGAACTGTAAGAGCAGTAGTGTATGCCTGTAAGCTTCTATAGGAAGCTAGCATCGAAAGCGCACGACTGCAAGCTTTCCGCAGGAAAGCTCTCACCCGTAAGCGTAAGCATAAGCATAAGCATAAGCTCACGTGATTTCGACCGCCAGAAGTGGTTCATAAAGTAGAAATCCGGGGACAACAGCGGCCGGAAGTCCAAACATCCACCCTAGTGGCGATCGAGCCTTACGTTTGGAACTTACGTTTGGAGCTGTTTGGAACTTACGTTTGGAGCTTACGTTTGGAGCTTACGTTTGGAACTTACGTTTGGAACTTACGTTTGGAACTTACGTTTGGAACTTACGTTTGGAACTTACGTTTGGAACTTACGTTTGGAACTTACGTTTGGAGCTTACGTTTGGAACTTACGTTTGGAGCTTACGTTTGGAACTTACGTTTGGAGCTTACGTTTGGAACTTACGTTTGGAACTTACGTTTGGAGCTGTTTGGAACTTACGTTTGGAGCTGTTTGGAACTTACGTTTGGAGCTTACGTTTGGAGCTTACGTTTGGAGCTTACGTTTGGAGCTTACGTTTGGAGCTTACGTTTGGATCTTAGGTTCGGATATTACGTTTGGAACTTACGTTTGGAACTTACGTTCGGATATTACGTTTGGAACTTACGTTTGGAACTTACGTTTGGAGCTTACGTTTGGAACTTACGTTCGGATCTTACGTTCGGATCTTACGTTTGGATCTTACGTTTGGATCTTAGGTTCGGATCTTACGTTTGGAACTTACGTTTGGATCTTAGGTTTGGATCTTAAGTTTGGATGTTAAGTTCGGATCTTAAGTTTGGATCTTACGTTCAGATCCTAAGTTCGTCATATATAATAGAACAAAATAAAAGAAAAAGATCAATTTATACAGCAGGAGGGACACAGGAATGATCAAATGGCTGTTTATGAACCGGAGCATCCGGACCAAAATCGTATGGAGCAATATGGTGATTTCTCTCGTCCCCCTGCTGATTTTGTCCTATCTGTTTTACCAGACAAGCACTAGCTCGCTGGAGCAGGCAATGATCCGCAGCTCTGACCAGAACGCCGAATATGTGTCGGATAATCTGGACCAATATTTTCGCAATCTATCCACCTCGGCACTCCAGGTTTACGGCTTCAAACGGGTCATTGATCTGATGGAGAACGGAACAAACTATAGTGACGCTAACATTATGGACATCAGGGAATCGCTGGCGGGATACTATCGGCTTGTGGTTAGCAATAATGCCGATATTATCAAGATTACTGTGCTCGGAAGTGATAACACCGTTCAGGACAGCTGGTCCAGAGCCGACAGCTACAATGTCATTGCCCTGAACGATCAGGTTCCCCATTACCGGGAGATTCCTGATCTTCCCTTCCAGCACTCTCTGATGTTCACTTATACGGATCCTGTGATTGAGCAGGATCTTTTTGTGTATGCGATGACCATTTACGATCCTTTTTATAAGAAAAAGTTTGGTTCGCTGGTCTTTTATGTGAAAGGGAAAGACTTCTATAAGAAAATGGAAAAGTATAACCGCTCGCCGAATGTGATCGTCTTGCAGAATGAGCGCGGAGAGACTTTTTACCGTACCAGTGAGGCCTATGCCGGGGAGGTCAAGCCCTACGTCCGTCCGGAGCGGATGATCGACAGCCATGCACACCAGCTGCATTTTTCGCAAAATCGTGAACTGCTAACCAGCACCTCTTACTTGGATCATGCCAACGTCGGACTGAGCGTCTTGTATCCCAGTACGGAGCTGGCGGATAACCGCAGGAACACGCTGCGAATTACCATTGTTGTGCTTATACTGGTCATGCTCGTCATTGCAGGCTTTTCTCTGCTGGCGCAGCAGTTCATCACAAGGCCGATTCAGTATCTCGGCAAAGCGATGCGTGCTGTCCGGAGAGGGAAATTTAACACCACACTAAAGCCCAATCGTTGGCATGATGATTTGTCAGAGCTGACGGCGAACTTTAACTTCATGACAGAGAAGATCCAGGAACTGATTGAGAAGGAGTATAAAATGCAGCTGCGGAACAAGGAAGCCCAGTTTCTGGCACTGCAAATGCAGATTAATCCGCATTTTCTGTACAATACGTTACAGACGATCGGCGGCAAGGCGGTGCTGATCGGGGATTATGAGATTCATGAGATGTGCCGCGCCCTTGGGGATATGTTCCGTTACAGCTTCTATGAAGGAAATATGGAATCGACGCTGGGGCAAGAGCTGGCGCATCTGAACAACTATTTGTATATCCAGCAGCTTCGGTTCGAGGAATCGCTAAAGACGGAGTTTGAGGTGCAGTCGGAGCTGATGGACTGCTCCATGATTCGTTTTATGCTCCAGCCGATCATGGAAAATACGATTGTCCATGCTTTAGGCCAAGAGGATCATCACCTACTCGTGATCGGCGTGACTGCTGTCCGTGAGGGGAAGGATGTGCTGATTGTCATCCGTGATAACGGAACGGGCATGGAGGAGGAGAAGCTGGCCGAGCTGCAAGCCGCACTTTCCAGTCCTTCGCCGGAAGTGTTCTCGGGAGTCTCTATTGGACTGAGGAATGTCCATGAGCGGATTCGGCTATTTTATGGCCCCCCTTACGGCCTTACGCTGGATAGCAGGTTAGGCGAGGGAACAACAGTGAAGATCCGAATTCCATATAAAAAAGCGGGGGCTGAGCATGTATAAAGTGATGGTCGTGGACGATGAGCTATGGGGCCGCAGGGCGATCAGCAAGATGATCAGCGAACTGAACCTGGATGCCGAGGTCATCGCGGAAGCTAGACATGGGGAAGAAGCGCTTAAGCTGATCGGGGTCAGCAAGCCGCATATCGTGGTTACCGATATGAACATGCCGGTCATGGACGGACTGCAATTTCTGGAGCATCTTCATGAGCACCACAGCGACATCCGGGTGATCGTGATCAGCGGGTATTCCCAGTTTGAGTATTTGCATGGGGCTATTCGCTATCAGGCCTGCGAGTATTTGCTCAAGCCGGTTTCTATAGGCGAATTGCGCAGCGCGATGATCAAGGCGGCAGAACTGAGCCGCACATACAGAAGTCATCAGCAGCAGAAAAAGGAAGCTGTAGATCTGCTCAAGCTGAAGCGGAGCGCTTTTTTGCAAAATGTCACTGCAGAAAGGATCACTAATCCATCAGACATCCTTAAGCATCAGGAAGAATTGCAGATTCCTTCTGGCCTGGAGCATTCCCGGTTGGTAGTGATGATGTTCCGGCATTTTCAGGAGACAGCCCGTACCCGGTTTCACGGCAACGCCGATCTGCTGATGTTCAGCATCGAGAACATTTTGCATGAGCTTTTGCAGGATGAACTGGCGCTGGTCTACAAATCGGATGATCGTCTGCGAATTTGCCTGGTCGTGAATGGGACGCTGACTACCGGGACACAGGGGCCTGCCTGGTTACCGGAGTTCCACAAGGCTGTTCAGCGGATGCTGAAGCTGGAGGTCTGCGCCGGACTCAGTCCGTCTTTCAGTGAACTAGCCGAGCTGCCGCATATGTTCCGTGCTGCCAATAAAGCCATCGGGGGAGCCCGGCTGCATGATTCCGGCTGCGGTCTATACCCTGCAGAGGATCAAATCGAGACCAGGGGCGGCGGTCTGCTAACTTCCTTTGATTTGCAGGCTCTCCGTCAAGCGGTGGCCTCCGGTAATGTGAAGGAGGTCCGGGAGCTGCTGCACAATTATTTGACAAAGGTAATGGAATGCGGAGTGATCACGGTGAGCGAGGTTCAGCAGGAGCTGACGAGAATTATGGACGTGGCAGTCTCGGAGCTGAAGGTGATGGTATCGGCTTCTCCTACGGTCTTTGATCCCCAGTCCATCACAGGCATTATGGATGACAGAGAAGTCACCTTGCTGCTGGGCCGCTGGCTGGAGGCGATTGAGGAGTACAGTACGGACCGGAACGAATCCGAATCAATCCAGATGATTCAGAGCATCGCCGCTTTTTTGGATGACCATTACTTTGAAGATATCAGTCTGATTGATGTTGCCACTAGATTTCATATGGACCCAAGCTACCTGAGCAAACTGTTCAAGTCGGTGACCTCAGAGAATTTCATCGAATATCTGACCCGCAAACGGATGGAAAAGGCGTGCGAGCTGCTGCGTGCTTCCGACCGGAAAATCAGCGATATCTCCGAGCTTGTGGGCTATGAGAATCAGCGTTATTTCAGCCAGGTGTTCAAAAAGAGCACGGGACAGACGCCTTCGGAATACCGGGACAGCCATCTGCGGCGGGACTGATTACAAAAATTTGAACATACGCTGCACCATTTATTTTATTACGGTTTCTCCCGGAAGCCGGTACGATAAAAGCAGGACATAAAGAGCCATATAAGCTGAACTTAAGAATCACGTATCGCGAGCCGGCCATTCAGATTCTTAAGTTCAATCTGTATAGCGTCCAACGCTTGAACTAGATGAAGGGGGAAATTACGTTGAAAAAATGGATGTCCATCAGTCTTGGTGTCATGCTGCTGAGTACCTTGTTATCCGCATGTGGCGGAGGCAATAATACACCGTCTGCGGGCGGGAATGCCGAAGGCGCTCCCAGCAGTGGAGGCAATACGAATACGAAGTCTGAAGAACCGGTGACGATTAAGTTCATGCACTTCAAGAGCGATTTTACCGATCAGATTGCTAAGATTGTAGAGCAATTCGAGAGCGAAAATCCTAATATCAAGGTCGAAATACAGCCAGTCAAATACGATGATTACTATACCCTGCTTAAAACCAAGCTGGCAGGCGGTGACGTCATTGACGTCTTTACGCTAAATGCTGGTTTCAATACGCAACTCTTTGCGGATGGCGGTTATCTGACAGATCTTACGGGACAGCCTTTTTTGAACAACTTTGATGAAAGCGTAGTCAAAGGCCAGGCGACAGGTGGCAAGAACTACGTGATGCCGCTGAACGCGAACCCGATTGCAGTGTTCTATAACAAAAAAATCTTCAAGGATCTGGGCCTTGAGGTTCCGAGAACCTATGATGCTCTGATCGCAGCCGCTGAGAAGATCAAAGCAGATGGTAAAACCCCGTTCGCTCTTGGCTGGAAAGACGGATGGACGATGACCATGTGGAATACCCGTGATCTGCCGAGCAACAGTGCCTTGGTAGAAGGTCAGCCAGACTTCTTCGAGAAGATAGAGAAAGGTCAGGCGAAGTTCGCGGACAATCCTGCGGTAAAAACAACGATAGAGCATGCCGCGAAGCTGTTTGAGCTCGGTAACAAGGATCAGCTGGGCGTGGACTACAACGGCGCTGTCGATCTTTTTGCTAAAGGAAATGTCGGTATGATGTATATGGGCACTTGGCCACTCCCGGATATTGAGAAGAAGAATCCTGATCTGTACAACAATGATTTGGGCTACTTCCCGTACCCCTTCAGCAACGACGAGAGCCTGAACAAGCTGGATTTTAACGCAGACGCATCACTTGCTATCGGCAGCAAGACCGAGCACAAGGAAGCTGCACTCAAATTCCTGGAATTCATGTCCAGCAAAGAGGGCGGGGATGCCTGGGTGGAGAACATCAAATCCTTAAGCTATGTTAAGGGAACCTCTACCGATATTGCCCCTGCCATCAAGGATTTGCAGCCGTACTTCGATAATGGTCAGACCTATGATTCCCAGCTTTATTTGGCGAAGACGACCATTGACTGGCGGGCTCCATTTGATCAGAACCTGCAAAATCTGTTCTTTAAGAAAGTTACGCCGGAGCAGATTATTTCCAATATGGACGACTGGTTGAGCAAGAACCATAAATAGCGCTCAGTAGACAAAGAGACGTGGGGGAAGGCATGGAGGAACACTCTGTGTCTTTTACCCTGCGGGAAGAAAGGATATGAGACTTATGGGGAATCTCCAGCGTGCCCTGCGGAAAGAGATGTGGTACCTTCTTTTTATTGTGCCGGGTGTTTGTCTGTTTATTATGGCGGTTGTTATTCCGCTGATCATGGGAGCGCGTTATTCTTTTACAAACTGGGATGGTGTGTCTAATAAGTTCGCTTTTGTCGGCTGGGATAACTATGTAAAAGCGTATCAGGACCCTGGTTTCTGGGCTGCTCTTGGCAATACAGCCAAATACGCGCTCATACTGACGCTGCTTGTGAATGTGTTCTCTCTGTTGCTTGCGCTGGTACTGGATGCTTTTCTGCCACTGCGCAATGTATTCCGGACGATTTTTTTTCTGCCGAGTGTGATTTCAATCGTTCTGTCGGGGTTTATTTGGAGCTATAACTACAGCACAGGGATTCCCCAATTGCTGAGCCACTTCGGACTGGATGTCACAAGCCCGCTCGGCAATCCTGATTATGCCTTGTTCGGGCTGATTCTTGTAGCGCTGTGGCAGGGGATTGGCTCGCCGATGATCATTTATATTGCCGGTCTGCAAGGTATTCCGCAGGAACTCAGCGAAAGTGCCAAGATTGACGGAGCAGGGGTGTGGAAATCCTTCCGTCATATCACCTTCCCCTTGCTCGCGCCTTCAGTTACCATTAACCTGTTGCTGGTGCTGACCGGGTCGCTGAAGGTATTTGATCTGGTCTTCGTAACTACGAACGGGGGGCCGGGCTTCGCCACAGAGGTCGTGTCCACGTATATCTACAGGACTTCCTTTTCTTCCTTCCAGGGCGGGTACGGGATGGCGTTGTCCATGATGTTCTTCCTGATCCTGGTGATCGTTACAGTTGTGCAAATGTCCATTTCCCGCAGACGGGAGGTGGAGATGTAATGAAAAAGACGCGAATCGCGGTTTTTGTACTGATTTTGGTGTTGGCCTTGATTTTTTTGTTTCCTTTATATATTGCCGTATTGATGTCGGTCAAAACAGCCAAGCAAACCTTTGATTCTTTTTATGCTCTGCCGTCCAGCCTTGATTTTTCTAATTATCTGCACGCTTGGCAGACCTCGAAATTCCCGGTGGCGATTAGCAACAGTCTTATCATCACAGGTTTATCTGTGGTGCTGATTGTACTGGTATCTGCCTTAGCTGGTTATTCGATTGCAAGAAGGAACAAGCCTTTTTATAACATCATATTTCTGCTGTTTCTGTCGGGAATGATGATTCCGTTTCAGGTGACGATGCTCCCATTGTATAAGCTTGGAAAAACCCTGCATATGCTCAATACGCATTGGGGCATTATCCTGATCTACGGGGGATTTGGTATCCAGATGGGCGTGCTGTTCTATACAGCTTTTATCAAGCAAATCTCGCGGGAAATCGAGGAAGCGGCCACGATTGACGGCTGTTCTACACCGGGAATCTTCTTCCGTGTGATTCTTCCTTTGTTAAAGCCGGTGACGGCAACGGTGGTTGTGTTGAATGCACTGTACATCTGGAATGATTTTCTGCTGCCTTTGCTTTATTTGCAGGACAATCAATACCGGACCATCCCGCTGCAGCAATATTTCTTCTTCGGTCAATACAGCAGTGATTTGAACCTGGCGTTCGCTTATGCGGTCATGGGAATGATCCCGGTCATCGTCTTCTTCCTGCTGATGCAGAAATTTATCATTAAGGGGATCGCTGCAGGCGCAGTCAAAGGATAACCTGATAAATGAATGGAGTGTTTTACGTTGGCGATTCAGTATTTGGAACAGGAACGAATTTTTGAAATCCGGATGAAGCAATCCTCTTATATTTTGGGCATTAATGAAAAAGATAGTGTGCAGCATCTGTACTGGGGCGAGCCAGTAGAGGCACGCGACTGCGTGGGCCTGCTGGCTGCGCGCACTCACAGTTCCTTTGACGCCGACTTGAACGGCGAGCTGGAGGAGTACGGCGGTTGGGGAGGTAGCAGCTATACCGAGCCTTGCCTGAAAGTGAAATTCGGTGATGGGGTCCGTGACCTGAAGCTGCAATACACAGGACATGAAATTGTCAGTGACAATGAACTGGTGATCATCCTGACCGATGCCCATTACTCGCTGCGGGTGGAGGTCTGCTATAAAGCAGTTATTCAACATGATCTGGTCGAAAGAGTTGTGAAGGTCACGAATGAAGAAGATCTGCCTGTGGGTATTAACCAGGTTATGGCGGCGGCGTGGTCGCTCCCGGTATTGCCTGCTTACCGGCTGACGCATGTCACAGGCCGCTGGTCTGGAGAATATCAGCTTCGCTCCCAGCTGCTGACCGAGGGCAAGAAGGTGCTGGAGTCCAGAAGAGGATTCACGGGACCGCATGCCAATCCATGGTTCGCGATTGATGGAGGCCAAGCAACGGAGACTCAGGGCAAGGTCTGGTTCGGAGCCTTGGGTTGGAGCGGTAACTGGAAGATTGTCGCAGAGAAGTCCAGCTTCGGCCGACTGCGTATCGTCGGCGGGATCAATGATTTTGACAGCTCGTTCACACTTTCGCCGGGAGAGAGCTACACCTCGCCAGTATTTACAGGCGGGTTCGCTGCGAACGGCTTTGGGCAAATGAGCCGCAATCTGCATCGCTATCAAAGCGAATGCATCCTTCCAGGCTCGCGGATTAGAAGAGTGCTCTATAACTCCTGGGAAGCGACGGAGTTCGCTGTAACTGCCGAAGGCCAAAAAGCGCTGGTCCGACAGGCGGCCCGGATGGGCACGGAGTTGTTCGTCGTGGATGACGGCTGGTTTGGCAGCCGGAACAGTGACCGGGCAGGTCTCGGGGATTGGACCGTAAACCCGGAGAAATTCCCGCTGGGTCTTCAAGAGCTGATAGATGATGTGAAAGGACTGGGCATGGATTTCGGATTGTGGGTAGAGCCGGAATCCGTCAACCCGGATAGCGACCTGTACCGGGAGCACCCGGATTGGGTCTATCAGTTCCCGAACCGTGAAGGGACACTGCTTCGCAATCAGCTGTTGCTGAATTTAGGCAAGCCTGAGGTCAAGGACTTTGTGCTTGATTTTATGACTGAACTGCTGAGTACCCACGACATTTCCTTTATTAAATGGGATATGAACCGGACGGTCACAGAGCCAGGGATGCTGCCGCTGAAAGAGCATGAAGACCAGTCCGTGTGGATCAAGCATGTGGATCACCTGTATGAAATTTGGGCAGAGCTGAGACACCGCTTCCCGCAGGTGGAATTCGAGACCTGTGCCGGCGGCGGTGCACGGATCGACCACGGCATTTTGCGGTTCGCCGACCAAGCGTGGATCAGCGACAATACGGATGCCCGCGACCGCTTGAGCATACAGGAGGGCTTCACTTATGCCTACAGCCCATCCATTATGATGTGCTGGGTGACAGAATCGCCGCATGGTATGAACGGCAGAAATCTGCCGCTCTCGTTCCGCTTCCACAGCGCCATGATGGGCGGCCTTGGCATTGGAGCGAATATCGGCAACTGGTCCGATGAGGAAATAGCCGAAGCAGGGCGGTATGTGCAGCTGTATAAAGACATTCGCCATGTCATCACGGAGGGAAGTCTG
Source organism: Paenibacillus sp. NPDC056722 (assembly GCF_042790635.1). NCBI lineage: Bacteria > Bacillati > Bacillota > Bacilli > Caryophanales > Paenibacillaceae > Paenibacillus > Paenibacillus sp. NPDC056722. The sequence continues at coordinate 544,969 of NZ_JBHTYV010000002.1, read as the reverse complement.
TACCGGCTGTCCTCGTTCCGTGAAGGCGATATTGCAGCCAGCCAATACATCAGCCAAGATGGACAGGAGAGCGTGGTCTTTGCCTTCCAGCAGGCCCAGTATTTCGGTTCCGCGGAGAAAAGACTGACTCTGCAAGGGCTTGACCCGCAAGGCGTATATCTCGTGCAAGATGAGAAGGGCGAAGCCGGTACGACATGGCACGGCTCCAGCCTGATGAATCTTGGCCTGCCGCTGACCCTGTGGGGCGATTACGCCAGCCAGTTGTTCCGCTTGACGCGCCAGTCGTAAGCGGGCGGATCTATGGGTGAAATGTGAAAGAGAAGAAGCGTCCCCGATGTACGATTGGGGACGCTTCTTTGCGTTATGAAGTTTTGCTAGTTGTTGTTATGGTGTTTTGTTGCTTGTTGTTATAATGTTTTGTTGCTTGTTGTTATGATGTTTTGTTGCTTGTTGTTATGATGTTTTGTTGCTTGTTGTTATGATGTTTTGTTGCTTGTTGTTATGATGTTTTGCTAGTTGTTGTTATGATGTTTTGCTGCTTGTTGTTATAAATAGCTGTGCTACAGCACGATGAGCCACACTATTCGCTGTCGGGGATAAGTGCTTGATGATTGATCTCTATAAGGGTTCATGTTGTTGTCTATATAAAACGCATTTGAAAACCAACGTAATTTCGAAAATGACTTCGACGTCTCAATAACGGGTTTCTTGTATCCTAAGGTACAAAATGAACCCTTGGTTCACAAGGATTTCACTCATTCAAGTGACAAATACGCCGAAAAGCTCAACTTTACTCGATAGGGCATTGGAATAACGGGAATAACTCCTGTTATTTTGATTAAATTCTCTTCTTTTCTAAAAATAACTGGAAAATATACCGTTAGTCACCTCAGATTAGACCATATTACGGATAAAAGAGGTTTTTAACGGGAGAAATTCCCTTTATTGACGACAAATAAGCTGAAAAGAAACAATTAACGGTATTTTTTCCTGTTATCAAAGTCCTCTTAAGCTCGAACTTGGCCTCAGGTGAATAGTCCGGTGAAGTGTGGACCAAGGATTTCGACCCGCTGATCCAGGACGTTAGATTATTAAGTTCACACTATATAGCTATCATATTTATCTTCCTAATGTGAGTACTTCACGATGGTGATTACTTCACCTGGCGCGGTCATGATCCGGCCCACTTCACCCAACAATGCAAGCTGTTCCCCGGACGAGAGTGTGCATAGCGCACCATCTTCCCAAGGGATGTAGAAGGAGAGGGGAGCGCCAGCTTCGCTGATGATCTCAATCCACTCTGGCTCACCATCGCCGAATGCCGCACTGACCAGGAAGCCGCCCACAGCGCGCAGCGTATGGAATTTTGCGTGCTGTCCATCCGGCCAATTGGGGAAGAAGCGCAGGTGCCCGTTGTAGCTTTGCAGCAGGCATTCATTAATAACCGCAGGCAGGGAGAAATTCTCGAACCACACGCCCATCCGGGACATGAAATCGAAATTCTCTGTGTCCGCATAACGGCCGCCACTCATTAGGACACGGTCTGTGCAGGTTCCGTTTGGCAGTAAGCAATATTGGATTTGCCGCTTGAAGCGCTCCAGATCCAATACACCAAGGCGGGCACCGGCAAGATGATAGAATACCAACTCATTACCGCCCTCATTGCGGTGATTAAGATAGGAATTCACTGCTGTTTGGTAGTCTTCTTCGGAGGAATGCAGGCCATGATCTTCTCCTGGAAAGACGGTTGTGAGCGGAACTGGCACGTTATAGACAACTTCGGGATTCTCGCCTTCTACCGATACGAAGACGCGTCCGTTTCGGGATTCGGCTGTAGGGTAGGACGGGAAATGGTTAAGGATTTCTTCTACCTCACCCAGCAGCTCAGTCTCCTCTTGCTCTGATCCAAGCACGGCACAGGCTTGAATGAACGCCCGAAAAATAAACCGGGTCAATGTCAGGTCGATGAGGCAGTCGCTGTTTTTGGCAAAACCGGGTGTGATCTCGTACAGCTCTGGCACAACTGTCGGGAAAATATGATAATTCTCGTCTCCCCACTGTTGTCCGCGTGCTTCCGGGCGTTTCATATAATCTACCATAAATAGAACAGCTTCCTTAATCGGCTGGAAAGCCCGGTCACGCAGGAAGACAGCATCCATGGAATAAAGATAGTGCCACCAAAGACTTTGCACAGTCCACGGCGTTTCGCAGATTTCCCAGCCCCAGTGCGGTACAGGGTAAGGCATCATCGTCATTTCCACCGGATAGGCTGAGTGCGGGAAATAAGCTCCGCGCAGGCCGTAGTAATCTCGCGCCCAGGTTTGGCTGACGGGCAGTACGTGATCCACCATATCGACATAAGGCAGGTGCTTGTCGAGATGATTGCTGGAGAACGCCAGCCAGAAGGGCTGCTGTGTATTGTAGTTCATATGATAGTCGCCATGCCAGTCCGCACCGATTTTCCGATAGCTCCAGTTGGCGAACAGTCCAGGACAAGTAACCCCTTCCTTCACGGAGCAGTTGAAGAAATACAGATTCCGGTACCAGATACGCTCCAGGAATTCATCCTCCAGTGCGACGGAGGAACGACTCCAGTATTCTCGCCAGAGTGTTGCTGTTACTTCTTTGGCTTCAGCGAAACTTCCTAGCTCGGGCGGCACCGCGAACGCTGTCGCCTGAACTTCGCTGCTAAGACCTTCCCACAGCTCGACGCAGGCAATGAAGCCTTGCTGCTCTTGCTGCGCTTCAGATTTATCCTGAGATAAATGATCCTGCGCGGCCGCGTGGACCTTAGTTTCTGGCGTTGCTGCTGTCTGTTCCACTGAAATGACCGGTTCGCCCGAAGTGTGCTCCGGATGCAGACTGGGCACTTTCGAAACGCCAGCCACACTGGAAACGCCAGATACGTCGAACACGCTAGAAACGCTAGAAACGCCGCAGACGTCAGAAACGCTAGAAACGCCGCAGACGTCAGAAACGCTGGAATCGCCGCAGACATCAGAAACGCTGAAAACGCCAGCCACACCAGATATTCCAGTCGCTCTAACCGCAAGCCGAAACGCCTTGTCGCTCGCCAGTCCGATATAAGGAGCGGGTGGTTGTTCTACACGCGGCAGTATCTGCGTGAAGTGTTGTACTCCCGTTAGGGTGTCGGTTATGACTTCTGCTTGTGGGAATTCCGGCGGTGTTTCCGGGTCGGGGATCAGCTTGATCTCCGTGAACAGCGGAACCGCCATACCGCTAGCGGCATCGGTTACCTTCATCCAGACACGGTCATGGTCTCCCTCCACGAACAACTCGAACACGGCGGGCTTGCCTTGTATCAAAAAATCAATCGTGCAACGCCCATCGGCAATATGCACAGTATGGCCCAGCACCTCGGCATTCCGCCGATCATACCGAAGCAGCAACGAACCGCAAGGCATTGGCTTGGGGTAGGCTTTGCGGTAATTATCGCCGGCCATTTCACAATATTGTTTATACCACGGGTTATCGGTGACTTGCGCCAAATCAGCCGGGAGAGCAGCGAATCGGTCAAACACCTCCTGAAAGGTCATAATCTCGTCCTTATGCTCCTCCGCAATCCGGATATCCCACACATTGTTATGTCCAAAATGCAGCATCACCGCATCCGGCCGGGTCGTGACGACCACGCCTAATCCACCGTTGCCCAGCAAAGCGCCTTCAAAAAAATCCGTTGCCGGTCCGTTGAACTTAATATCATGCAGGCGGGCCCGTTCATATCCCATGTGCTTATTTTTTAACTTGCCAGCTTGTTTAACGTTCTTATGCATCTTGTGTTCCTCCCCGTCATATCATGCTATTCACAGTTCCTAATGTATCTGAATGTCGGATTGCTGTATTTAGCGGGAGGTCCAATAGTTGCACGATTGGCGGATGAATTGATAGAGCCGGAGAAGTGTACCCAGGCTTCCCAATTGTACCTTTCGGCCAAGGAGGGAACACGGTAAGATCGAAATATAGAAAGCGCTAACATTATATAGCGCAATTGTTAAGTCGGCAGGGGAGGGGTACCTTGTTTCACCAAGAGTAGCAGCTGGTTCCGGAACAAAAACTCGGGCTTGAGCTAGAATATTTTTTGAAAAGAATGTACTGCTGCTTATCCTATCGTACTTTTGTATCGCAAATCTATCCGTAACTATTCTATCAACCATGAAGGAATGAATAACAAATGGCCAAAAATTCAAAGACAAAATCGGGATTTCCTTATGTTTTTACAGTGATTGCAATCAGCGTGCTTATTCTTGCCGGGGCGCTAATCTTTCTGAAAGGCTCGGGCACAGCCTCCGATCTGAAGGGGCTACCTAACTATACGGAAATCAAAGGGGATTATGACGCGAAAGGTCTGAAATATGAGAAGCAGCCCCATCTGGGTAGTCCGGACGCCAAGGTCAAAGTCATCGAGTTTGCGGACTTTAAGTGCCCGGCGTGTAAGAACTGGAAGCAGGCTTATTTTGAACGTTTTCAACAAGAGTTTATCGAGACCGGTAAGGTGGAGCTTTTTTTCATAAACTATGCTTTTATTGATCGTGATTCCATTATGGCCGCTAGTGCAGGGGAAGCTATTGCCGCACAGAACAACGAGAAATTTTGGGAGTTCATGAGCAAACTCTATGACCACCAGGGTGATGAGACCCAGATTTGGGCGACCCCCAAGTTCTTGAAGGATTTCGTTAAGGAGAATATCAGTGGTATCGACTATGACCGGTTTGCCAAGGATCTGGACGATCATACGTATATGCTTTCGGTAAAAGAAGACTTCAAAACAGGAGCGAATTACGGCGTGAACGGAACTCCGCAGTTCATGGTAGATGGCAAGCTGTTGCCTAGCTCCTCCTATGAAGAACTGGCTGCAGCTATAGAGTCACAACTTGCCGCCAAATAAAATCGCCTGGATCGGCACTGAGGAACACATCCTGCTGAGACTCGATTTGAACAAGCTATAGTAAATTGTTTACAATGGTGTTGTTTGGTCACGCTTACCTTGATCAAGTAATTAAATGGAATATTGGAGGGACTTACCTCATGAACTTTACTTCCTTGCATCCCTATGTATATCTTGCGACCCGATACCCTTTTTCCAAAGGGCAGTCCAGTTCTCCGCGGATATGCTACACCAGTTCCATTTACTTGATCAGCGAGGGGTATGGCGTGTTGTGTACAAATGGGGAGCGTACCCGGCTTGGTCCGGGTGCGCTTGTTTATCTTCCGGCGGGGCAGCCACATGAATGGCTGGCTGATTCGCAGGAGCCAATGGTCCACCTATGCTGCTATTTCGATTGGTCCTATGTCGAGCGAGCGGCGTTTTTTGATACAGCTTGTCCAGTCTGTTACCCGCCCGAGCCGTTGTTGGAGGAACTTGTGGGTCCTCCATTCCCTTATTCGCTTACGGAAATCGTCATGGTGGAATCCGTGCGTATTTGGCAGGAGCTCTTCCAGAACTTTTATAAAACCGCTAGCTTTACCAATGAGCAGACCTTCATGCGCAGCTTGACGATTCAGCGGAATTTCCAGACCTTCATCGATTACTTCCTGAATAGCTTGCTGAAGGACCAGCAGATTCCAGACCGCAGGATCAGTCAACTGCTGGAGGTAATGGAGCAGGATTTGCTCCACGATGCTCCAAAACCGTTGGAGGTTTATTACACCAATCTTAATATGAGCCGCGGGCATTTTTTTGAACTGTTCCGCAAATCTACCGGCTGCTCACCCATTCAGTATATGAATCTCTTTCGAATCGGCCGAGCGAAGGAAGACCTGCTCCACACCACACTCAGCATCACAGAAATCGCCGAAAAATATCATTTCAGCTCTGTGCATTACTTTTCCCGGTTGTTTCACCAGCTTACAGGCCAGTCCCCACGGCAGTTTCGTCAGAAGTAGGTCTGGGCATATACATTAGCACCCCTTCGGGCTCATTGGATCTATTCTATGGGAATTGGAGGGGTGTTTGCATTGTAATTAGTAGTAAGGGGATACTTCCAATGGTGGCTCCAAAGAGTAAGATGGGATGTTAGAAGAATGAAAGTGGAGGATAACAAAATGAATTACTTACAAACAAGCAAAGAAGTATCTTATGCACTTAGACATGCGCCGTGGGATTACCAGTTGGAATTGGACCCGGAAGGCTGGGTGAGAATGGAGCAGCTGTTGTCCGCTTCACGTCTGAAATCTGGTTTACTATCACGGTTTCCTCTGCTACAACATATTCTGTAAGAGAATATGGGGAGGGGCGATTGTTTGGTGTTAACTTTGGCGGTAGCTAAGCATATGGCAGAAGTTGGGGAGCATAAAGCTCGGCAAATGGGAATACGGATTGCGATTTCAATTGTGGACGATGGAGGGCATTTGCTTGTCTTAAATCGAATGGAGCGAACCCGGATTGCCAGCGTAGAAATTTCGAAAAACAAAGCTTGGACAAGTATCAGCATGCAGCAGCCAACTGCGAATTTGAAACAGTCTGCTCAGCCGGGAGGCCCTGCATTCGGCATTAATACGACCCATGAAGGCAGACTCGTCATTCTTGCGGGCGGTATTCCGTTAAAAATTGGCGATCATTTCGTCGGCGGGGTTGGCGTAAGCGGAGGGAGCGCTGATCAGGATATCGAAATAGCGACTGCTGCCGTTCAAGCCTTTGAATCGATGGTTGCCGGGAAGTCGAATGGAGTCAACGTCAATGCCCGTATCGGCTCGTACCGGTATTAAGGATTGCGGACCGGATTTACATTGCAGAGCCTTCGGGTGACCGAGGTTCTGCTTCTGCTTGCCGGCTGGACAAGCCGTGATTCTCAAACTTGGCGGTTGTATGCTAGGCTAAAGCTGAGCAGCAGACAACCATTTGCCGGACTCTTCACATCCTAAAAAGCATCGCGCATGATCATATAATTGGTTCAAACGGAAACATCCCGAATGCTAGTATGCTAATTGGGATGTTTTTTTAATTCTACGCAGATGAAATGGAAATGTAGAATCACGATGAGAAAAGGAGGTTTTTCCATGATACAAGCAAACTGGCATACACCTTCCGTGTAGTCACCCGCTGCCGAGATGTTCTTTGCATGGAGCAGAGGAAGAGCTAGAGCGCCAGTGCCAGCCAATCCCCAAAGTAAAATTTATTATCCGAAAATCAACGGAAATAGTTGACTTGTAACATTTTATTGTATTTTAACAGGATAATATTTAAAAAATGGTTTTTTGATGTCATTTTAATTGATTCATCCCCGATTTTGCCCATTCTATTTCACAAATCATCCATCCTCCTGGCTCAAAATCACCATCCGAATTCATTTTTTGACCATATCGCCAGCCCTCCATATTCATTATTCTGTGGAAGAGATGCATCTCACCACCATAACCTAAAGTAGCGGAGGTCATGTAATGAAAAAATGGTTATCTTCTGTGCTGGTCCTCATGATGCTGGGGACGTCGCTGGCCGCGTGTTCTTCTAAAGAAGAGACGGCAACGAACAGCAAAAACACAGGGTCAACGAATGATACGGAAACAAGCAGTGAAGCAGTGACCTATCCCATCAAGACAGACAAGAAGCTCACCTATTGGGGAGAAATCAACGGCAACTTAATCGGAGTTGCAGCAACGCACGAGGATGTTCCTTTTTTTAGAGATTGGCAAAAGCAAACCGGGGTACCGCTTAAGTTCACCGCCCCGCCGACCGGACAGGTGAAGGAAGCACTGAACGTGATGCTGGCTTCCGGTGATTTGCCGGATATGATTGAATACAACTTTTTGGGTGACTTTCCAGGGGGGCCTGAGAAAGCGATTAACGACGGATACATTCTGAAGCTAAACGATCTGATCGACAAGCACGCACCGAATCTGAAGAAATATCTGCAGGACAATCCTGATGTGGACAAAATGGTAAAGACCGACAGCGGCAGTTATTATGCCTTCCCGTTTGTACGTGGTGACGACTTCCTGCGGGTGTTCCAAGGACCGATTATCCGCCAGGACTGGCTTGATGAACTGGGTCTGCCGGTACCTGAAACCATCGACGACTGGACGAAGACATTGACAGCGTTCAAAGAGAAGAAAGGCGCCAAGGCTCCTTTCGCGGTCGTAAGCAAACCGCGTTTCTTCAATGAATCCGGCAATGGTGCTTTCCTGGGCGCTTTCGGCGTGACTCGCGGCTTCTATCAGGAGGATGGCAAGATTAAGTTTGGTCCTTCTGAAAGCGGATTCAAAGAATACCTGAAGCTGTTCCGTCAGTGGTATGCCGATGGCCTGATCGACAAGAACATTGCAACCGCCGATTCCAAGGCATTGGACGGCAACATGGCCTCAGGTGCGACTGGCGCATCCGTAGGTAACGCAGGTGGCGGGATCGGCAAATGGCAGCCGCTGGTGGAGGGTAATGACCCGAAAGCCGTGCTGGTGGCTGCACCTTATCCGGTCCTGAACAAGGGAGAAACACCGAAGTTTGGTCAAAAACATCAGGCGTATGCATCTGAAGGAACGGTCGCTATCTCGACTTCTGCGAAGGACCCTGTCCTGGCTGTGGAAATGCTGGATTACGGCTATAGCGAGGAAGGCCGGCTGTTCTTTAACTTCGGGACGGAAGGCGTCAGCTACAACATGGAAGACGGTTATCCGAAATATACCGATCTGCTGATGAAGAATCCTGACAAGCTGGCTCCGGCACAGGCCATTTCGATGTATGCCCGCGGCAGCTATAACGGTCCATTCATTCAGGATAAACGGTATGCCGAGCAATTTTTTGCCCTGCAGACCCAGCGTGATGCGGTGGGCATCTGGAAGAACACGGACGCAGCCAAATACAGCTTGCCGCCGATCACACCGACACCGGAGGAAAGCTCCGAATACGCAACGATTATGAACGATATCAACACGCTGGTGGATGAGATGACGCTGAAGATTATTTTGGGTCAGGAGCCGGTTGATCAGTACGAGAGCTATGTGAACAAAATGAATTCGCTACATCTGGACCGCGCTATTGCGATTCAGCAGGCCGCACTGGATCGTTACAAAGCACGTTAAGATCATCAGGATAAGAAGGAGGGGGCGTGCCTGCCCTCTCTCTCAAATTGGATAGAGGTGAGACAGCCATATGGCAAAAACACAACCCGCAGTGGGCAAGCAAGCGCCGGGATCTGCTAGAAGCACCAACCGTTTTATCCGCGACTTCCGGATCAACAAGTATCTTTATCTCATGATGATCCCTGTAGTCGCGTACTATCTGATCTTCCACTATGCGCCGATGTACGGGGCGCTCATCGCCTTTAAGGAATATTCCCCCATGAAGGGGATTCTGGGCAGCGATTGGGTCGGACTAAAGCATTTTTATGATTTCTTCAACAGCTATTACTTCTGGCGGATTTTGAAAAATACAATCGTCATCAGCCTGTATTCGCTGATCTTTGAGTTTCCCGCACCCATCATCCTGGCGCTTCTGATCAACGAGGTACGCAGCAAATCCTTCAAGCGGGTAGCGCAGACGATTACCTATATGCCTTATTTTATTTCACTTGTCGTCATTTGCGGGATTATTACCGACTTCACGAATGCAGACGGCATTATCAACAGCTTGTTCACTTATTTCGGCTATGACGGTCAGGCCATGCTGCAAAAGCCGGAGCTGTTCCGTCCCATCTATATCCTGTCAGAGATCTGGCAGCGGATCGGCTGGGAGTCGATTATTTATATCGCCGCGCTGATGAGCATCGATGTGGAACAGTATGAAGCGGCCCGCATGGACGGCGCCAGCCGGCTCAAGCAGATGTTTTATATCACATTGCCGGGGATTCTGCCGACCATCTCCATTATGCTCATTCTGCGAATGGGGAACCTGCTCAATGTTGGCTTTGAAAAAATCATTTTGCTCTACAACCCGATCACGTACGAGACGGCCGATGTCATATCGTCCTTTGTCTATCGTAAGGGTCTGCTTGAATTCGGCTGGAGCTACAGCTCTGCCGTAGGTTTATTTAATTCAGTGATCAATCTGGCGCTGCTGGTCACCGCGAATTATATAAGCCGTAAAGTGAACAAAAACAGCTTGTGGTGAGGTGAAACCCATGAAGGAAGAAAGCTCTATTTTCGATAAACTATTCTATGCCGGCATCTATGTATTTCTGACATTTCTTGTTGTGGTCACGCTGTATCCGCTGCTGTATGTGCTGTTCGCATCCTTTAGCGACTCCGCGCAGTTGATGGTGCATAAGGGAATTCTGTGGCGGCCGCTCGGTATTAATTTTGATGCGTATAAAAGTGTACTGGCCAACTCCGGCATCCTGACCGGTTACCGCAATACGATGTTCATCGTGGTGGCCGGCCTTGCCGTTAACCTCGTTATGACCGCGCTGGGCGCTTATGTACTGTCCCGCAAAAACGTGCTGTGGAATAATGCCTTCATGGTGCTGATTATTTTTACGATGTTTTTTAATGGCGGATTGATTCCATTGTATCTTGTCGTCAAAGGGGTGGGGCTGCTGGATTCGCTCTGGTCAACCATCATTCCTTTTGCCATCAGCACGTTCAATCTGATCATTATGCGCACGGCCTTTATGGGCATTCCTGACAGTCTGGAGGAATCGGCTAAAATCGACGGGGCGAACCATTTCACCATCCTGTTCCGGATTATCATTCCACTTTCCATGCCGGTCATCGCCGTGATGATTCTATATTATGCGGTAGATAAATGGAATGGCTGGTTTTATGCCTCCGTATTTATCAAGAGCCGGGAACTGTACCCGCTGCAGCTGGTACTGAGGGAAATCCTGATCGCCAACTCCACGGACAGCATGTCCGCCGGAGCCAGCGCCGGAGACCGTCAGCAGATCGGCGAAACGATCAAATACGCGACGATAATGGTGGCTACGATCCCGATTCTATGTGTATATCCGTTCGTACAGCGCTTTTTCGTTAAGGGTGTTATGGTGGGTTCGCTGAAAGGATAAGTGGAGAGTGGCGATATAAGCAGAGGCAAAGTGAGTTGGTGATAGTAAAGTGCTAGTGAACAGCAACAGTAAAGGGCTGGTTAAATGTCCAGAGCTGATAAGGATTAAATAAAACTATATAAGCCGAACAAAATATGCCGAACAAAAGAAAGTGACGAAAAGCGAAGAGGGAGGAGAAGTTTGGGACTATAGGAGCGAGCCGCTCGCCTGAAAGCTTACCGCAGGAAACTCCTACCCGTAAGCATAATCTGGCGCCAGAAGATTTAGCCGTTAGAAGTGGTTGAAAAGAGATAATCTTCGAGACAAAGCGACCGGAAGCCCAAATTATCCACGGTAGTGAGGTAGGGCCTATGTTTGTTTCTCAAGCTACTTCCAAGCTGCTCAAGTAACTCAGGAAACTAAGGTAAATTCAGGAAACTCAAGTAACTCAAGTAACTCACGCGAACTCAGGCAACTTAGGTAACTCAGGCAACTTAGGTAACTCAGGCGGCTCAGGCAACTCAGGCAGCTCAGGCAGCTCAGGCAACTCAGGTAACTCAAGCAATTCAAGTAACTCAAGCAACTTAGGTAACTCAGGCAGCTCAAGCAACTCACGCGACTTAGGTAACGCAAGCAACTCACGCGAACTCAAGCAACTCAGGCAACGCAAGCAACGCAAGCAACTCAGGCAACGCAAGCAACTCAGGCAACGCAAGCAACTTATGTAACTCAAGCAACTCAGGTAACTCAAGCAACGCAAGCAACTCAAGCAACTTAGGTAACTCACGCGAACTCAAGCAACTTAAGCAACTCAAGCAACTCAAGCAACTCAAGCAACTCAAGCAACTCAAGCAACTCAAGCAACTCAAGCAACTCAAGCAACTCAAGCAACTCAAGCAGCTCAAGCAACTTAGGCAACTCAAGTAACTCAGGCGGCTCAGGCAACTCAAGCAACTCAAGCAACTCAAGCAGCTCAGGCAACTCAAGCAACTTAAGCAACTTAAGCAGCTCAGGCAACGCAAGCAACGCAGGTAACTCAAGCAATTCAAGTAACTCAAGAAAACTTAGGTAACTCAGGCGGCTCAGGCAACTCAGGCAGCTCAGGCAGCTCAGGCAACTCAAGCAACTCAAGCAACTTAGGTAACTCACGCGAACTCAAGCAACTCAAGCAACTTAAGTAACTCAAACCGCTCCCTGGCTACCACTCTCAAGCTACTCCGAATGTAAATAAGGGCATTTTTGTACCTTAATTTTGTTGAAATGGATGATCTGAGCAAAATAAGTGCATTTTTGTATGCTAATTCTTCCTGATATAGTCCCAGGACGACACTTTTCACAAAATAAGGTACAATATTGCTCTTATATCCTTAATTTTCCACGAAACAAGAAATATAAGGTACAAAAATGCCGTTAATTTGGAATGCAGAATGAAATACCGTTGATCATCTTTATGGAGTCCAAGACAACTGTGGCCGAAAGCTCGTCTTTGCTGGAGAGCCACGGGGAACACTGTTTGAATTTTAAAATCCTTATATAACTAAAGTAATAAATAGTCATCTAGATAACAAGGAGTTAACGTGATATTAAAGGGCTAACGAGACATTAAAACTGCTGAGATAACAAGAATATCTAAAAGAAAAATAGAAAGGAGCACCTCAATTATGGAAACAACACAATATACCTTCGATGCTGCCGCAGTCTGGGGCAGACTGGAGCGCAAGACGACGCTTATGCTCCGCCTGATTGGCGATAAATCGCCGCATGTAGCTGGGAAAGACGGCAAGTATGACGATAAGCGGATCGACTGGTGGACGTCCGGCTTCTGGCCGGGGATCCTGTGGCTCATGTATGACATGACCGGCAAGGAAGCATACAAAGAGGCTGCCTGGAGCTGGGACGAGCGGCTGGAGCGGCTCATGCTGGAGCCTAATGCCTACGATCATGATGTGGGCTTTCAATTCTTGCCCACGGCGGTGTTCAAGCATCTGCTGACCGGCGATGCGGACGGTCTGCGCCGCGGATTGTTCGCGGCGAACTTCCTTGCCGGACGGTACAACCTGAAAGGCCGGTTCATCCGGGCTTGGAACGGCGACAAGCATGGCTGGTCCATCATCGACACCTCGATGAACTTGTCGCTGCTATTCTGGGCTTCGCAGCAGTCCGGCGATCCCCGGTTCGCGCAGATTGCCCGGTCCCATACGGAGACCGTGCTGAAGCACTTCATCCGGGATGATGGGTCGGTGAACCACATCGTGGTGTTCGACCCGGATTCCGGCGAGCGCCTCGAAGTGCTCGGCGGGCAGGGCCATGCCCCGGATTCGGGCTGGAGCCGGGGCGCAGCATGGGCGCTCTACGGCATGGCGAATACCTATCGCCACACGGGCGATGAGGTATTTCTGCATGCGGCGCGGCGAGTCGCCCATTTTTTCCTCGCGAACCTCCCGGAGGATGAGGTCGTGCACTGGGATTTCCGCGCGGCAGCGAGCCTTACTGGCGAGCCGCGCGACACCTCAGCAGCCGCCTGCGCTGCGTCGGGGCTGCTGGAGATCGCCGAGCGTCTGACACCGGCCGAAGGCCAGGTCTATCGCGCGGCGGCGGAGCGCATCCTGGGGTCGCTGGATGCGCACTACAGCACGTGGGAGGATGACAGCCATGAGGCCATCCTCCTCCACGGCACCGGCCACAAACCGGCCGGTGAGAACGTGGACGTGTCGCTGATCTACGGCGACTACTTCTTCGTGGAGGCCATCGCCAAGCTGAAGGGCTGGGAGCACCGGATTTTTTGAAGGCAGCATCGTATTTTTTTAGTTGTTGTCACCCGCACCCGCGCAGCTACTTCTTCGCGGAGGCCATCGCCAAGCTGAAAGGCTGGGAGCACCGAATTTTTTGATGCCAGCACCGGATTTTTTGAGCTGTTGTCACCCCACATCCTTGTAATTACGGCCTTTTTCAGGCATAAACACCCATATGACAATGACCCGAAATGGAACCTTCCACTCGGGTCATTGTCATTTTTATCAATCCGTTTTAACTTTTTGAACATTCCCTCTGCTGAAATGATCGTTATAATAAGAATACGCCGAATCCAAATCATATCAGAAGATGAGGGGTTTTTTTGAATCTAAAATATTTGTGGGAGAAACGGAAAAGTATCATCGTTACCTGGTTAATCTCATACAGCGCCGTCTTGTTCGTGCCGATGATTGTCAGCCTGCTGGTATACACCCAGTCGAGTCAGGCGCTGAAAAGTGAGATTCATCGTGCCAATGATTCGATGCTGAGACAGGTTCGGTATACCATTGACACCCAGATTGATCTGATGAAGCGTCTGAATATGGAGATGACCTGGAACAACAAGCTCCAGGATCTGATGTATTCAAGCAAAACCCCGGGCGATGCCCAGTTCACGGTCTATCAATTGGTCAAAGAGCTGCGGATGTATCAGACCTCGTATGCCTCTATAGACGAGTTCTATGTCACCTGGGATCAAGATGGGTCTGTTATCCGGTCCGGTAATGTGCGCGATTTGGAAACCGCTTTCAATACGATTCACAACACCGGTTCCTTGACCTATGAACAGTGGCTGGATACGATCCATGGATCGGCGAATAACCGTTTTCTGCTGCTGCCTCATCTAGATTCGGCCAAACCGCAGACCGGCATAGCTTACCTGACCCACTTGCCGAAGGATTTGAACGGGAGGGAGACGGGGACGGTAGTGGTTATGGCGGATACCGCAAGGTTCCAGAAGGCCATCGAGGGCATATCCGGCTTCAGCGGTGGTCAAATCCTGGTCCTTAATGAAGAGAACGAGGTACTGCTGTCCAACCTGCCAGTATCCATCAATCTGGAGCAGCTATTGCAGGATTTACCGGCCGACAGCGGCCAAGTCATGAATATTCCGGCAAGAGACGGGGATTCCGAGCTTTTTTACATTCAATCTTCCATATCTAAACTAAAATATGTCCTGATGATCCCGAGCAGTATTTATTGGGAAAAAGCGGAGTATGTCCGCAGATTCACTTATATCAGCCTCTTTCTCAGTTTTGTGAGCGCGGGGGTGCTGACCTGGTTCTTTATGCGCCGCAATTATTCACCGATTCAGCAGCTTGTACAGCTTCTGACAGACAAGAACTCTCATGAAGAACGGACCGACTGGAACGAACTGAGCTTTATTCAAAGATCCATCTCGAAAACCAGAAGTGAAAAGGAAAAAATCGCTCTGCAGCTGGAGGCTCAACAGCATGTGCTGCGCTCTAATATGCTCAATCGGCTTCTCAAAGGTAAAACAGATCCGCTGATTCCATACGAAGAGGCATTTGAGTCTTTTGACATCAAGCTGTTGTCAGAAGAGTTTGCGGTGATCCTGTTCATGGTGGAGAACGGTGAAAGTTTGTCCGCCCAGCTGCCAGGCATTGATCTGCATGAGAAAAGCAAGCTGATTCAGTTCATCATCAGTAATGTGGTAGAGGAGCTGGCGGAGCAGTATCACCATGTCGGATATACGGTGGAAGTGGATGATATGATGGTGTGTTTGGTGAATTGTGGAGAGCCTGAGTCCACTGTGTTCAAAGACGACCTTAAGGCTATTGCTGCGGAAGCGCAGCGCTTTCTGGCCAGCTATCAGATGGTACTGACGCTGTCCATCGGCGGCATTCATTCCTCCCTGTCAGGTATTGCTGAAGCGTACCGCGAGGCAGTAGACGCCATGGCCTATAAAATGGTGCTCGGCAAACAGGAGATCATTGCTTATGACGAAATTCGCAGAGAGACAACGGATCATTCACAGACCGGATATTATTATCCGCTACAGGTGGAGCAACAGATTATCAATCTGATCAAGGTGGGTGACATGGAGCAGGTCACCAAAATCATCGACGAGGTGACAGACCGTAACTTCAATCAGCCGATTATTTCACTGACGCTTGCAAGGTGTCTGATCTTTAATCTTGCTGGAACTATGGTGAAGGCGATGAACGAACTTGGCGACGGGGACAGCAGCATGTTGGGCGATAACCCTTTATGGCTGGATCAAATCATTGCTTGTGACACCATCCTGGAGATGAAGGCGGAGCTCCAGACATTGGTTGCCGAAGTCTGTACGTTTGCCGCAGCCAAGTTGGAGCAGAACGTCTCACATGAACGGGCAGAATCGCTGCGCGATCTGGTTCTGAAGGTTACAGCGCATATTGAGGACCAATACAGTAATTCCAATCTGAGCGTCAATATGATCGGTGAGCATTTTAACATGAAGGGCAGTTATTTATCGAAGTTGTTTAAGAGCCAGACCGGGGAAGGCGTGCTGGATTATATCAACAAATACCGGATCGGGCAGGCTAAGGAGATGCTGAAGACGAGGCAGGCTTCAATTTCCGATATTGCTAAGCAGGCCGGGTACAACGAGGTGGCGACCTTTATTCGTGTATTCAAGAAATATGAGGGGATTACCCCGGGCAAATTCAAGGAAATGAAATGACACATCCGGAAGAAAGGAGGACGTTTCATGAGAGAACATAGAACGGAGAGCAATGGTGTAGAGAGAGTTGCTGGAGAACAATATACAGGAAGTCTGGATGATCAGAACGAATCAACCAAGGATGGCAAGCGGGGGATAGTCGGTCAATCCCGGCACATCCTGTGGCTGCTGCTGTTGCTTGCGGTGTTGGGATCCTCCTGCAAGGCACAGGAACCAAGGCAACAGGAGGCCTCATTGCCACCTTTCGCACAAAATAGTATAGAGGCGGATATTCCCCAAGAGGACGGTTATCCGATCCATACGAATAAGACGCTCACGTATTGGGCTGAGCTGAATGGCAACGCCGGCAATATCAAACCTACCTTTCAGGATGTCCCCTTCTTTCAGGAATGGCAGCACCGGACCGGGGTAAAGCTGGATTTCATTCAGCCTCCGGCCAATCAGGCCAGAGAGGCCATTAATGTGTTACTGGCTTCGGGGGATCTACCGGATATGCTGGAATACGAATGGGCCGGTTTTCCTGGGGGGCCGGAGAAGGCGATCAGCGACGGGTACATTTTGCGCTTGAATGAAGTCATGGACAAGTATGCACCTCATCTGAAGCAATATCTACGTGAGCATCCCGAGATCGATAAGCAGATTAAGACGGATAGCGGCAGCTATTACGTATTCCCCTTCATCCAGGGAGAAGAACAACTGCTTACTTACCAGGGGCCGATTATCCGCAAGGATTGGCTGGATGAGCTGGGGCTTCAGGTGCCTGTCACCATTGACGATTGGCATACCGTCCTGAAGGCCTTTAAGGAGAAGAAGGGGATTGCGGCACCCCTTAGTTTCCTGGGCGTCCCCAGCCCGCTATTCGGTATTGAGAGTGGGGCCTTTGTCGGGGCCTACGGGATTAAGAAAGGCTTTTATCTGGATCAGGGTCAAGTGAAGTACGGGGCAATGGAGCCTGGATACAAGTCCTTTCTGGCTCTGTTCCGAGAGTGGTATGCTGAAGGATTGATTGACAAAAATATGTCTTCCGTCGACACCAAGACGCTCGATGCCAATATGATCTCCGGCCGAAGCGGGGCCAGCATTTGGAATGCTGGTGCAGGCATTGGGATGTGGCAGCCCGCTGTGAAGGACAAATGGCCGCAGGCCAAGTTCGTCCCGGCTCCTTATCCGGTGCTTCATGCTGGAGAGAAGCCGAAATTCGGGCAGAGAGCCAATGCCTACATGGGCAGTGGTGGCGTAGCGATTTCCAGCAGTAGCAAGAATGTAGAGGAAGCGGTTCGCATGCTGGATTACGGCTACAGTCCCGCAGGACATCTGCTCTTCAACTTTGGTATTGAAGGAATTAGCTATGAGATGAAGAACGGGTATCCGCTTTATACCGATCTTATCATGCAGAACAAGGATAGGCTGGCACCGGCTCAATCACTGGCCATGTATACGCGGGCCAGTTATTTTGGCCCTTTTGTACAGGATGCCCGTTATCTGGAGCAGTATTACTTCCTGCCTGAGCAGAAGGATGCTGTAAGCATCTGGTCAGACACCGATGCCAAGCACACTATGCTGCCGCAAATCTCTAAAACCGAGAAGGAGAGTACTGAGTTCTCCGCAATCATGGCGGATGTTACGACACTGGTGGATGAAATGTCCCTGAAGATTATTTTTGGCATCGAGCCGCTAGAGAACTTCGACGATTACGTAGCCCAGATCAAAGCCCTGAAGATCGACCAGGCGATCGAGATTCAGACCGCAGCGCTGAAGCGTTATGTGAAACGGTGAGAGAGCATCAGTGAATGTCGATATAACAGAAAGCTATAAAGACATAAAGAGCTCTGCCGAAAAGTGGCAGGGTTTTTTCTTGTTTATTTGAGCCAAACTGGATGAGGTCCTGTTTGAAAAACCGGATGGTGTAAAAGTGACGGTCTTGTCTTAAACTAATCATTGATAATAATTATCATTTTCATAAGAGGGGAAGAAAAACAGAGATGCGTAAAAGAAAGCTACATATGGGAATTGTTTTTACTATTCTGCTAAGCCTTGCTTTGGCTGGCTGCGGCAATAAAGATCAAGCGTCGGTTTCCGGCTCTAACACAACAAAAGGGGAGGCCGCTCCCACTGAGCAAGCTTCCAAGGCTGTCTCCATTAAGCACGCATGGGGCGAAACGGAGTTTGCACAAACGCCGCAAAAAATCGTTACACTGGATTTTTCCTTTATTGATACGTTGACTGCCCTTGGAGTGACGCCGGTAGGGAATGCAGGCGTAGGCAAGACCAAGGTTCCTGAATACTTGGCGGATAAAGTGACTGGAGTGGCCGATGTGGGAGAGCGCAAGGCTCCCAATTTGGAGGTCATCCAGTCCCTGAAGCCAGATCTGATCATTGCCAGTGTGGACCGTCATGCCATGATTCGGAAGGAACTGGAGGGTATTACGCAGACGGTTGCTTTTGATGATGCGAGTATTGATCAAATCATGAGCAATGTAACCACTATTGGAGAAATGCTGGGCAAGAGTGAAGAAGCCGACAAGGTGAACAATGGACTGAAAGCGAAGATTGCAGAAGTGAAGAGTAGTATGCAAGGCTCCCCTTCGGTTCTGGTAGTCGGCTACTTCGACGATCACTTCACGGTGTGGATCAAGGATTCCTTTATCGGAACGCTCTTGACGCAAAGCGGCCTGAACTATGCTTTCAATGGAGAGATTACCAGTACGGAAGGCAAGGGCGAGGGAACGCGTATGGCACTGGAACGTTTGCATGAGCTGAACCCGGATTATATCATGATGTATGGCGACAGCACAGATAAGCTGAAGTCCAACCCGCTATATCAAGATATGAAGGCTGTGAAGGAAGGCCATCTTGTGAATGTAGACCGTGATCTATGGGCGCGTGCCCGCGGACCGATTGCAGCGGATAAGATTTTGACTCAGGTTCAGGATATCCTGAAGGAAAAAAGTGCATCCAAGTAGGGAGAGATCTCTTTTGAGTGATATCGGTTTGAAAAAAGAAGGGGAGGCGCGTAAAGCGCCCCCCTTGTGGTTGGTTTTCAGCATTTTCGGAGTGATTCTGCTTGCTATAGCCGCTGTCACCCTCAGCTACCGGGTAAAGGGATTGACCTGGTCAACGTTGTTCTCCACCACAAACGATGAAGTCTTGACTTACACATTGTGGTCTATTCGCGCGCCCCGGCTTCTCCTGTCCATCATTTTGGGCGCCGGGCTTGCGGTTGCGGGCTGCCTGCTGCAGAGTATGACCCGCAATCCGCTGTCTGATCCCGAGATTCTGGGGATTAACCAAGGTGCTTCCTGCTTCGCAGTTATTGCCATCGTCGGATTTGGCGAGCGGGACAGCTCGACCGTGATTCTGCTGGCTTCTTTATGCGGTGCCGGGGCTATCGGTCTCTTAATTTCCTGGTTATCCCGTTACAGTGGAAATGATGCCTCCCGGCTAATGCTGGCGGGTGTTGCGATAAGTGCATTTATGGGTGCTTTAACAACCGGATTTATTTTGCTCTTTGAGACGCAGCTTATCGAGATTTTGTACTGGATGGCCGGAAAATTGACAGGGACTACATGGAGTGACAACAAACTGGTCTGGGCACTGGATATTCCCGCCCTAATCGTGGCTTTTTTGCTGGCCAGAACGTTGAATTTGCTGGGGCAAGGGGAAGAGCTGGCCACCGGGCTTGGGGTAAATGTGCCCCGTGTCCGGCAACTGATCGGTGTACTGATCGTTGTTCTGACAGGCAGTGCTGTCGCCGTAGCGGGACCAATCGGTTTTATCGGACTCATGGTACCGCATATGGCGAAACGGCTCGGCGGTTTAGATCACAAGGTTATTTTACCGCTGTCCGCGATTATGGGAGCGGTGCTGCTGTCTGCTGCTGATTTTTTGTCGCAATGGCTGACTTATCCTGCTGATCTGCCAGTAGGTATTATTACGGCATTCATGGGGGTACCCTTCTTTTTGTACCTGCTGCGCCGTCAGCGGGAGGGCCATAGATAATGAAACTGAGAAAATGGACCCGTTTTGGGCAGATCGTTGCGTTATTGTTATTGCTGCTGATTATAGCGGCGGTCTTGAGTCTCCGTTTTGGAGCGGTGAATACGCCGCTGCGGGAGATTTTGGCCGAACTGGCCGGCGGAGAACCGCTGGTGCTTAAATATCGTCTGCCGCGGCTGATCATCGCAGTCCTGACCGGGATCAATATGGCTGTCTCCGGGGCCATCCTGCAGAGCATCACCCGGAACCCGCTGGCTGCACCCGATATTGTCGGTGTCACCGCCGGCGGCGGTTTTGGTGCAGTGGTTGTGCTACTTGTTTTTCCGACATGGAGCGCGGTGGGACTCCCGATAGCAGCTTTTGCCGGAGCAGTGACAGCTGCTGTGATCGTCTACTTGTTCGCTTACCAGCGCGGCGGAATCCGGCCTACCCGACTTGCATTAACTGGTGTATCCGTGTCTCTGGGCTTTCATTCGCTGATTACGTTCTTGATTGTCAAATATGCACTGGATTCTTCCCAGGCACTTGTCTGGCTAAAAGGTAGTCTCTATGCCCGCTCATGGCAGCATGTGGAGATGCTCTGGCCCTGGACACTGGGTGGAGTGATTCTGGCACTGCTCAGTCACCGGCAGATCAATACGCTGCAATTAGACGAAGATACGGTAACCGGTCTTGGGCTGCGTATCCAGTTGGTACGCGTGCTGCTGCTGCTTACAGCAGTAGGACTGTCCGCAAGTTCGGTGGCTGTCTCCGGCACGATCGGCTTTGTTGGCCTGGTCATCCCGCCGTTGTCCAAATGGCTTGTCGGTCCTGATAGCCGATTGTACTTGCCTGTATCAGCTCTGCTGGGCGCTTTGCTGGTTACGCTGGCAGATCTGGCCGGCCGCGTGGTTCTGCCTCCCCTGGAAATTCCGGCGGGAATCTTCACTGCCCTGATCGGTGCGCCTTACTTTATCTATCTGCTGCTCATTCGCAGAGCACAGCCAAACAAGAGCCGGTCCCGTTAAGGGCTGGCTCTTGTTTGGTTTGTTTGGTGTCATTTTTCTAGTATTTCTGCAATTCAGCGCGCACAGCGTCCGCTAGGCCAGTTACGCCAGGTACAATATCCTGATCTGGCGGTCTGCTATAGGCCAGCCGCAGATAACCTGACTCAGCGCCGTATACCCCGCCCGGCACAAACGCTATACCTCTTTGCAGTGCTGCTTCCAGCAGCCGGCTTTCGTTGATCTCGCCCGGCAGCTTGCACCATAGATAGATTCCACCCTCAGGCTTGTTGAAGCTGACTATCCCAGGCAGCTCTCGCTCCAAGGCACTGATGGTTAAATTTCGTTTGTACAGAAGCCTTTGCCGCAAAAGCTCCAGGTGGGACACAAAGGCAGGCGAAGACATAAACTCTGCCGCAATATGCTGAGGGATGATGCTGAAGCCAAGATCCATCTGCCGTCTGGCATCGGCAAGTCGACTGAGGATAGACTTCGGGGCAACAATCCAGCCAATGTGCAGGCCTGGTGCAGCAATTCTGGAGAAGGAGCCTGTATAGAGCATACCGGAGGCTGTATCCTCAGATTTCAGCGGGAAGGCCTGTTCCCCGTTGTATCCGGTCAAGCCCAGCGGATCATCCTCTACAACCGGAAGCCGCAGCTCGCTGGCTGTCTCCAGCAGTAGCTTACGTCTTTCCCTGCTCAGCAGCGTTCCAGTAGGATTCTGGAAATTAGGGTTGATGAACAGCATCTTGATCCGATGCTTCCTGTGCAGTGTGCGCAGACTATCCGGGCAAATGCCCTCATCATCCACTGGCAGCCTGAATAACCGTAGTCCTGCTGACTGGAACATCGACAATGAACGGAAAAAAGAAGGTGACTCGACCCCAATGGCATCACCCGGTGACAGCAGGCATTGGGTAATTAAGTGCAGTGATTGCTGTGAGCCCGAAGTGACCATTATAGAATCCGGAGTCGTCTGGATGCCCCTATAGCGTGCAAGAAATTCTGCCAAGGCCTGACGTAGAGGAAGATACCCTTGCGGAAGATCGGGCCCTTCATGCGGAGAATAACGGTATTCGCTAATAATACGATTGATCTCGTCTGTCGGCACTAATTCTAGCGAAAGCTTTCCACTGGCAAAATCAATCAGCCCGGGATCATGCTCCAGTGCTTCGCGGACGCGGCGGAGCAGGGGGAGATTGGGCAGAAAGTTGCCGCTATCCGCGTAAGCCTGCCAACTCGGCGTAGGGGGCATACTTCTTTGTCTGAACGGGCTGACAAGCGTCCCGCTGCCTGGCCGGGTCTCGATCACACCCTGTGAGCGCAGCTCTGAATAAGCGAGCACTACCGTGCTGCGATTGACCTTGTACTGCTCCGCCAGCTTCCGTTCCGAGGGTAGCTTACTGCCAGGAGGGTACTCTCCTTGTGCTATTTTTTCTCCCAGAAGATCAGCGATTTGAAGATACACCGGTCTGTTGCTTTGCCGATTCGGTTTCCACATATATTTATCACCTGCCATTGCTAATCCTGATTAGGGTAGTTTTTTTCATTCTACACTATTTCGGTGGGGACTACCCAGTCGATCCATATTCCAGCTTTTGAGATAAATATGTTGCCTTGGAGTACAGACTTAACATCGTATTTAGTGTAAACTGAATGTAAAGTGGTTACGGAACAGTTAGTGTTTTTCTGAAAAGGCTCTTCATGTGAAGAGTTTTTTCCAATTTTACAGAAAAGAATGTGATGATGGTTATGCAGCTTCGCGCTCGTCTTCCGAAGAAACGTTTTCTAGAAAAGTACCTCTCAGGGGAGAGCATGGATTACCGGCAAATTATAGCGTTGTTTATTCCGGTTTTGATTGATCAGGCTTTCATTATCGGGCTCAACCTGGTGAATACCGCGATGATCAGCTCGTCGGGAGTAGCGGCGGTCAGTGCGGTCAATATGGTGGATGCGCTGAATATTTTCCTGATCAACGTCTTTGTCGCGGTTGCCACCGGGGGAACGGTAGTAGTTGCACAGTATAAGGGGAGCGGCAATGACCGAATGGTCTCTCAGGCGACAGCAGGCTCCGTCACTTCGGTGTCACTGATCGCGGTTGGCATCGGCCTTCTTCTGATGGGCTTCCACACGCCTATACTTAATCTTCTGTTCGGGTCAGCTTCGGCCGACGTACTGGATAGCGCGCGGGTTTATCTGATCGGCAGCAGCATCTCTTATCTGGGTATCGCTACGGTTCAGGCGGTGTGCGGAGCCTTACGGGGTGTCGGTAGAACCCGGGCGTCCCTGGTACTGTCGTTGATCATGAACTTGCTGTACGTTGTCCTCAACGTAGTTTTTATTAACCTGCTGCATATGGGTGTACTGGGAATGACACTTGCGATTAATATCGCCCGTTATGTGGGAATGGCCTGTGCCTTGTACTATCTGTTCAAAGTAGACACTGCACTACGAGTCCGCGTGCGCGACTTATTCCATATTCCAATGACTATGCTTCGAAAAATCATGTTCATCGGCCTGCCATTCGCAGCAGAGCAGATGTTCTTCAATGGCGGTAAGCTTTTGACCCAAGTATTCATTGTCAGCCTGGGTACCTACGCCATTGCGACCAATGCTATCGCGGGTTCGCTCGCTATGGTGTTTCAGATTCCGGTCAGCGCGTTGTCACTAACCATTGTGACGGTGGTCGGTCAATGTATTGGACGGGGGAATGTCGCTGATGCCAGAAAGTTCATCAAGGCCTTTCTCTGGATCGGTTCCGGGTCGCTGGCGCTGATTGCCTTAATTCTGATGCCACTGTTCCACCCGCTGGTATCGATCTTCTCGCCACCGCCGGAGATCATTCATGATCTGTTTGTGGTGTTGCTGGTCAATTCCATCGCACAGGTGCCGCTGTGGGCCATCAGCTTTGTCCTGCCGTCCGCGTTACGGGCGGCGGGGGACTCCAAATTCACTTCCATCACTTCAATGCTGACCATGTGGCTGTTCCGGGTAATTCTTGGCTATATTCTGGGGATCGTGCTCGGCTACGGCATTCTGGGGGTATGGCTGGCGATGAACAGCGAATGGGCCGTCCGCGGGGGTATTTTCCTGTGGCGGTTCCGCGGCAAGAAGTGGTATGCGCATAAGCTGATTTAAGAATCTGCCATAAGCTAAATAAGAGACAGGACAGAGATGGGTATAGCGGGGAGCTGCATAAAATATGTGGCTCTCTTTTTTGTATAGTAAATTGAAGAAAAAGGGATTGATCCTAATGATTTCATCGTGTAAAATAAATAATTACGCATAAATATACAGAGGTGATTTTAAAGAAATGGCACTATTACTTACCTACGTTCTATTAGGATTCTCTATCGCTCTTCCAGTTGGTACGATTACAATTGAAATGACGAAGCAGGGACTTAAGAATGGATTCATGCACGGATGGATTGTCGGACTGGGCGGAATGACCGTGGACATGTTGTTAATCATCGGGCTCTATTTGGGCCTGGCTTCGGTACTATCTCTTCCAATTATACAAGTGATTATGTGGCTGGTTGGTGCACTGTTCTTATGTTACGTGGGCTATGACAGCATCAAGAATGCGAATCATGATATTTCACTAGCCGGAGAGAAGAACACCAAATCGCTATTTTCATCTTATAAAAATGGATTGCTCGTTGCCGTTTCGCCAGGTAATCTTGTGTTCTGGGTGAGCGTCTTCGGCACCGTGCTCGCGGATTCATTCGACCAATCCAATAAAGGAAGCTTCCTGATCGTCGGTTTGGGGATCATGCTCGGCATTCTGATCCATGACTTGGGCCTAATGACGATTGTAGCGACTACGCGGAGAGCGTTGAACCACACGGCCATCAAATGGGTGACAATTGCAGCGGGCGTAGTCCTGATCGGTTTTGCAGGTTATTTCTTCTACCAGTTTGTGATCAGTGTGAGACAATATTTCTAAGTGAGCTCAGCCCTAAAGGTAAATTCTTTGCAAACTAAAATGAATTTTCTGTAACGAAGATCGCAATAATAGCCGTGATTATGGGCCGGTTACTGTCAGCAAAGAGAGGGAGGGGCTTTTTCCCGGCTTCACCCGTGTCATCATCGGAATTAGAACTAACCTGTTATTGGAATTGGAGTGGAAGGCATCCAGTTCAGGATGTATATTAGTACTCGTGAAGTTACAAAGCAGTAAGGTTTCTTTCATAGGATCGTTACTTACCGCCACATCCTCCGTGCTAAGATGGTCCTAACATAAGCGCTATACACAAGGAGGAAGTTCACGATGACTTTGAAACAACCCATTCTAAAAATAACCCTTGCTGCTGCATTGACGACCGTAGTTGGTGTAGGGGCCGTTATAGCGAATCCAGGCCTTCTGCCTGTAAGCCATGCTGCTTCCGCGAAATCAACCGTACCTGCGGCGAGCTCGGCGTCAGAACAAGCCCTGAAGACCTTGAACAGCTTCTATAAGCCAGCGCTTAAAGGCCAATTCCCTGGCTCTGTCAGCGGACTGGCCGTGGGCAAGAGCACTCGTCAGGATGTTTATAAATTGATCGGCAAGCCTGAGCAAAAGGCTCCAGATGCAGATGCATTTGAAGTCTATCACGCTGAAATGGGCCATCCGGGTTATGCAATTGCCTATAAACTGGACAAGATTCGCGAAATTCGCTACCTGGGCACAAATGTTGAACGCCAGACCAATATCGGCGGCATCACGATGAGTATGCTGAAGAAAAATTGGTTTGCTCCGACCTCTACAACTACCATTAAAAATGGCAAGCTCAAACAAACAAAACTAACCTATGTTCGCGGTGATTATAAACTGGAGTTTATTTTCAACAGCAGCACGGATTTGGATCATATTAATTTGCTGCATTCTTAATAACATGATATAAGCCTGTGTCAATGGCTTGGAAAAGAACTAAAAAGCAGAGCAGTGATTCCCTGAGGGAGCCGCTGCCCTGCTTTTTTTGGAGGAGGAGCATTGGGGTATCTAACCTAAACATTCCCCGCTGTGCCGGAGATTAATTATAAAAGTTAATTGTCGGTGAAGGTTCAGCCCCGCTTGCATACCACTTGTTCAAACTGCTGACAAAATCGATGACTTTATTGGTATTCAAATCAAATACCAGCAGATCCGGATCTCCAGCAGTATCGATAAAATCAAAACGGCGTGGTGTTGTTCTTCCGCTTGTATCTACAAAAGAAGAATAATGTTGGGTCGGCGGGCCGGACCGGAACTCGGATTCAAAATAAGTGAACAGCGTACCTTCTTTCAAATAAAGCAGAACGGCATTATTGGAGCTGGCATATGCTGAAGAATAGCTGACGCCAGTGGTCACACGTGACACCCTTGCATCAGAAATACTATGATTGCGTGATGAATAATTGCCGCCATAGGAGAATGTATAGTCACGTTTCCAGTCCAAATGAGGGTTGACGTCGGCGGCATTCTTAGTGCTGGCAACAAATGAACCATTGACGAAAATTTTATCATCCGGGTACTGCATTGTTACGTATAGCAGAGAGTTAGTATAAGACAAAACCGCCGCCTGATGATCAAAAGGGTTTGTGGCGTTCATATGAATACTGTAGGAAGTACCGAGTGTACCTGTAGAAGTTACACGCAGTCCCCAGTCCCCTGCACCAAGTCCAGTAACATACATTACATTATTTGGGGCGGACGAGATATTAGTGGATGTAGCCGTTCCTGTTGTCCAATCGATTTTATACAGCTCGACTCTATAATTCGAGTTGGTAGATTTGATCTGAAAGAGGATGTTGCGGTTAGTAGGGACGCTAAAAAACCAAAAATCGGTAGGGTCTGCAGCTGTAAGCGAATCAGTAAAGTTCATCAAGTCACCAGTAACATCGTAATTGGCCATTATTGAAAAGGCTGGACGGCTCACAGGAATAGTTTGGTCAGCTTGAAGTTGAATGGTTGCAGGCTGAAGTGCCGCTCCGTCATTGCTTGATTCTACAGCAGACGTAGTGACAGTAAGATCTTCTGTTGCGGGCTCAGCCGATGCTAAGGTATTAAATGAACCAGATGTGAACACGACGATAAGCAACGAAAAGATCAAAAAATACTTACGGTATGATTTCAATTTCATCTTCCTTTTCTTTTTTATTTATATTGATTCACTATTCACCTAAGAAAATAATGAATTAATATTATATCCCTCTATTTCCATAATATATATTATTATACTAACATCTATGATTGCAACAAGTAAAAAAATGTTAATTTGCATATAGAGTTTCGTATAATTTCACACCAGAATATCCCAATCCTTGAACACTGGCTGCAGTCCGTTCTGATACAGCATCTCCCGGATCTCGGACACACTGCGTCCGTCGGAGATCTCAAACTGAGGGGTGCCTCCGTCGCTAACGTGTCCGCCTACTGCGGTGGATACACCTGCCGACATTTTGGTTACGCCAAGATGGATGAGCCGGTCGCGCAGATGTGCTGGTTCGCGGGTGGAGAGGGTAATTCCGGCCCGGGGCAGAAAAAGGCGATACGCGAGTATAACCTGCACCAGCGCACTGTCGGTGACATCCGAATCGGGATGATAGTCTCCCAGAAACGGGCGGAACCTCGGGATCGACAGGCTGATTTCGCAGTCGGGATACTTGCTCTGCAAATAATTAGCATGCAGTGCTGTAATAAAAGCCTCTTGCCGCCAATCATGCAGGCCGAGCAGCGCGCCTATCGTGACGGAGCGATAGCCAGCCGCACAGCCTCGTTCAGGAGCATCCAGACGAGCCCTGAAATTACGTTTAGGGCCTTTTATATGTAGTTTTCTGTATGTCTCCTGATGATAGACTTCCTGAAAGAGTGTCAAGCTGTCCACGCCCGCCTCTCCAAGCTCATGGTACTCCTGAACGGACAATGGGTTAACTTCGATGCCAATGGATGAGAAGTGCTTCCGCAGTACCTGAACACATTCCTTCATATAACTGACAGGGGAGTCTTTAGGGGATTCGCCTGTCAGCAGCAGGATATGCCGAATGCCGGTCCCGGCAATCGCGATTGCTTCTTTTTCGACTTCGTCCATGTCCAACTTCTTACGCGGAAAATCATAAATATAGCTGAAACTGCAATATTCGCAATGATTCACACAGTAATCCGATACATA
The DNA here is from genome assembly GCF_042790635.1 of Paenibacillus sp. NPDC056722. Taxonomy (NCBI): domain Bacteria; kingdom Bacillati; phylum Bacillota; class Bacilli; order Caryophanales; family Paenibacillaceae; genus Paenibacillus; species Paenibacillus sp. NPDC056722. Next base: position 516,453 of record NZ_JBHTYV010000002.1, on the reverse strand, counting down.
GATCGGCGTAAAGAGCTGCATCACCTGACCGAATTGACTGCGGGTGACCTGCTGCGCTTTCTGAGCGATAGCCTCCAGATGTCTCCCGGCGGCAGGAGAGAGGAGGGCAAGAAGGTCGTCTTCATTCATTTTAGGCTTAGTCAAAATGCGCTGGATATCCAGATCCGTATATTCCGGGAACCGCTCTCTAAACGGGAAGCGTTCTAATTCTAGCAGTCTATCGTAGAAGCTCATGTTTTACCCTCCTATTGGCTCAGAAATCCGGTCAATGGCGAAGAAGCGGCGGCTTCCTGCTGTACCGGACCCAGCCCTGACAGATAAGCGAGTCGGCCTGCAGTTACCGCATTCCGGAAGGCAGCCGCCATACCTAACGGATCACGTGCAGTGGCGATGGCCGTATTCAGCAGCACAGCGGCGGCGCCCATTTCCATGGCTTCCGCTGCTTCTGAAGGGCGGCCGATCCCTGCATCCACGATCACAGGCAAATCTACTTCCTCAATCATAATTCCGACGAGCTCTTTGGTCCGCAGTCCCCTGTTGCTGCCGATGGGCGATCCAAGCGGCATAACTGCCGCCGCCCCGGCATCCCGCAACCTGAGAGCAGCGCCCAGGTCAGGGGTCATGTAAGGGAGCACGACAAAGCCTTCCGCAGCCAATACTTCTGTCGCGCGGATCGTCTCTATATTGTCGGGCAGCAAATAGCGCTGATCCTTAATGACCTCAAGCTTGATCCAGTTGCCCATGTCAGCCGCTTTGGCGAGCCGGGCGATACGAATGGCTTCTTCTGCAGTCCGGGCACCTGAGGTGTTGGGAAGTAGCGTCATACTGCCAGGGATATGCTGCAAAATATTTTCCTCACCCCACTCGGGATTGACTCTTCTTAACGCGACAGTAATGACTTCAGCGCCTGATGCTGTAATCACCTCGGGAATTAGTGTGTTGCGGTTATACTTGCCAGTGCCAATGAACAAACGGCTGGTCAGTGCTTTGCCGCCAATCTGAAAGATGTCGTTCATACGTAGAACTCCTCTCTTAAAGCCAAGTTATTTTTTAGCCAAAATATCGATGATAGAACGTACGGGCCACGGCGGTATCCGACGTGCCGTGAATGAGTACCCGGCCATCCGGGAACAGTGCGATTCGGTGTTTTTCCAGTTCCAACGACAGCATGTATGGATTTCTCCTAACTTCACCGTGTACTGCCAGCAGTTCTTCCCATAGTTCCAGATTCAGGAGAACCGCCCGGGCCGGCCGGATCTGTACGGTATCTCTCCCGCATAATACAGCGGTCTTGGACAGATTGGTCGCAGACAGGAAGGGATAGACCGCTTTCTCGCCGCAGCTCGGACAGTCGGCACGTTTAAGCTGTTCCGTAGCGACCGAGACATGCCGATTCTCCCACAGGTCAAAGGAAACCAGCGTGCCGCGCAGAGAATCCTTCTGTCCGGCGAGCCATTTTAACGCCTCGGTCGTTTGGTAAGCGGCAGTCATCTGAACAGCTGGTTGAATGATGCCCACCGTGTCGCAGGTATCGCCTTCCGCATGAAGCTCGTCAATCAGGCAGTGGAGGCAGGCGCTCTCTCCGGGGAGGACTGTCATAGAAATACCGCTGCTTCCTGTGCAAGCGCCGTAAATCCAAGGGATGCCTGCTTTGGCCGAGATATCGTTAATAATCATTCTGATTTCAAAATTGTCGGAAGCGTCGAGAATCAAATCGACTCCGACTGTATACTCCCTAATCTCTTCGGCGGCAGCATCGGCTACTATCCCTTCCACGGTCACAGACGAGTTCACGCTTCGTAATCTTTGTGCGGCTGCGATTGCTTTAGGTAGTCTCTGCTCCGCATCGGCTTCACTGTACAAATTCTGACGCTGCAAATTGCTCCATTCCACATAATCCCGGTCGACGATTCGTATTCGGCCTACCCCGGCACGGACCAGCGTCTCGGCAATAGCAGACCCCAGTGCGCCTGCACCCAGAACAAGCACACTGGAGCGGGCCAATCTGTCCTGACCTTCCGAACCTATGCCATGAAAACGTACCTGACGGCTGTACCGCTCTTGTTCTGCCGCAGTCAAAGCCATTCTCTCAGCCTCCTCCTACAAAATGTACAAACTCTATCTGGTCACCTTCAGAGAGTGAGGTACGGCCATAAGCTTCCCTCGGCACGACTTCACCGTTAATTTCCACAAGAATTCGCCGTCCGCTCCAGGGCGATTCTGCCAAAACATCGGCAATAGTAATGCAATGCTCGCTTAGGAGAGTCATTTTTCCGTTAAGTTGGACCTGCATATTTTCACCTCCTCTCAAGCCATGCAGTCTGAATGGCTGCGCGGTAAGCTTCTGCTTGTGCCGCTGGATCTGCTGGACTGCTAATTCCGGATAGTATGGCAATCCCCCCTGCACCGCGCCTGATGACTGCTCCGGCATTGCCCGGATGAATTCCTCCGATGGCAATGACCGGAACAGGGCACCTGGCTGCAGTTACTTCGAGGATGTCCAGCCCACGGGGGGGCAGATCAGGCTTACTAGTAGATTCATAGACATGGCCTAAAAGGCAGTAATCTGCTCCTTCACTTGCCGCGTCGACTGCTTCTTCTGGTGAATGGATGGAGCACCCGACTCTTAGTCCTTGGGCTAGAGACTGTGCGGCAGCTACAGGTAAACTGTGTCCTGCAAGCTGTACACCGCCCGCTCCTGAGGCGAGCGCGACATCCAGCCGGTCGTTGATCACGATGGATTCAATAGGAATGCCTGCTTGCTGCATTTGATTTATGGCTTCGAGTAGCGCTTTGGCGGTAAGCTGTCTATTCCGCAGGTGGAAATAGTCAACGTAGGGGAGAACGGCTAGAGAAAGTCGCAGCCAATCGGCGAGCGGTATTCCTTCCGGGGAGATCAGATGCAGTTCAGGGCCGCTAACGGCGGGAAGTCGTTTTTTCATAAAAGGAATCTCTCCCGATTGTGTATTGGTGTTAATCTCCATCGAATAGAGCACAAAAAAGCCGCCTTCCTGATCGGAAGACGGCTAAGCATGACAACGGAAAACAAGCCACAAAATAGGCAAGACCGGACTCTTAACGCGCACTTCCCTACGCTGGTATTAACCAGATCAGGTTCAAAGGGTCCGAATGTTACATTCGTCTCAGCCTCGCGGCTCCCCTAGTGTCGGTTCGTATGAGATTGTTAATGTCACTATACACGATTATTCAGGGAGATACAATTGGGGATTGGCATGGCGCTTGTTTTAAACGGAGGTAACATTGATGGAGATGTATTAACATCCATATTGAGCAAATATTAATTGTGAATAATGTGTAAATTAGAATCTCGGTGACAAGATGCGGAATATGTGCGGGTTAGATTGACAGGAATCGGGGCTGTGGATATACTTGAAATGTTAAAAAGCAAATGTGTAAAACGTTGATGAAATGGAGTACACCGGAAGATGGCTTGCACAGAGAACGGGTTCCTTTACGAAGATTGTCGTAATGGCTGTGAGAACCCTGGAGACAGGCCGGTGGAAAGCTAATTTCGGAGTGCGGGTACAAGTCCGCCGGGGGTTCCCGTTAACAGCCGCGACAAGGCGATCGTCTGCAATTCTCCTGCTACAACGGGATAAGGCGATAACCAGGGTGGTACCGCGATCTAATCGTCCCTGAATTTTCAGGGGCGTTTTTTTGTTTTCCATTTGTTTTTCGGAAATAACCGTGATCTCAAAATTAAGCATAAGACGGGGGCTGTATATCATGAAAGCAAGTGAAATCCGTTCCAAATGGCTGCAATTTTTCGAAAGTAAAAGCCACAAAATCGAGCCGAGCGCTTCGCTCGTACCTCACAACGATCCATCGCTGCTGTGGATTAATGCCGGGATGGCGCCGCTGAAGGCGTATTTTGATGGCCGTGAGATTCCGGAGAATCCGCGTCTGACCAACTCCCAGAAGTGTATCCGTACCAACGATATCGAGAACGTCGGCAAGACACGTCGTCACCATACGTTCTTCGAGATGCTGGGTAACTTCTCCATCGGCGACTATTTCAAGGAAGAAGCGATTACCTGGGCTTGGGAATTCCTGACGGGCAAAGAGTGGATCGGCTTTGATCCAAACCGCATCTCCGTAACTGTATATGCCGAGGACGAAGAAGCTTTCAAACTGTGGAATGAAAAAGTGGGCTTGCCTGCTGAACGCATCATTAAGCTGGGTGACGAGAACTTCTGGGATATCGGCGAAGGCCCATGCGGTCCTTGCTCGGAAATTTTCTATGACCGTGGTGAAGCTTACGGCAATGACCTGAGTGACCCTGAAATGTATCCAGGCGGGGAAAATGAGCGTTGGCTGGAAGTCTGGAACCTGGTATTCTCCCAGTTCAACCATAATAAAGACGGCAGCTATACACCGCTTCCTAACAAGAATATTGATACAGGCGCAGGTCTGGAACGTTTTGCTTCGATCCTGCAAGATGTAGATTCCAACTTCGACACTGACTTGTTCCAGCCGATTATTCAGAAGACAGCACAACTTGCTGGTGTAACTTATAAGGATAGCTTGGAGCAGGATATTGCACTTAAAGTCATCGCCGACCATGTGCGTACAGTTACTTTCGCTGTGGGCGACGGCGTACTTCCTTCTAATGAAGGTCGTGGCTACATTATTCGTCGTTTGCTCCGCCGCGCAGTCCGTTACGGAAAGACCCTGGGTCTGGATCGTCCATTCCTGCATGAGCTGACTGAAACAGTAGGCGAAATTATGGGCGTGTACTACCCGTCCGTTGTGGAGAACCGCGAATATATTGCGAAGATCATCCGTACAGAAGAGGAACGTTTCCACGAGACGCTATCCGACGGTCTGGCTATTCTGAGCGAAATCAGCAGCAAAGCCAAAGAGAGCAGCGCTGGTGTTATTGCCGGGAAAGACGCGTTCAAGTTGTATGATACTTACGGCTTCCCGTTCGACCTGACAGAAGATTTCGCTGCTGAGCAGGGCTTGACGGTGGACCGCGAGGGCTTTGATGCAGCGATGCAGGAGCAACGTGACCGTGCAAGAGCTGCACGCCAAGATGGCGGCAGCATGAAAATTCAAGGCGGAGCCCTTTCTGAACTGACGGTTAAAAGCGAATTTGTTGGTTATAATGACTCGGTAACTGAATCCAAAATTGTTGCGATCGTTGTCGATAACGAGTTGGCAGACATCGCAGGCGAAGGCACAGAAGCTCAGGTCATTCTGGATACTACTCCGTTCTATGCGGAAAGTGGCGGTCAAGTGAGCGACACTGGTGTGCTGAGCGGCGGTTCCGTAACCGCTAAAGTCAAGGGATTGTTCAAGGCGCCACATGGTCAGCATGTACACCTGGTAACAGTAGAAGCTGGAGAGCTGCGCGTAGGAGATACCGTTCGTGCCGAGGTAAACCGTGCCGAGCGTGAGGACATCGTGAAGAACCATACTGCGACTCACTTGCTGCACAAAGCGCTTAAGGAAGTGCTGGGCGGACATGTTAATCAGGCAGGTTCTTTGGTAGAAGGTGGACGTCTGCGCTTTGACTTCTCACACTTCGGCGCCATTACGCCGGAAGAGCTCAGTGAAATTGAGCACCGTGTGAATGAGCAAATCTGGCGCGGTCTGGATGTAGTGATTGAGAACAAGCCGATTGACGAAGCCAAGGCAATGGGAGCTATGGCATTGTTCGGGGAAAAATATGGTAATATCGTCCGCGTGGTGCAGGTTGGCGACTACAGCTTGGAGCTGTGTGGTGGCTGCCACGTCAGCAATACTTCGCAGATTGGAATCTTCAAGCTGCTTAGCGAGAGCGGCATCGGCTCCGGTGTACGCCGGATTGAGGCTGTAACTGGACGTTATGCATACCAGTTCACTGAGAGCCAGCTGGATCTGCTCAAGCAATCGGCTGGACTGCTGAAGTCTTCCCTGAACGATGTGCCGAAGCGGATTGAAGCTCTGCATGGTCAAGTACGCGAGCTGTCGCGTGAGAACGAGTCCCTGCAATCCAAGCTGAGCGCTACGTTTGCAGCGGAGCTGACTGGCAGCGTGAAGACGGTTGGCAGCGGAACGCAACTACTGGCTGTATCTGTGCAAGCAGGCAGCATGGATGCCCTGCGTTCCACAGCCGACGAGCTGAAGAGCAAGCTGCCTGACGCAGTGCTTGTTCTGGGCGCAGCCATGGACGATAAAGTGAACTTTGTCGTAGCCGTACCTCAAGAGCTGGTGAAGCGCGGCTATCATGCCGGCAAGCTGGTGAAGGAAGTTGCTGCAGTATGCGGCGGCGGCGGCGGCGGACGTCCGGATATGGCGCAAGCCGGCGGTAAGGATGCTTCGAAGCTGGGCGAGGCTTTGGCGAAAGCTGAAGAATTGGTAGCGGCGCTAGGATAAGCTAGAGAGCGAACCCGGTCCAAAGGCCCGAAGCCCAAATTGCATTTGCGAAGACAGACAGCGGTACTGAGTCTTTCCTCTCAGTACCGCTGCTTCGTGGCCGGGCCATCTGATTTAGGCGAAATGTGGTTTTGGCAATAGCTTAAAGACCAAAAATTTCACGTTTTTTGTAGATGAAATGCCAAAAAAGCGTTATATCCAGGCAGGATTTTCTTGTTGGGGCATGAATATGTTATGATGAGGGCAGCAAGTAAGCTGTACAGCAGCGAGTTTGCGAAGCCGCCTGCTACAGGTGATTTGCAGAAGGAAGGTGTCACATATGGACTCCATGGACAAAACGGTTAAATTCAATGTGAAGGGCGATGAGAAGGAAGCTTCTCCCGAGGAAATTCTGCTTGCGGTGTACAATGCGCTTGTAGAGAAGGAATATCATCCGATCAACCAGATCGTAGGGTATCTTCTTTCCGGAGATCCGGCCTATATTCCCCGTCACAACAATGCTAGAAGTTTGGTCCGGAGAAAAGAACGTGATGAGCTGATTGAGGAACTGGTGCGGTTCTATCTAGCCAATCATCAGGTGGATAACGCCAAATGAAGAAGCTAGGTTTGGATTATGGCGACCGTAGAATCGGCGTCGCCGCGAGTGATATTTTCGGCTGGACGGCACAATCTCTGGAGACCATTGAGCGGCGCGGAGACGGAAGAGAGTTCGAACGCATCCGCGAACTCGTCAAGGAGCATGAGATCGGAGAAATCGTGGTTGGGCTGCCGAAGAACATGAACGGCACCGTAGGTCCCCGTGGTGAAATCTGCATAGAGTTCGCTGACAAGCTTCGGGAACAATTGGAAATGCCCGTACACCTTTGGGATGAGCGTCTGACGACGGTATCCGCCGAGCGGGTGCTGATTGAAGGGGACGTCAGCCGAAAGAAGCGCAAAGGGATTGTGGACAAAATGGCCGCAGCCCTGATTTTGCAAAATTTTTTGGATGCTAACAGTAAAAGGTGAGGGGTGCGCATATGACAAACGAACATATTGGCCAAGAAGAAGAACCGGAAATTATCTATATTCCCGATGAGGAAGGTAATGAAGAGGAATTCGAGGTCATCATGAAGTTTGAGGTTGACGGTTCGGATGCCAAGTACATGATGGTAGTTCCGCTGGATTCCGAAGACGAAGAGTCCGACGAAGTGTACGCCTTCCGCTATGAGGAAGACGGCGATGATCTGCAGCTGTTCATGATCGAGAATGACGAGGAGTGGGCGATCGTCGAAGAGACGTTCAATACCCTGGTCGACGAGCTGGACGGGGGAGCAGAGAATGACTGAGTTGTCCGCTGATCAAGCGGTATGGACTTCCCGTCTTAAAGATGCGTACGGAGAGACTGTAGAGCTGGAAGATGAGCAAGGCAAATCTTCCGTTTACGATATTATTGCGGAGTTTGAAGTCGGTGGCCGCGGTTACGCGGTGCTGGAGGGTTCCGGCAAGAACGGAGAATATGATATTCTTCGGATTGTAGTCTCGCCTGACGGGCTTCCTGAATTGGAAAGCATCGTCGACGATGAAGAATGGGAAGATATTTCAGAGCTGTACGATGAGCTAACTTTTCCAGATGAGGATTTGGAATAGGACAAGATCAGCGTACGTTACATTTACAGTTGGCATGAAGGAGGGCGGAGTATTCCGCGCTCTTTTTGCATGGAAAGCCTTAATTTAAATGGCTCTATTTAAAAATCAGAGGTGGATTATACGCTGGCGTTAAGCGGAGGGCCAGAGGGATTCTGGAGAAACGGTAGTGTTCGCCTTTAAAGCCCGATTTCAACCTATAATTCCTTGTATAATCCAGAAACCAGGCTTTAATAGCGATCGGAAGAACCCTCTAGACCTGTAGCGCCTCCATGCAGCGTCAACCACTGATTTTGGCATAGAGCCATAAAATTATAGGTTGAATTTGGGACGATACAATTCTATACTTTATAGTCGGAAAGTGAGGAGATCCATTGAAATCCGCAGTCCGCACTGTGCTACTGATCCTAATTCTCCTGATTGCAGCAGGAGCTGGAGGAGCATGGTACATTTGGAACGGGATGCAGCCGGTAGCTCCTGCCGGGCAGCCCGTAACGTTCACAATTGAGAAAGGCACGGGCAGCGCTGGAATTGCTGACCTGCTTGAGAAGAATGGGATTATCCGTAACAGTCTTTTCTTTAAAGGATATCTGAAATGGACCAAGGAAGGCTCGAAATTCAAGGCTGGCACCTATGTGGCAAAACCAGGCGATACTTATGATGAGCTCATTGCACGGCTGAATGCCGGCGATGTTGTCAAAGAAGAGACCCTGATGTTCACCATTCCCGAAGGATACACGGCAGAGCAGGTGGCTGACAAGCTGGCTACTGCCTCTAAGCTGGATTCGGGTGTCTTTGTGGATCTTATGAATTCCGGCAAGGCGCTGAAAGAGGCTGATGTTCTTGGCATTCCGCAAGAGCCGGAGCTGCGTCATCGTCTGGAGGGGTACCTTTTCCCGGAGACTTATGAGCTGCCAAAGGACAGCACGCCGCAGGAAATTCTGGAAGCGATGCTGGAACAACTGGTCAAGAAGCTTGATACCATTCCGAATTGGCACGAAAAACTCAAGGCAAGAGGCCTCAGTCTGCATGAGCTGCTGACCGTCGCTTCACTGGTGGAGCGTGAGGTTGTAGTCGATACAGAACGTCCATTGGTGGCGGGAGTAATCTATAATCGGCTGAAAAAGGGACAGAAGCTGGAGATTGATGCCACGGTTCAATATCTGCTAGATCAACCAAAAGAAAGGCTGCTCTACAAGGATCTTGAGATTGAGAGTCCTTATAATACTTACAAGAATGCAGGACTTCCGCCGGGACCGATCTGCAACCCTGGTCTGCCGTCGATTCAGGCGGCGCTGGAGCCGCAAGCTTCCGATTATTATTTCTATGTCACGAAGAAGGATGGCAGTAAGGGTCATCTTTTTGCCAAGACATATAAGGAACATTTAGCCAATATTCAAAAAAGTAAACAAACTTCGCAGTAACGCATTACAATGGAGAGTGGTGCAGACTGTGGGCCTGGTCAAGGCGCCGCAGGGACATCACCGGCTTGTAAGCTGTGACAGACGTAGGAGGATTATCAATGAACAAAAAACCGGAGCTGCTGGCGACGGCAGCATCGCTTAAAGAAGCGGCAGCCTTGCTGGATGCAGGTGCAGATGCGCTGTTGATCGGGGATGACCGCTTTGGCATGAGGCTGGCTGGGCATTTCACGCTAGAGGACACCAAGGCAGTTATAGAGATGGCTCATGCGCGGGGCTGCAAAGTCGTTGCGGGGCTGGGCGGTCTGATGCCCAATAGTCTGCTTGATGAGCTGCCAGCCTATGTAAAGGCTATAGGCGAGCTGGGCGTTGACGCTGTTGAATTTGGTGACCCGGCCGTGCTGGCTGCCGTGAAGCAGGAGGCGCCTGGTCTCAAGCTGCACTGGAACGCGGAGATGACTTCCACCAACTACGCTACGTCTAACTATTGGGGACGCAAAGGCGCATCCCGCGTTGTGCTCGCCCGTGAGCTGAACATGGACGAGATTACGGAGATGGTGCCGCTGCTGGAAATAGAGGCCCAGGTTCAGGTGCATGGAATGACCAACATTTACCATTCCAAGCGCAAGCTCGTAGCTAGCTATATGGCCCACCAAGGACGCCCAACGGATGGCGGAAGCATGGGCAAGGAGCGCGGTCTGTTCCTGGTCGAAGCGGAGCGTCCGGGTGAGATCTTCCCGATCTACGAAGATGATAACGGCACTCATATTATGAGTTCGGATGATATTTGCATTATGGAAGACCTGCATATCATGATGGAAGCGGGCGTGCAAAGCTTTAAGATTGAAGGGCTACTGAAGCCGACAGTCTATAATGCTGCCGTAGTTCGAGCTTACCGCACAGCTATTGATGCGTATGCGGCTGATCCTGAAGGCTATGCCTTCCAGGATGAATGGCTGGATGAGGTTCGTAAGCTGCAGGACCCTGAGCGCGAACTGTCTTTCGGATTCTTTTATAAAGAGCAAGTGTATTAATCGTATAGACCCCGCAGAATGGGGAAATGGAGGGGAGAACAGGAATGAGTACCATGACCAAGCCGCAGCATAAGGGCAAACGTTACCGTCTGGACAAACCGGAGCTCCTGGCTCCGGCGGGCAATTTGGAAAAATTGAAATTCGCCGTGCATTATGGTGCAGATGCCGTCTATATTGGCGGACAAAAATACGGCCTGCGTTCCAATGCTGATAATTTCAGCTTTGAGGAAATGCGCGAAGGTGTAGAATTCGCCAAGAAATATGGCGCGAAGGTCTTTGTGGCAACGAACATCTATGCTCACAATGAAGATGTCGCAGGGATTGAAGAATACCTGCGTAATTTATATGAAGCCGGCATTGCCGCGATCATTGTAGCCGACCCGGCTATTGTGGATACGGCACGCCGCCTGGTTCCGGGCCTGGAGGTGCATCTCAGCACCCAACAGTCTACTCTGAACTGGCAAGCCGTATCCTTCTGGAAGGAAGAAGGACTACCTCGTGTCGTTCTGGGCCGGGAGACAAGCCTGGAGGAGATCGCCGAGATTAAGAAGCATGTAGATATTGAGATCGAGAGCTTTATTCATGGTGCGATGTGTTCCTCCTACTCCGGTCGTTGTGTGTTGTCCAACCACTTTACGGACCGGGACTCTAACCGGGGGGGCTGCTGCCAGTCCTGCCGCTGGAAATACGATCTGTTCGAGGATGCGCGTCCGGATGGAACTTGGGTGTCTGAAGAAGAGCAGGCGGAAGCTATGCAGTCACCTGAACGCCTGCTGCCAGGAGTGACCCAGCTTCCTCTGCATGAGCCACAGGACAATCCGTTCACCATGGGGTCCAAAGACCTGTGTATGCTGGAAAGCATTCCCGATCTGATCGAGGTCGGCATTGACAGCTTCAAGATTGAGGGCCGGATGAAATCCATTCACTATGTGGCTACAGTAGTTAATGCGTACCGCAAAGCCATTGATGCTTATATGGCTGATCCTGAAGGCTATGTGCTGAAGCCGGAATGGCTGGAAGAGCTGAATAAAGCGGCGAACCGTCCGCTCAATACAGGCTTTTTCTACGATACACCGGACCATGAGGATCATATCTATGAGCCTGAAGAAAAAGCGGCTCCGTATGATTTTGCCGGACTGGTGCTGGAATATGATGCCGAGACAGGCACTGCCCTGATTCAGCAGCGGAATCACTTCAAGCCGGGACAGCAAGTGGAGTTCTTTGGACCGGATGATACCTTCTTCAAGCAGACGGTAGGAGAGATCTGGGACGAGCAAGGCAATCCGCTGGATGCTGCCCGTCACCCGCTGCAGAAGGTGCGTATGAAAGTGGACGCACCGGTGGCCTATTTTGACATGATGCGCAAAAGAAAATAAGAATTGATGTAAAAAACGGGACCAACCTCGCTTGAGAGAGGATGGTCCCGTTTTTTTCTACTCCCAAATAGGCTAAAAGTTACATACTCATGGAAAAGATTATTCAAAAAGCCTAAGGAAAAAAGGACTGTTTGCCGATATATAAGTCAGACAACGCTTACATATATCTCTAATCAAACTGGTGGGTGATCTAATGGGAACTCCGGAACAGGAGAGTAAGAGTGATGAGCAGAAAGAGAGAAGGATGAGAGTGGGAAAGAATGAGAAGTCGGTGAAAGAAAACACAGAGAAAAAGAACCAGCGTAAGGCCGGTGCATCCAGTATCGGCAAGCTCAAAGACGGCGTTAAATCAGGCGTAAGCATGAAAAGCGTGCTGCGGGGCTCGGTGAGTCAAATGAAAAAAGTGAATCCGTTGAAATCAGTCGGAGTCAAGCTGTTCCTGATCTTTTTATCGTCCATCGTCGTAGTCGTACTGCTTCTGGGTTTGTTGTCGTATTCAAAAGCCAAAAGTACGATTAAGAGTAATGTCGCAGAGGCAAACCGTCAAACGGTTATTCAGAACTCGGAGAAGATGGATATTATTCTCAAACAATATGAAACTTTGGCGCTTCAGTTGTTTTTTGATCCGCAGATTCAGAATGATCTGACGTCACTGGACAAAGCGGATAACTATTACGATAAATTTGTGGCTTCAAGTGCAATCGGCAAGAAGCTATCGAGCCAAACGACCTCCGACTCCAACGTAGTCAGTATCTCACTGATTCCGGAGGAAGCGGCTTCCGATGTTATCACTACTGGTAGTTCGGGCCTGGTGCTTGAAGGTATCAGGGACACGGATTGGTTCAAACAGGCGGTTGAACGGACCAAGGAGTATAAATCGCATTATTCCGATACCGATGGCGCGCAGAATTACTGGTTCTCTACTGCAGTTGAGGGCAAAGGCGGAACGAATATCGCTATGGTGCGCTCACTCCGAAATCTCGGCGAGAATTCAGGATATGTGATGCTGCTGGAACTGAAGAATAAAATGCTGGAAGATGCCTTCAAGAGTGTCAAACTGGGCGATGGCGCCCGCATACAGTTGGTAGATCCTAACGGTATTGTTATCGCTTCTAATATACCTGCAGAGGATGGGTTAGAATCCAAGTTTGCATTCATCAAAGATAGCAAGACAAAGAATAAGAGTCAGGAAAACAAAGATGAAGATGGCAAGCAGGTTCTGGCTGTCTTCAATCCGATGACCAAAGCAGACTGGAAGCTGTCTGGCATTATTCCTACTGGTGAATTGGTCAAAGAGGCTTATCCAATCCTTCTGACAACCTTCTTTGCTGCCGGGGGCGCAGCCGTGCTTGCCATTCTGCTCGGTTACTGGATGGTCCGCATGATCGCCCGTCCGCTATCCCGTCTCAAGGATCTGATGGTAGAAGGGGCAAAAGGGGATCTGAGTGTTCGTACTGAGTATGCATCCCAAGATGAGATCGGCCAACTGTCTGCATCCTTTAATACAATGATGGGACGGATTACAGAGCTTGTAGCGCAGACGACGGAAACGGCGCGCGAGGTGCTGGAAACTGCCGGAGAGCTGGGCGATGCTTCACGTAAAACAGCTGTGTCTGCTAAAGAAATTGCTGCGGCCACGGAAGAGATTGCTGGTGGTGCAGGCAGTCTGGCTCTGGAGGCAGAGCGCGGCAATGAATTGACTGAACTGATTGCTACACAAATGCAGACCGTCGTGTACGCCAATTCTGAGATGGATGAAGCTGCACGTAGTGTCGGTGAGGCCAGCAGCAGAGGTGCGAATCAGTTGGAGGAGCTGCTGGGTCAGACAAGCCGTACCGGAGAGATGACAGGAGCGCTGGTTGCGCGTGTCAACAATCTGAAAGAAACGGTATTCTCTGTGATCAAGGTGCTTGATGTCATGAAGAATATTACTCAGCAGACGAACATTCTGTCCCTGAATGCTACAATTGAAGCCGCTCGGGCAGGCGAAGCCGGTCGGGGTTTCATGGTCGTAGCTGGCGAGGTTCGTCAACTCGCAGACCAGTCCAAGCAGTCGATTGCGCTGGTGGCCGGGATTACTGACAAAATCATGACCGAGATGAATGAGACGGTCGCGGTATTGTCTGAAGTTGCGCCGCTCTTTGAGGCGCAAATGGGTTCGGTGAAGAACACCAGTGATATCTTCGTCTCTGTAAAAGATCAGATGGATGAATTTATTACAAGCTTGGAGTCTGTAACCTCCTCCATCAACAGCTTGAATCATTCGCAAGGGGTCTTGTCTGAAGCGATGGGCAACGTAAGTGCCGTTGCTCAGCAATCATCTGCTACTTCGGAAGAAGTGGCCTCGCTAAGTAGCGAGCAGCAGAATGTCAGCGATCAACTGGTATCGTTGTCCGGGAAACTGGAAAGTGTATCGGGACAATTGAAGGAAAAGCTCTCTCTGTTCAAAATATAAATAACCTTACTGAGAAGCCAGATTACCTACGAATACCTGTCACAGCCGCCTCTTCTCCGAGAAGAGGCGGCTGTTTTATATTTTCAGGGAGCGAACGTAAGCCAATGAAGAGTTACATCTCAGGTTGGCCGCGTACAACTATATCACAGCAGGTTCAGTGTTTTTGGTTTAAAATAGTAGTTTGTAATAATTTAAGTAACCTAATAACTGTAGATGATGGCAGGTGATCTGTACTGATGAAGTCAACAACCAAACAACAACGCAGCCTTCTTTCCCGGCTGCATCCCGCTGAATCTCTGGGACTGCGGCTTTTTCTCGTTTTTTTCATAGCTACTATGATAATAGTGCTCTCGCTCGGCTATACCTCCTATTCCGTTGCTGAGCAGACCATTGAAGACAATGCATTGTCTTCCAACCAGCAGACGGTCATTCAAACTGCGGAGAAGCTGGATGTTACCATGCTCCGTTACGAGGATAATTTGGGCCAAATCTCTTACAACAAAGAGATACAGCGCGCTATGAAAGAGGCCAGCCAGTCTGCTTCCGGGCTGTCAGTAGATGTTATTGCTGCAGAGCTAAGTAACTGGCTGTCGAGCGCCAAGGGTGTGCAGGCGGTGTATCTCATTCCTGCGAAGGAATCATTGCCGATTGTGGCTGCCGGGGTCAAGGATGAACCCTTTATGGAGAGCGCACGCTCGGCATCCTGGTTCAGCCAGTTGTCGGACAAGCCAGAAGGGCTATGGTTGACCAAAGAGATGAAGGGAGCGAAAGCTCCAGAGGTTTTTCATTATGCGAAAGCGATTGCAGGAGATTCCCAAGATTCGGGCTATGTTGCGATCAGTGATATAAAGGTTAGTGAGGTCGAAAAGCTGCTAGGCGAGGTGAATCTGGGGACAGGCTCTTACATTCAGCTGCTGACTGAAAAGGATGAGCTGATCGCATCCTCTGTGCAGAACGAGACGGACACTTATCTAAGTCTGGGGGGCACTTTATTTACAGGGCTCAAGCAAGCTTCTTCAGGCGCTCTGCCGACCAAGAATGAGGAGGGAAAGTCAATTCTGGCGGTATATGGAACGATGCAGAGTTCCGGATGGAAGCTGCTGGGTGTCGTGCCTGCCGAGAATTTAACCCAAGATGCGGTACGTATTCTGAAGACGACCTATATCGCGGTTGGCGCTGCCGCAGTCATGGCTATTCTGATTGGGCTGTGGATGGTGCGAATGGTCGCAAGGCCGTTGACCCGGCTCAAGGACTTAATGTTCCAGGGAGCTGAGGGGAACCTTAGTGTACGGACATCGTTCAAATCACGGGATGAAATCGGCCAATTGTCGCTCTCCTTCAATACTATGATGGAGCGAATTACGGAACTCGTCGACCGCACCAATGAGACCGCTCAGGAGGTGCTGGAGATGTCGGATGTCTTAAGCAGTGCTTCCCGCAAGACGGCATCTGCTGCTAAAGATATTGCTGCTGCTATGGAAGAGGTTGCTGGGGGAGCGGGCAGTCTGGCTCTTGAGGCGGACAATGGCAATGCCTTGTCCGGGCAGATCTCGGAGCAGATGAACAAGGTAACAGCGGCTACGCATGAGATGAACGGCAGGGCACACAGTGTTGGACAGTTCAGTACCGAAGGTGTTGCGATGCTCAAGGAACTCAAGAGCCGGACACAGATTACGGAGGAAAGAACCCGGACGCTGGTGAACAAAGTGAATAACCTCCAGACAACGGCTTCGTCCGTGATTCAGGTTCTGAATGTCATGCAGCGTATTGCGCAGCAGACGAATATTTTATCCCTGAATGCCAGCATTGAAGCTGCACGGGCTGGAGATGCAGGCCAGGGGTTCATGGTCGTAGCCAGTGAAATTCGTCAGCTTGCTGATCAATCGAGAAGCTCGATTGCAGTGGTGGGAGAAATCACTGACAGAATCATGCTTGAGATGAATGAAACGGTCACGGTTCTTGACGAGGTGGCTCCAATGTTTGGAGAGCAAAGCGCTTCGGTACAAAGTACCAGCGATCTCTTCGTGTCAGTACAAGGGCAGATGAATGAATTCATCACCTTCCTGGACGCAGTTACGGGTTCAATTGACGGGCTCGGGGAATCGCAGCGAGTGCTCTCAGTGACGATGGATAGCGTCAGTATTATTGCTGAAGAATCGTCAGCAGCCTCAGAAGAGGTGGCTTCGCTCAGTGGCGAGCAGCAGAGTGTCAGCGACCATCTGGTGGAGCTCTCTGCAAGTTTGCAGAAGGCTTCCGCCAAATTAAAAACCAGCCTAGCAAGGTTCAGAGTATAGTTTCTGTTTAACCCAAAATGTGAATTGCACAAGAGCAGGCTCCAGAAGTTAGGGCTTGCTCTTGTGCTTGTTTATCACGTGGGGAAAGATTCTAATGACGAAAGGTGGGACATAATAGGGATAAGGAATCCTGTCAGGAGGGAAGGCAACATTGCGTACCAACAATCACCATCGTCGTCTGTTCAGCTCGCTGTTGATCTTATCCGCTGCCGTGGGAATATTGATCCTGCGGTTGGCTTGGGTACAATTCGTGATCAAGGATCGGCCTGTCCCTGGTACCCCATATACCTTGGCCAAGATGGCAGAAATCCAGAGTGAGCGTGAAACAGTGCTGGACAGTGGGCGTGGGCGTCTCTATGACCGGCACGGAATTCCTCTCGCCGGGGAAACGATCTGGACAGCCGCTCTTTTCCCGCAAGAAGAATTGGCGGCTAGTGTGAAGGCGCAGGTGGAGCGAAGTGAAGATGGCCCTATGCACCGGCTGGCGGCCATTTTGGGAGTCAGCTATCAGCAGCTGCTGAACAGAGTCGCAGTCCTGAAGGAACCTCTGCTATGGCCATCCCCTAAAGGAAAAGCACCTCTGGCGCTGTCCCCTGCCCAAGCCAATGAATTGAAAGAGCTTGATATCGATGGAGTGATGGTACTGCCGTTCGCGCGGAGGTATGACGGTCAGTTGTCAGGACAACAGTGGCTAGGCTACCTGTCTGAAGCAGTCCCGCAGGGGGGTGGCGAGTTAGCAAGTTCTTCAGGCCTCAGGATTCCAAGGACCGGAACGGATGGACTGGAGAAAACCCTGGAGCCGTTGCTCCGGGGTGTAGGTCATACCGAGGCGTATGTGCAAGTGGATGCTAGGGGAAACCGTCTTCCGGACAGTCCGCTCAAAGTCCGTTCGCCGGGCAATCCCTACTACCCGTTGTCTTTGTACACAACGATAGACAAAAAACTTCAGGATGACATTGAGAAGCTGGCGATTCAGAGTGGCATGAAGGAAGGCACGATTGTTGTATTGGACTCACGGAATGGGGATATTGAAGCTATGGTTTCTCTACCCTTATATAACCCGCAGGATATTTCGCCTCAGGGTGGAGAGTGGAATAATCGGGCGCTGCAAGCCGCTGTCCCCGGCTCCATCTTCAAGATTGTCACCGCCGCAGCGGCTCTGGAGGCCGGAGTTACAACGCCGCAGGAAGTCTTTACTTGCTCCGGCCAATATGAGAAGTACGGATTATCCTGCCTAAAAGGAAAAGGACACGGCCCCCTTACGCTGGCGCAAGGGTTCGCCGTGTCCTGCAATACTGTATTCGCCGCGCTCGCCGAACGTCTGAGCGGCGCGCAGATCCAGTCCGCCGCGTGGGCGCTGGGACTGGGAAGGGACATTGGCTGGCAGTCCGAGAATACGCTGGGACTGCCACTTCTGAGGCCGCTGGCGGGGGAGCAGCACGGGACGATTTTCACGTCCCTGGTGCCTGATGACAGCGGCGCAAGAGTGCAGACTGCCATCGGGCAGCGCGATGTGCAGGTCACCCCGCTTCAGGCCGCTAATCTGGTAGTGACCCTGCTACATGGCGGGGAGGTCACCGCTCCCCGCATCCTGCAGAAGGTCACTTTTGCGAATGGCCAGAAGCTGGAGGATTTGCCGGGACATCTGTCACCGTCCGGGACCGGAAGAATCTCAGCATCCACGACTCGGCTGCTGTTGTCATGGATGAGACAGGTGGTGACTGAGGGCACCGGACGGAGTCTGATGACCGCCCGCTGGCCGTTGGCTGGTAAATCAGGAACAGCCCAGACGCAGGTCAAGGGTGTTCCCCGCAATAATCAGTGGTTTATTGGCTATGGGCCTATAGACCAGCCGCGATATGCCGTAGCTGTGTCTGTTCAGAACGTGACTCCTGGAAGTGCCCATACAGCTACGAAGTTGTTCGGTCAAGTATTTGATTTGCTCTCGTCAACTTCAGGAGCTTGATCTGCCTGGCGTTCTGTTTCAGGATCGCTGTGGTCTGTCTTGGAGGACTCGGCTTCTGACCCGGATGCCGCGAAAGGAGAGACAATAAATTCTTCCTGCGGCAGGTAGATCCAACGCTGGAGGTAGCCCTGCTGGATCAATTCCTTGATCAGAATCAGCAGTATTGGGGACAGGATTAAGCCTGCTACGCCAAACGCTGACATGGATAAGATAACGAATGAGAGCATCAGGAAAGCAGAAGATACACCGATGGAGTTACCAGTGATTTTCGGCTCCATAATTTGCCGTTGGATTAACACCACAGCGAGAAGGACAATCAGACCGATCGCCATGGAGGTGTTCCCGATAATGAAGAGATACACGATCCAAGGAATCAAGATGGTCGATACGCCTAGCAGCGGGAGAACGTCGAACACGGCACAGACTAAGGCCATCGTCAGCTCATTACCGGTACCTAGGATGAACAATCCAACCAGAACGATGACGAAGGTGATGCTGATGAGAATGAGTTGGGCTTTGACATAGGCGCCGATCGCCTTAAATACATTCCCTTGCAGAAAAGCATAGGCGGTCTTAAGGGTTTTTGGCATCTTCTCATGGGCGATTTTCTTCCAGTCCTTGATTTCCATGCTGAGGAAAAAGGCCAGAATGATGGCGATTCCGAAATTTCCCATAAAAGAAGAGAACGAGCCCAGTAGTCCGATCATATACTTAAAGAAGATAACGAGCCATGAAGAGAGGATGTCGGTGGCATCCTTGAAATACCCGTTGATTTTATGGGTCAGATCCGGCGGCAGCGTGTCGACTTTATGTTGAAGATAGCCGGTAAGCTCCACGAAATGCTCTTGCACAATACTTGTATACCTTGGCAGGTTGTCCTGAAAAAGCATTGCCTGAGTCGTAATTAGCAGGCCAGCACCGAACAGCGTTCCTAGCAGCAGAACGAGGAAGAACAGAACGGAGACTGCTGAGGCGAACGGTTTGCCGAGACCTCGGCGATTCAGAAACCGTGCCAGCGGCTCAATAATGATAAACACGAAGAAAGACAGGAACACAGGGGCGGCTAAATGATACAGCTTGCTGAAGGAAAACATAACCAGATACACCGTAAGCACGATTAATCCAATGTCAAAGAACGTGCGCCAATATTTTTTGTACAAGGGGAGCATAAGATTTGAACGACTCCTTTTCCGATGAAATGTCAGGTCTTTACAACTTGAGTCCATTGTACACGATTTTACTTAAAAAGCGTCTATTTCTTTGATAGCTGTGTTAAAATAGGGGGTAACGTTTTTTTGTGCCGATGATAGATATCCGCAAAAAGGCGGTGAAAGCTATACACACTTGGCCGTATCGCTGTATCTGCTTGCAGACCTAAGGCGAGCCAAAGTCAACTCTGGAAAAGCGGGGAATAGACATGCAGACTTTGCTGCTCTGGTTGTTTTACATCTCATCTTTTTATGCCTTTATACCCGGTATTATCAGCCGTATTTTCGGTTACCGCGTGTTCCGTAAAGGGACCGGAAGCCATGAATTTGCGCTGACCTTTGATGACGGTCCGGACCCTCGATTTACGCCGAAAGTGCTTGAACTTCTAAGGCGTTATGACGCTAAGGCTACCTTTTTCGTGGTGGGCTCCCATGCGGAGCGTTATCCTGACCTGATCCGCAGTATTCATGCGGAGGGCCATCTCATCGGTATTCATAACTATGTGCACAAGACCAACTGGCTGATGCGTCCGGCAACGGTACGTAAACAGATCCAGCGCACAGACGAAATTATTTACAGCATTACCGGTGAACACAGCACTTACTATCGTCCGCCTTGGGGAATTGTGAATTTGTTCGATTTCTCGAAGCGTCGCCGTGTGCAGATTGTGTTGTGGTCAGCGATGTTCGGCGATTGGCGCGAGAAGCAAGGGGCCGAGAAGCTCACAGAGAAAATGCTCTCCCGCCTTAATCCCGGCGAAGTGATGCTTCTGCATGACAGCGGTGCGACACTGGGTGCCGATCCTGATGCTCCGGGACTGATGCTGATTGCTCTGGAGAGAACCTTAGAGGAAGCTCAAAGACGCGGGCTGTGTAGTATCCGTATTGACCAGATGATCAAGACGGCTGAGAAATCGTCCATTCAGCAAATTTCCTTCGGAAAACGCCTGATTGTGGGACTATGGCTGGGCTGGGAGCAATTATTTCAATTCCTGTTTAAGTTAAGAACTCTTTCACCGGCCGAGCCTTTCCTGCATTATCGTCTGCGTAAGTATCAGGGGCAGCCGATCACTATGGAGGACGGAACCACCTTAAGCAAGGGTGATAAGGTAATTGAGCTACATGTCGATAACCGGGAGCTGTTCGAGCTTGGCATGCATTCCCGTTCCTCTGCCCAGCTTGCGATCCGCATGATTCGCCGGATGGAGAAGGATATGCCGGTACTCGCCGAGGAAATTGCCCATGACGAGGCGCTTATGGAAGCTAAGGCATTGTACGGGGTCAGCATGATCAACCGGGGACCGGAGAAATTCGGTTTCACAGTACTGGATATGCCCAACGGCTGGTTCGCCCGTTCCAGCAAGCTTTACCTGAGTCTGTTGTTAAGTGTGATACATCCGGCTGGTGGAGCAAGACTGAAGGAGCGTACCGAGGTGCTTGTGCCGAAGCTCATCCTGATGCCGGTGTCTGAATTGTTGAAACGGCATGATCAGAAGATGCAGCCACGTAGCGCGAACCGCAAACGGGAGCAGATAGAAGAAGAGAGAAGCCGCAGCAATGCTGCGGATGAAGTAGAACTGCCAGGTGCAACGGTTGTTCATTAATGTACAGGAATTATAGGTAGTATTATGGAAAAAAGGGAATGCCTCAGGCCAGCATATGTTGGCTGAAGGTGTTCCCTTTTTATCTTAAGTTGCACAAAAAAAGTCCCTCAGAGCAGAATAACTGCTGCGAGGGACCGCTTCAATAAGAATTACGTTCTGGCATGGCCAGGGACGTAATTAGATTTTTAATACGCCGCCATTACTAGCGTTGGTTACCAACTTGGAGTAACGGGCGAGATAACCAGTCTTCACCTTCGGCTCGAAGCCTTTCCAGCCTGCACGGCGTGTCGCAAGGGTTTCTTCGTCCACCAGCAGCTCGATCTTACGATTGATCAGATCCAGCTCGATGATATCGCCGTCTTCAACGAAAGCAATCGGTCCGCCTTCAGCCGCTTCTGGAGAAATGTGCCCGATGCTGATTCCGCGGGATGCGCCGGAGAAACGACCGTCTGTGATCAGGCCAACTTTAGCGCCGAGGCCCATACCCACGATTTGGGAGGTAGGAGCCAGCATTTCTGGCATACCAGGACCACCTTTTGGACCTTCATAACGGATAACCACCACGTGGCCTTCCTTAACCTTGCCGTTCGCGATGCCTTCCAGCGCAGTTTCCTGAGAATCGAAGCAAATCGCTGGACCTTTATGGTAGCCGCCTACGGAAGCATCAACCGCACCAACCTTGATAATGGAACCTTCCGGAGCCAGGTTGCCGTACAGTACGGACAATCCGCCCACTTCGGAATAAGGATTATCGAGTGTATGAATAACGGAAGTGTCCTTAATTTCATGTCCTCTTACATTCTCGGCCAGTGTTTTGCCGGTAACGGTGATGCAGTCACCGAACAATGCGCCTGGTTTCTTCAGCAATTCGTTCAGTACGGCGCTGACGCCGCCCGCACGGTCTACGTCCTCGATGAAGATATCGGAGGCAGGAGCCAGCTTGGACAGGTAAGGAACACGGTTTGCGACTTCGTTGATGCGCTCCAGCGGGTAGTCAACACCTGCTTCTTGAGCCAGCGCAAGAGTGTGCAGTACTGTGTTGGTGGAACCACCCATAGCCATATCCAGTGCAAATGCGTTATCGAGTGATTCGATCGTTACGATATCGCGTGGTTTCAGATCAAGTTCGATCAGTTCCATCAGTTGTTTCGCCGATTTACGTACAAAGTCTTTGCGTTCTTCAGCTACAGCCAGAATTGTACCGTTACCTGGCAGGGCAAGACCCATAGCTTCAGCCAGACAGTTCATCGAGTTAGCGGTGAACATACCGGAACATGATCCGCATGTAGGACAGCCGTATTGTTCCAATTCAAGCAGTTCAGCATCGTTGATCTTACCGACTTGGTGCGCGCCTACGCCTTCGAATACAGAAGTAAGGGAGAGCTTCTTGCCTTTGCTGTCCACACCAGCCTTCATTGGGCCGCCGCTGACGAAGATCGTTGGAATGTTGACACGCAAGGCGCCCATCATCATTCCTGGTGTGATCTTGTCACAGTTCGGGATGCAGACCATACCATCGAACCAGTGAGCAGATACTACAGTCTCCAGGGAGTCTGCGATGATCTCGCGGCTTGGCAGAGAGTAACGCATGCCGATATGTCCCATGGCAATCCCGTCATCTACACCGATCGTGTTGAACTCGAACGGTACACCGCCGGCTTCACGGATAGCTTCTTTGACGATTTTACCGAATTCCTGCAAGTGTACATGGCCCGGAACAATATCAATATAGGAATTGCAGACCGCGATAAACGGTTTGCCGAAATCTTCTTCCTTTACGCCGGCTGCACGCAGAAGACTGCGGTGCGGGGCACGGTCGAAACCTTTGGTGATCATGTCTGAACGCTTTTTCTTGACTGCCATTATGAATTTCCCCCCTAGTAAATTGCAAAATCTGATATAGTGGCGCATTAACGCATTGCACTCATAAGAGGCAAGGAAATGCGGTTTATAGAATTAACGGGGTCCAGCTTCTTAAAGAGAAGAGGGGAAGCCGTTTCTATAACTGCTTGCAATGAGCCAATGATGACTGTGAATGACGGCTGTCCGAAGCCGAACATGTCATTGTTAATAGTGAGTCTATCACAAACGGGTAGTTTTTTCTACCGATCTTCTATCAAGGATATCTGCTCTCCAAGACAAAAAGACCGCTCCTTCCAATGATATGGATAATCACCAATACCGTTGTCGACAGAAGGAACGATCACATATTCTATTTTGGATATTGAGCTAACTTGCCTGAGCGTTTTTATAACGACCGCCGCAACGCTGCGCGCTGCAGATCAACCATCCAGGCAGTGGAAGGCTCCACCAGCGGGTGCAGGAGGCGTTTGACTGCGGGCTGGGCTAGCAGAATAGTTAGTAATATAGCTGTGCCAATCAGCATTGTAATTCCAGTCGCACCGCTGACCAGATTATATATACCGGATGCCGCTGCCAGGCGGATAATAAATCCGTGAAGCAAGAAGACATATAGCGTTCGGCGTCCCCAGTCAGTCATACGGCTCATCCGGTAAGGGACCCATCCGAGAAAGGCGAGGGAAGCTGCAACTTGCCAACCGTAAAGCCCCAAACGGTACAGTCCGGCATACCACTCATGGTGGCCAAGCTGCATGTAGGTCATTGATCCATACAGCCAGCCATGTGGAAGAATATTTCCCCACAATCCGAGCGGGATCAGCAGCAGGATGGAGCAGACGCAGGCAGAGGATTTGGCCCATTTGTGATACAGACGAAGGAAGGCGGGGAACGAGAAGTGATAGCCGATCACGAAAAGGGGCAGATATACAAAGGTGCGGCTAATGCTGAACCAGACACCGTCAAGCTGGAGGTACCCCACAAGCACACCCGCGATAATAGCAAAAGCTAACTGAGCGCCGAACTTCCATCCCCTCATTCCGATCAACAGCAGGCGCCAGAAGGCATGACTCGCAAGAAACCATAGAAGCAGATAAGGTGCAAAGAAGGAATGCTGAATACCGTTCACATGGAAATAGGTGCTGTCTAGCAGGGAATATAGACTTTGAAAAATAATGTACTGCAATCCGATTTGCAATAGCAGACGGCGTCCGGCAGTCCCGTATAGATTTTTTCTGGCGAAATATCCGGTCACAAGTACGAAAAGCGGCATATGGAAACTGAAAAGCCACAGATATAGTTGATGCATGGCACTCACCCCGCCTACCAGCGGTTCAATGGCATTCCCGATAAAGACAGTGACAATAAGCATAAAGCGCAGATTCAGAAAAAAGGTCTCCCCGCGTTCGTCCAGAGCGTCGTCTCCCATCTTGCTGTCCCTCCAAGCGTCTCCATTACTTTAATTTTAAAATACCGTATTTCATTTCTTTGAATTGTGATTAATATCACTAGCGTAAGCGTTGTCATCAAAGTGAATGTGGCGATGTGTTGAAGGTTGTTTGGAAGCACCGATTCAACTATAATTTTCATATTAAGAGGAAGCAGTATATGCAGAACCAGCCGGGAGTGGACATATGTGAAGGGTAAAATAACGAAACGCCGCGTGTTCGTCATCCTATTAATCATTCTCGTCGCTGCGGGGCTGCTTCTATGGAGATACTTGACGCCCTATGCACCTGAGCAGAGCGCTGAAACGGCCCTCATCTCAGGCGGGGGCATTTCGGTGGAGCAGAACGATAACTGGATATCCTTTGAGCCGGGTCTGGCTACAGGTGCAGGGGTAATTCTATATCCTGGCGGGCTGGTGGAAGCAGAAGCCTACTCCCCGCTGGCGAAGGCCATCGCCATGGCCGGGCATCCCGTGTATATCGCCAAGATGCCACTTAATCTTGCGGTGACGAAGGGAGATGCGGCGGAAGAGATTATCCGTGTGCATCCCAAGCTTACGTTTGTACTGGGCGGGCACTCTTTGGGAGGCGTTATGGCTTCCCGTTATGCTGCAGAACACCCTGGTCAACTTAAAGGTGTGTTCTTTCTGGCGTCCTATCCTGATGAGAAAGGCAGTCTGAAAGACACAACACTGTCGGTTCTGTCGATCCTGGGCACGGAGGATGGGGTAATCAATAAAGCCAGCTACCGCAAAGGACGCTCTTACTTGCCGGACAATACTATTTATTACTCCGTGGATGGCGGCAATCATGCCCAGTTCGGCAGCTATGGCAAGCAAAAGGGAGATGGTGAAGCCACAATCTCCGAGGAAGAGCAGCAGAGCCGCACGGTTCGCGCACTGCTCGACTGGTTGAGTAATCTGGGCTAACCGATAGACTGGGGGACAATGACAACATGCCTTTATTACATGTGAATCATACGACTATTCCTTGCCAGGGCATTCTCTTTGATAAAGACGGCACATTGCTGGATACCCTGGCTACATGGGGACTTTGGGCGGAACTGGTTCTGCGCGGAATGGAAGCGCAGCTTGCAATTAGGGGCAAGACGCTTGAAGGCGGAATATCTGGACTGCTCGGCACCATCCATGATGATAGCGGGAAAGTCATTGGTTATGATCCCTCCGGACCGTTCTCTATGGCAACGGCGGGAGAAACGGAGGGGCTGCTGGCGTGGCAGCTGTATGCCTCCGGCCTTTCGTGGAACGAAGCCTTAGCAAAGGTGAAGCATATCACCAAGGATGCGATGAATGAGCTGCGCAAGAGACAGGCGGCGTATCCGCTATCGGGACTGCTGCCCTTCCTTAAGCAGTGTGCGGATGCCTCGCTGAAGCTGGGGGTAGTCACTTCAGATGGAGTCAAGACGACAGCAGAGCAGCTGGAATGGCTTGGGATTGCAGCTTTTTTTCAGACGGTAGTGACGAGAGACCATGTGGTAAACGGCAAACCGGACCCCGAAATGGCGGAGAAGGCTTGCCTCGAGCTTGGCCTGAATCCCGGGGAGACCGTAATGATCGGGGACAGTAATGCGGATATGCAGACCGCTAAAGGTGCAGGTGTGTCGCTGGCCATCGGTATTGCGGGTCAAGACGGCGGAAGCGCACATCTGCTGGATGCTGATATCGTGATATCGGGCTTCCATGAACTTTCGATTTCTTCCTAAGTACAGTATAGAAAGGATGGACTGAATGCCCATGGATCAATTACAAACCTTGACTTCCTGGATCAAAGACAGTGAATCTATAGTTTTCTTCGGCGGGGCGGGTACTTCCACAGAAAGTGGAATTCCCGATTTTCGTTCTGCGGCAGGTTTGTATCAGACCGAGCATCAGTCGCCCTATCCCCCTGAGGAGATGCTCAGCCGTACGTTTTTCATGTCCTCACCGGACATTTTTTTTGATTTCTACCGCAGTAAAATGATTCATCCGCAGGCTCAGCCGAACGGGGCGCATCTTCTGCTGGCGGAGCTGGAGCAGCAAGGCAAGCTCAAAGCCGTCATTACGCAAAATATTGACGGTCTGCATCAGAAAGCGGGCAGTCGCCGGGTACTGGAGTTGCACGGTTCGATTCACCGGAACTACTGCATGGATTGCGCCCGTGATTACGGGCTGGAGCAGATTGTAGCGAGCAAAGACATCGTGCCCCGCTGCCCGGATTGCGGAGGCATTGTTAGGCCGGATGTGGTGCTCTATGAAGAGGAGCTGGACTATACGGTACTGACAGAGAGTGTGGAGGCCATCCGGGGGGCCGATTTGCTGCTGATCGGCGGCACCTCGTTGACCGTGCATCCGGCGGCTAGCCTGATTACTTATTTTCGCGGAAGAAATACAGTACTATTGAATGGTGAACCAACACCATATGATCGCCGTGCGAATCTTATCATCACAGATCGTATCGGTCAGGTACTTGGCAAGGTGGGGGAGTTACTGCGGGAGTCTTGATTGTTGTTTTTTCACAATACTTAAGAGTACAAGGGCTCTCTAAGGTTCAATTAGGGCAGTAAATAGTGAGTACGCTCGCAATTTAAGAGGGGTTTGAATAACGGGAAAACATAACGTTAATGCTTCCCTTTTCCGTATTTATTGATGATTAACGGGATTTTTTCCAGTTATATTAAAAAAGAAGAGGATTGCATCAAAATATCAGGAGTTATTCCCGTTATTCCCATCCCTTATCGAGTGAAGCTGATCTTTTTGGTGCATCTGCCACCTTCAGTAAGCTACAAGATGACCGTTATTGAGATGTCGGGGTCATTTTCCAAATATGTTATGTTTATTGGTGTGTTCTCATAGTAGTGTGTTGTTCGATGCGATCTATATAGACTGAGGAAAGTCGCTCTCCGCTCCCGAATGAATGCGGATTTACGCCGAGGGAGCATGAGGGGTGCGAAACACCCTCCCAAAGGTGGCACTGAAGATCAAACTGAATCTTAATCTTAGCGACTTATGGCAGGCAATAACAGCCCGTTTCCTTGTACAGAAACGGGCTGTTATTGTGCCTAATGTTAGCGCTGGGAGGAGCGCTTTGTTCAAAGCGGAAAGGATTAGCGTGAGGATTTGTCTCCCCGTCTCGCTGTGGCGATGCGGTAAGCCGTCGGGGACTGGCCGCAAAAGCGCTTGAACTGGCGCGAGAAATACAGCGCATCCGTCAGGCCAACCGAGGACGCTACTTGCTCTACAGACAGCTCCGGGCGTTCCCGCAGCAGCTGCCTGGATTTGTCGATGCGCAGTTTCAACAGATAGGTCACCGGGGACAAACCTGTCTCCTGCTTGAACACACGGGACAGGTAGGCCCGGTTATAGCCCAGGCTGTCGCACATTTGTTCAATAGAGACAGGATGGGCATACTGGGAGGACATGTAGTGAATCATCTGCTTCACCGTTCGCTGCACCTGTGATCCCGCGCCGGGCAGACGTGAGTGAGAAGATAAACGCTCCGCTGCTTCTCCTATGATGAGATACAAATAGCCTAGAGAGGTGAGATGTGCGCTCTCCCTATTGGCATTGAAGGCACCCATCATCCCGGCCAGCGCTTCGGGTATCACGCTGCCCTCGGCAGCGGACAGCACCGGCGTGTCTGGACTGAACCCGGCCTGCTGCACCAGCCGGTCGGCCTCCGCCCCGGTAAAAGCCGCCCAGCGGTAGCGCCAAGGCTGATTCGGGTCGGAGATATAGCTAACCAACTGGGCAGGATGGATCAGGAAGCAGTCTCCTTCGCCCAGTTCGTACTTGTGTTGCTCCGTATGAAAGCTGCCCGACCCTGATTCAATGAAGTGGAGCAGATAATAATCGTAGATCTTGGGACCGGCCTGATGCAGCGGCAGCGTCTGGCTCTCGCCAGCGAACAGTACATGCAGTGTTTGGCTGTCGTAGGAGACGGGATTAGAGCCAACAGAATAGGTATATGAATGGGAACCGGATGAATCCATAAGGCAGGACAACCCCTTTTATCGGCTGCTCGGAAAAATGTTGGTCAGCAGGCTGTGTTTTTTACAATTGATTATATCCGGAAAAGTCACATATATCCATACATTACACACATGATTGCATTATCAGACCAAGTCTGATTTTATTATAATATAAGCAGAAATAAAGCATTACCAAATCCCGCGATCGCAAATAGTGAAAGGATGGAGTGGCATTTATGAGCATACAACAACTTAGCCAGACGTTTATCGAAAAATATGGGGAGAGCAGCAAGGAAGCAAGCGTGTTTTACGCGCCGGGCCGTGTCAACCTCATTGGTGAGCACCTGGATTACAACGGTGGATATGTGCTTCCGGCAGCACTTGAATTCGGTACCACGCTGATCGTGCGTCCGCGCAGTGACAGCAAGGTCACTTTTGCATCGACTAACTTCCCTTACGAAGCATCTATAGATTTCAGTGATATTGGCAAGGCCAAGACCGGTGAGTGGGTGGATTACCCGATCGGCGTAATGGTTGAACTGCAGAAGAAGAACCAGCCGCTGACGCAAGGCTACGACCTGCTGTTCCATGGGGATATCCCTAACGGAGCAGGCTTGTCATCCTCCGCATCGCTTGAGGTGGTAACCGCCTATGCATTCCTGACGCTCGAAGGCGGCGATACCGACACTGTTGAGATTGCCCTGCTCTCCCAGCGTGCCGAGAACCAATATGTTGGCGTGAACTCCGGAATCATGGACCAGTTCGCCGTTGCTAACGGCAAGCGCGATCACGCCATTTTGCTCATGTGCGATACGCTTGAATACAACCTGGTGCCTTTCGTGACCGGTTCCTATAAACTGATCATCGGTAATACGAATAAGCGCAGAGGCTTGGTGGATTCCAAGTACAATGAGCGTCGTCAACAATGTGATGAAGCCCTGTCTATTCTGCAAAAAGAAGTTCCATCCCTGTCCTATCTGGCCCAGCTCACACGTGAGCAGTTCGAGGCTCACCAGGACAAGATTGCTGACGAGACGGTAAGACGCCGCGCTCGCCATGTGGTGGAAGAGAACCAGCGCGTGCTTGATTCGGTAGAGGTGCTGAAGAACAACGACCTGAAGCAGTTCGGTCAATACATGAATGATTCCCATGCTTCCCTTCGAGATCTGTACGAAGTAAGTTGTACTGAGCTGGATATCATGGTGGAAGAAGCACAGCGCATTCCAGGTACGCTTGGCGCGCGCATGACGGGTGCAGGTTTTGGCGGTTGTACGGTATCCCTGGTGCATGAAGATGATGTGGAACGCTTTATTAGTGAAGTAGGCGCGGCTTACAAGGAAAGATCCGGTCTGACTGGCGAGTTCTATGTATGCGGCATCGGCAATGGCGTAGAAGAACTGAAGGGGGAGAAGTAAACATGGCGATTCTGGTAACGGGCGGAGCCGGATATATCGGTTCCCACACAGTAGCTGAGCTTCTGGAACGCGGCGAAGAAGTTGTAGTCATCGACAATTTGCTGACAGGACATCGCGAGGCATTGCTGGGCGGAAAATTGTACGAAGGCGATCTGCGCGACAAGGAACTATTGGCCAAGCTGTTCTCCGAGAACAACATTGAGGCGGTCATTCACTTTGCGGCCAGTTCCCTGGTGGGCGAAAGCATGAAGGACCCGGTTAAATATTATGACAACAACGTCTATGGCACCCAATGTCTGCTGGAAGCTATGCAGAAGGCAGGCGTGGACAAAATCGTCTTTTCCTCCACGGCCGCAACCTACGGCGAACCGGAAAAGGTGCCGATTGAAGAGACTGACCGCACCGAGCCTGCGAATGTCTACGGTGAGACCAAGCTGACCATGGAGCGCATGATGTCCTGGTTCGATAAAGTGCTCGGCATCAAATATGTGGCTTTGCGTTACTTCAACGCCGCAGGTGCACATGCCAGCGGCAAGATCGGGGAAGATCACCGTCCAGAGAGCCATCTGATTCCGCTGGTACTGCAAACTGCGTTGAAGCAGCGTGAGAGCATTGCCGTATTCGGTGACGACTATCCGACTGAAGACGGGACTTGTGTACGCGACTACATTCATGTCAGCGATCTGGCTGACGCCCATGTTCGTGCAGTGAGCTATCTGCGCAGCGGAAACGACAGCAACGTATTCAACCTTGGCAACGGCCTGGGCTTCTCCGTGAAGCAAGTCATTGAAACAGCCAAGAAAGTGACCGGCTTAGAAATTCCTGTAGTCATTCAGGAACGCCGTGCTGGCGATCCGGCTGTACTTGTAGCTTCATCCGCGAAGGCTCGCTCTGTACTGGGCTGGAATCCGCAGCATGCGGATCTGGAGAACATCATCCAAAGCGCATGGAACTGGCATTCGGCTAATCCGCAAGGGTACGGGGAATAAGGGACGACTCCCATTCCCATGAACCGCAGCCTGTTTAAGACTGCGTTCACACACACCCTTTATGAAGGAGAATTGAAATGGACAACGAGAAGATAACGGCTGCTTCCGGGCAAGAGGCACTGCATGCTATAGAGCAGTTGGTTCTGTTTGCTCTGCGGCAAGACCTCATCAAGCCTGCGGATATTGATTATAGTCGCAACCTGCTGCTGGACCAGTTTGGGTTCACTGAGCCCTTTGCTGGAGAAGTGGATCAGGCGGTGCTGGAAGGCCCGCAAGGTCCGCTGGACCAATTGATTGATTACGGCTTCGAAATCGGTCTGTTCCCGGAGAACAGCGATACTTACCGGGATCTGTTGGATGCCAAGATTATGGGCCAGCTAATGGCCCGTCCTTCGGAAGTGAACGAGGAGTTCAATCGTTTGAGACAGGAACAGGGCGTTGAGGCTGCAACGGATCGTTTCTACAAGCTGAGCATTGATTCCAATTATATCCGTATGGACCGCATCTCCAAGAACGTCTACTGGCTGCAGGAGTCGCCTTATGGGGACATCGAGATGACGATCAACCTCTCCAAGCCTGAGAAGAGTCCAAAGGAAATCGCGATGGCCCGGCTGCTTCCGCCGCCGGTCTATCCGAAATGCCTGCTCTGCCGTGAGAATGTCGGTTATGCCGGCCGGGTCAACCACCCGCCACGCCAGAATCTGCGCGTTATTCCGTTGGAACTGAATAAGGAGAAATGGTTGTTCCAGTATTCTCCTTATGTTTATTACAATGAGCACTGTATTGTGTTCCATCATGACCATGTGCCGATGAAATTGACGAAGGATACGCTGAAGCGCCTGCTTGGCTTCGTGGAATCTTTCCCGCATTACTTTATCGGTTCCAATGCCGATCTGCCGATTGTCGGCGGTTCGATCCTGACGCATGACCACTTCCAGGGAGGACGTCATACGTTCCCGATCCAGAAGGCACCGAAGGAACATACCTTCAGCCATCCGGATTATCCGGGTGTCAGCATCAGCATTGTGAAGTGGCCGATGTCTGTACTGCGCATGAACAGCCAGGACCCGGCCGTGCTGCTGGAATGCGGCAATGCCATTTATGAGGCTTGGAAAGCTTATAGTGACCCTGAAGCCGAAGTTTTCGCTTTCAGCGAAGTGGATGGCGAGCAGCAGCCTCATAATACGGTCACGCCGATTGTGCGTCGCGGTGAAGACGGAAGCTTCGAGATGGATCTGGTGCTGCGCAACAACCGGACCAGCGAGCAATATCCGGAGGGGATCTTCCACCCGCACCGGGAGATGCACCATATCAAGAAAGAGAACATTGGCTTGATCGAAGTCATGGGTCTGGCGATTCTGCCTGGCCGCCTGAAGGAAGAGCTGGATGCTATTGCTGGCATTCTTGCCGGGGATAAGACTTCTCGTGAGGCTTTAAAAGGTAATGCTGATCATCCACTGGCGCTGCATGCAGCCTGGGTGGAGGAACTGGCTGAACGTTTCGGTACTTCCCTGGAACGGGAAGCTGCTGTGAAGACGGTACAGAACGAAGTCGGTATCAAATTCACACAGATTCTTGAGCATGCCGGTGTCTACAAGCGCACTCCGGAAGGGCAAGCGGCTTTCCGCCGGTTTGTCGGCAGCTTTGGAGCACAGTAATCTATTCTACAATCTTGCAGGCAGGGATGCTTGGAGTCGTGAACTCCACAGCATCCCTGTTTTTTATTGCTTTTTTTATGTATTTCACAAGGATCATCTCCTCACAGCAAGGGAAATTCCTACTGTAGAGACGATGCTACTGTTTGTATATCTGGTTATTTTTCGTCACCGATTTGAAAGGAGACAGACAGAAGTCTATAATAGTGGGTGCATTACCAATTCAAGAAATTACGGAGGCCTGTACACATGCGGAATTTTGAATTCTACAACCCGACGAAACTGATCTTTGGCCGGGATACCTTGGAAGCATTGCGTAATGAAGTTCCCAAGTACGGAAAGAACGTACTATTGATGTATGGAGGCGGCAGCATTAAGCGCAGCGGCCTTTACGATAAAGTTATTGCTCATCTCAAGGAACTGGATGTGCAGATTACTGAACTTAGCGGCGTGGAGCCGAATCCTCGTCTTTCCACAGTACATAAAGGGGTGGAGCTCTGTCATCAACACAACATTGATCTCATCTTGGCCGTAGGTGGGGGAAGTGTAATCGACTGTGCGAAGGCCGTTGCAGTGGGTGCCAAGTATAACGGCGATATGTGGGACTTCTTGGAACGCAAGGCGGTACCACAAGCTGCTCTGCCGCTGGGTACGGTTCTGACAATCGCTGCCACTGGTTCGGAAATGAACGGCGGTTCTGTTATTACGAACGAAGTTACGCAAGAGAAATTGGCTTGGGGCAGCATTCATGCTTATCCGGCGTTCTCCATTCTTGATCCCGTGCATACTTTTACCCTGCCTCGTGATCAGACTGTTTATGGCATGGTGGACATCATGTCCCACGTACTGGAACATTATTTCCACACAGACGGTAATACGCTCGCACAGGACGGATTTTGTGAGGGTCTGCTCCGTACTGTGATTGAAACTGGACCTAAGCTGGTGGAAGACCTTGAGAACTATGAGCTTCGTGAGACCATCCTCTACTGTGGCACTATGGCGCTGAACGGAATGGTTAGCATGGGATTTGCCGGCGACTGGGCCACACACAATATTGAGCATGCGGTCTCCGCAGTATACGACATTCCACACGGCGGCGGATTAGCGATCTTGTTCCCGCAATGGATGAAATATAACTTGTCCAGCAATCCGGTCCGTTTCCGCAAGCTGGCGATTAATGCTTTTGGCGTGAACCCTGAAGGCAAGACTGACGAAGAGATTGGACTTGAGGGCATTGAAGCGCTACGCCGGTTCTGGGATTCCATCGGGGCACCGAAGACACTGGCCGATTACGAAATCGACGACAGCCAAATTGGTGTCATGGCAGATAAGGCGATGCGCTTTGGGCCTTTCGGCAACTTCCGTAAACTGAATCATGAAGATGTTGTAGAGATTTATACAATGGCGCTTTAAAGACACACGCTATAGTATGAAATTAGCAGCCTGGGCTTGTTAAGAGCCTGGGCTGCTTTTTTATGCCAGGGACGTTCATTTTAACAAAAAATTAAACTAGAACTGAATATCGTACTCCATGTGTTTAGCTGTGTTTTGAGCCACATCTGTGCCGAGCAGTCGCTGAACGACGTGAAAGGCCATATGAATGCCAGCAGATATACCTGCTGAAGTGACGATCTTTCCAGCGTCCACAAACTTCGTATTCTGTTCGACCCTAACAGATGGATAAGTCTTTTTCATTCGTTCGATGCTAGCCCAGTGGGTGGTGGCGGCTTTGTCCTCCAAAATGCCGGCTTCTGCCAACAAGAAAGACCCTGTACAGACCGAAGTCATGAGCTCTACCTCCGGGAACTTTTCCTGAATCCAGGCAATCACGTTCCGGTTATGCACTTCCCTACGAGTACCCATCCCTCCAGGAATAACGAGAATGTCGTATGAGGGCGCACTTGAAAAGCTGTAATCGGTGGTGACCTTTAACCCATTGCGGGCAGTGATCATTCCCCCCTGCTCAGAGACAGTCGTAACAGAGAAGGGTGCGAAGGCTTCGGGTGTGAAACGCTGGGTAACGGTGACGGCGAACACTTCAAAGGGTCCGGCGAAATCAAGCACCTCAACATCATCAAACAGGAAAATTCCTACTGTACGTACGTTCACGTTCATCACCCCTTCATGGATTTTTGCTATATAAGATGAACTTAAGATCCTAACACAAGGCTCGGTCGTCACTACGATGGAATGTTTGGACTTCCGGTCGCTGTTGTGCCCAGATTTCAACCGCCTCTAGCGGTTGAAATCTGGGCACAGCCTATGCTTCCGATGCCAGCTTTCCTAAGGAAAGCTCTCAGGCGATCGCTTCGCTCCTACAGTTCCAAACTTCCCTCTTCGTTCCTTCTCGCTTGTTGTTATTTTCTTTTGTTCATTTTATATAATTTAAAATATAGGTTTGAGCATATTGTATTATAATAATAATTGTCCGCCTATCGCTCTAAAGGGTTATGTTTGCAAGTGGAACAGGCATTACAAGTGTATTCAAAGGGATTCCTAGAAAAAAATCCAAAGTTTGTGAAACCAAGGACGAACTTTTCACGTTTAATATAGTATGACAGTCCGGAACAAAGACGGGAGGAGAAAACTATGCAAACGCTGTATTTGGGCTGCTTGGCGCTAGGCGTCATTTTTGCCATAGTCAGCGTGTTGGTGGGAGATCTGATCGGAAGTGCACTGGATGGAATTTTCGATATTGTGTCCTTTGATTTTCTTAATCCCACCGTCCTGGCAGGGGCAGTGACCGTATTCGGAGGCGCTGGTATTCTGCTAACCCGCTACAGCACACTTGATAACGGGCCGATTGTTGCTTTATCCCTGCTGACTGCCGCATTCATGGGAGTGCTCCTGTTCCTGGGGTTCGTGAAACCGATGGATAAGAGCCAGACCTCAAATGGATTCTCTATGCAGGACCTGCCTGGAATGATCGGGGAGATTACGATCCCCATCCCGGCAGAGGGCTATGGAGAGATCATGGTGAAATTCGGAGCTGGCAACAGTTTGCATACGGCGTCCAGCTTTGACCATCGGCCCTTATTGGCCGGAACCAAGGTTGTTGTGATCGATGTCAACGATGGTGTAGCGCTGGTGTCAGAATTTGAAGAGAGAAGAGGAGTGGATATTTAATGTTTGAAATACCTGACTATTTATTAATTCCTGCTGTAGTAGTTGGTGTTCTGCTGGTGCTTGGTATAGCGTTCTGGGCTCGCTACAAAACGGTCGGACCGGATGAAGCGATGATCGTTACGGGTTCATTTCTTGGCAATAATCATATTTCCGATGACGGCTCCGGCCGGAAAATCAAAATTGTCCGCGGGGGCGGCGCCTTTATTCTTCCCATCTTTCAGAAGGCTGAATTCATGTCCTTGCTGTCTCATAAGCTGGATGTAACGACACCGGAAGTGTATACAGAGCAAGGTGTGCCGGTTATTGCCGACGGTGTGGCGATCATCAAGGTTGGAAGTTCTACTGAAGACGTGGCGACTGCCGCAGAGCAGTTCATGGGTAAGCCGATTGAATCCCTGAAGAGCGAAGCTCAGGAAGTGCTGGAAGGTCACCTGCGGGCCATACTCGGTACCATGACCGTTGAAGAAGTATATCGTAACCGTGACCGGTTCGCACAGGAGGTACAGGGCGTTGCGGCACGGGATCTTAAGAAAATGGGTCTGCAGATTGTCTCCTTTACTATTAAGGACGTTCGCGACAAGCACGGTTATTTGGATGCACTCGGGAAGCCGCGGATTGCTGCCGTGAAGCGGGATGCAGAGATTGCCGAAGCGGAAGCTGTTCGGGATGCGCGTATCCAGAAGGCCAACGCCGAGGAACAAGGGCAGAAGGCGGAGCTGCTTCGTGATACGAATATCGCTGAGGCCTCCAAGGAGAACCAGTTGAAGGTGGCCGCCTTTAAACGCGATCAGGATACGGCGAAGGCGGAAGCTGACCAGGCGTATCACATTCAGGAAGCGCGCGCCAAGCAGACTGTGGTGGAAGAGCAGATGAAGGTTGAGCTCGTTCGTAAGATGCGGGAGATTGACCTGCAAGAGAAAGAGATTCAGGTTCGCGAGAAGCAGTACGATGCGGAAGTGAAGAAGAAGGCCGAGGCAGATCGCTACGCGGTAGAGCAGGCGGCAGAAGCCGATAAGGCGAAAAGAATGCGTGAAGCTGATGCAGTGCAATACAGCATTGAGAAGCAGGCAAAGGCGACTTCGGAGCAGAAGCGGCTTGAAGGTCAAGCGATTGCGGATGCGGAGCTGGCCAAAGGTAAGGCGGAGTCCGAAGTTATCCGCCTGCGCGGTCTGGCGGAAGCAGAAGCCAAGGAGAAGCTGGCGGAAGCGTTCCAGAAGTTCGGCGAAGCTGCCGTGCTGGATATCATCGTCAAGATGCTGCCGGAACTGGCGGGCAAAATTGCCGAGCCGCTGGCATCTATCGACAAGCTTACAGTGGTCGATACCGGCAACGGCGAGGGCGCAGCCCGGGTCAGCAATTATGTGACCCAGCTCATGTCCACCGCGCCTGAAATGCTGAAGAGCGTCTCCGGTATTGATGTGGAAGAACTGATCAAAGGACTGACTCGTAAAGCTGCTCCGGCATCGGTGGGCCAATCACAATCTACTCCTGTGTCTGCCGTGGCTCCGGTAGCTTCGGTTCAAGCGCCTGTCACTAATTTCAAAGCAGCCTTAGAGGAAAAACCTGGGGAATAGAGAATACCTAATATAGTTGCAGTGAAATATGTCCGGCAATTTGCCGGACATATTTTGTTGTTCAGACGGTATCATCCCCGTGTTTGCTATACATAACAACGTAGCAATATAACAAGATACCCAAAGGAGCTAACTGAATGAACACTGAGCTTGATATTAATAACACTTCTCCAGCCAAAGCCAGTCTGACACCATGGCTGGCCGTCTGGACTGCACCGCGCCGGACGATCCGGGGATTTCTGGATTCCGGGAACCCGCGCCGGAATATGATCTGGCTGTCTATGGCCGCAGGATTTCTAAGTGCGCTGGGGCGTGCATCTTCCAAGAACTTCGGAGACGAAATGTCACTGCCTACGATCTTCCTGATGTCCATCCCAGTGGGCATCGTCGTCGGGCTGTTTACGCTTTATGTAGGCAGCTTCCTGCTGAAAATAATTGGAGGTTGGCTGGGAGGGAGAGGCAGCCGGGCAGAGCTGCAAACGGCGCTGGCACGAGGTATGTTTATGCCGGCAGTCCTGCTCGGCTTGCTGTGGATTCCTGAGGTGCTATTCCTTGGCAAAGAGATGTTCACCTCAGAGATGCCGACACTGGAGAGCAACATAGCCGCATTGGTGGTTTATTTTACTTGCGTAGTCCTGGAGCTAGTATTTGGAGTCTGGGGTTTGGTAATCACCATGAAGGCTATTGGAGAAGCACACCGCTTCTCTGCCTGGAAAGCATTGCTTACTTGTGTAATGCCTTTCCTGATCCTGCTTGTGTTGTTTTTCCTAGTAATGCTAATGGTTCAGTAGGCCCTTCTTTTCCCTAAGCCTTGCTGTGGGGTTGGCTGCACATGTATAATCTACTAGTGCCCTTTAACGAAATGGCTGCTTCCAGCAGTGGGGATTCATAACTAAAAGAGGTGTCTTTATTGAGCAGTATCACCGTAGCCAAGGTATTGAATAACAATGTTATCATTGCCGAGCATCCCCAATATGCCGAAGTAGTCGTGATTGGTAAGGGGATTGGCTTTAACCGCAAAGTACGCGATCATATTAATCTGTCCTCCGTAGAGAAGATGTTCATTCTCCGCAGCCGTGAGGAGCAGGAACAATATAAACAGCTCGTCCCCCAAGTTGATGAGAGGCTGATTGAGGTAGTCCAGGAGATTGTACTTCATATCATGCATAGCAGCCGACAGCCGCTGAATGAGCATATTCATATTGCCCTTACTGACCATATCTCATTTGCCATACGTCGCCATGAACAGGACATTGCCATTCATAATCCGTTTCTGTATGAGACCAAGGAGATTTATCCCGAGGAATACAGCATGGCTGAATATGCGGTTGACCGGATTAACGAGGCCATGGGCGTTACGCTCCCGGCAGATGAAGTGGGTTTCGTTGCATTGCATATTGTCAGTGCGATCAGCAACAGACATATCTCGGAGGTTAAGGAGCATTCCCAGCTCATCGGGGACCTTGTGAATCTGGTTGAGAACATTCTTGAGTATCATATTCCGCGTGAATCGCTGGATTACTCCCGGCTGGTGACACATCTGCGGTTTGTGCTGGAGAGATTGCGCCGGGGAGAAGCGGTGCTGGAAACATCGTCACTAGATGGACTTATGAAGCGTGAGTATCCTGAGATGTATTCGTTATCCTGGAAGTTGACCAAGGTGATTGAGCAGCGTATGCGCATCCCTGTGTACCCCGCAGAGGTTAGCTACCTGACGATACATTTGCAGCGTCTGGCGCAGAAAAAAGAAGATGAGGCAGATATGCGGCAGAGCACTGACGGCCAATGACTTTTTTTGCAAAAGTGACTTGCAAGTTCAAATAAACGGTGCTAAACTGGTTTCAGTTAAGAAACAAAACAGAATATCCAACGTGTAACTGATACGATCAGGCATGAGTGATTTACAGTATTTTGGTTGTTTAATCCCCTGTTGGGGTAATCTAACTTTAGAGTTAGAATACAACCTGTATGCTGTATTGCTCATGCCTTTTTTGACTTTGTTGGCTTCTGTTGAATGAACATAAAGAAACTAAGGAAGTGACCACAATGTTCAAAAAGCTATTTGGCGTCCTGCAGAGAGTCGGCAAAGCGCTGATGCTTCCAGTGGCGATCTTGCCAGCGGCTGGCCTGCTTCTTGGTATCGGCAATATGCTGGTAAACCCTGATTTTCTTCAATACGTGCCTGCGCTGGAGAATAGCGTAGTTCAAGCCATTGCTAACGTATTGATGAACTCGGGGCAAGTAGTCTTTAACAATCTGTCGCTGCTATTCGCAGTCGGTGTAGCCATAGGTTTGGC
Source organism: Paenibacillus sp. NPDC056722 (assembly GCF_042790635.1). NCBI lineage: Bacteria > Bacillati > Bacillota > Bacilli > Caryophanales > Paenibacillaceae > Paenibacillus > Paenibacillus sp. NPDC056722. The sequence continues at coordinate 476,760 of NZ_JBHTYV010000002.1, read as the reverse complement.
TGGCGGTGAAGGTGTGGCGGGGCTTGCTGCAATCATTGGTTATCTCGTAATGAACATTACGATGGGTACGGTAGTAGGCGTTAATGATTACGTACTCAGCCAGGGCAACTTTGCTTATGCTAATGTGCTAGGGATTCCAACACTGCAGACCGGGGTCTTTGGCGGTATTCTCGTCGGGATTCTAGCGGCTTCAATGTACACGAGGTTTTTCAAAATCGAACTGCCATCCTACCTTGGATTTTTTGCAGGTAAACGATTCGTTCCAATCATGACTGCGGTTACGTCTCTGATCCTTGGCCTTGTCTTGACGTTGGTATGGCCACCGATTCAGCATGGTCTGAACTATGTATCTCAGAGTATGATCGATACAAACAAGACACTTGCCGCCTTTATTTTCGGTTTGATCGAGCGCTCGCTCATTCCGTTCGGCTTGCACCATATCTTCTATTCGCCGTTCTGGTATGAGTTCGGCAGCTATGTTGATAAAGCCGGCGATCTGATTCGCGGAGATCAGCGCATTTTCATGCAACAGCTTCGCGATGGTGTGCCGTTCACAGCAGGTACGTTTACTACAGGTAAATATCCGTTTATGATGTTCGGACTTCCCGCTGCGGCGCTGGCGATCTACCATGAGGCAAGACCGGAGAACAAGAAAGTTGTCGGCAGCTTGATGATTTCCGCCGCGCTGACCTCGTTCCTGACGGGGATTACCGAGCCGCTGGAATTCTCATTCCTGTTCGTAGCTCCGCTATTGTTTGCGGTACACGCCGTATTTGCAGGACTCTCCTTTATGACAATGCATCTTCTGAATGTGAAGATTGGGATGACGTTCTCCGGCGGTTTTATCGACTTTGTGCTCTTCGGGATTATCCCGAACCGTACACACTGGTGGTTGGTGATTCCGGTAGGACTGGTTCTCGCGGTGATTTACTACTTCGGATTCCGGTTTGTTATTCGCAAGTTTAACCTCAAGACACCTGGTCGTGAAGACAAGAGTGAAGACACCGAGGTGAATACGGCCAGCGTGTCAACCAGCGGAGATGATCTGCCGCGTAATATTTTGGCCGCCCTGGGTGGTAAAGAGAACATTACCCATCTGGATGCCTGCATCACCCGCCTGCGGGTCGAGGTTAAGGATAAAGGCGGGGTCGATAAGAACCGGCTGAAGAAGCTGGGCGCCTCTGGTGTGCTGGAGGTCGGTAACAACGTGCAAGCGATTTTTGGCACCCGTTCCGATACAATCAAGTCACAGATTCAAGATGTCATTAGCGGTAGAACACCGTCTCCGGCCACAGCTGACCCGCAGCCAGTTCTTGAGAAGCAAGCTGGTGAAGAGGGCGATGCAATTATTCCTGAGGATATTGTGTCACCAGTAAACGGGGAGCTGCTGGATATTACGCAGGTGCCAGATGCCGTGTTCTCGCAAAAAATGACGGGTGATGGCTTCGCCTTCCTATCGGTTGACGGTAAAATCGCTTCACCGGTATACGGCAAAGTATTTAACGTATTCCCAAGCAAGCATGCCATCGGCATCATGTCTGATGGGGGCAAAGAAGTTCTTGTTCATATCGGTGTGAACACCGTTAAGCTAAAAGGGCAGGGCTTCACTATTCTTGTAGAAGAAGGGGATCTTGTAGCGGCTGGACAGCCGATTATGGAAGTGGACCTGGAGTATGTGAAGGCTCATGCGCCTTCCGTTATTTCACCGGTTATATTCTCTAATCTGCCTGAAGGTTCCTCCGTTACGCTCAAGAAACCAGGTAAGGTATCCATTGGCGATAAGGATATTATCACCATACAGTAATGTGCAATGGCCTGGCACTTCCTTTATAATTTAAAGGGAGTGCAAGGTCTTTCACCATAAATTAACTTATACCTAGAAAGCGAGTTGGATATTATGCAAACAACATTCAGAATTATCGACGAAGATGGAATTCACGCTCGTCCGGCAACAGCGCTGGTGAATACAGCTACAAAATTCAAAGGTACTGAAGCTTTTGCGGAAGCTAAAGGTAAGAAAGTAACCCTGAAATCTATTCTGGGTGTATTGTCCCTTGGTCTTGAAGCGGGCGACACCTTGACCCTGATTACTGAAGGCAGCGAAGAAGCAGAAGCTTTGAACGCACTTCAAGAAATCATGGTTAAAGAAGGGCTGGGAGAAGTTCATGAGTAAGATTTCAGGAATCGCGGCTTCAGCAGGGATTGCAGTAGCCCGTGCGTTTATCCTGGAACACCCGGATTATTCCATTGCGAAGACAGTCATCAGCGACACCGAAGCGGAAGTTGCTAAGCTGAATGACGCACTGGAGAAGTCCAAAGCCGAGCTGACGGCCATCAAGGAGCGCACTTTGGCTGAACTGGGCGAGAAGAAAGCGGAGATTTTCGAATCTCATCTGCTGATTCTTGAAGACCCAGAGCTGATAAGCCCTGTAATTGATAAAATTCGTGAGGAACTGGTCAATGCAGATTATGCGTTGAACGTAGTTGCCGCACAATTTATTGAGATGTTCGAGAACATGAAGAGTGCGTACCTGCAGGAACGCGCTGCTGACATGCGAGATGTAACCAAACGTGTGCTGAACCATTTGCTGGGCATTCACTATATCAGCCCAGCTGAGATCAGTGAAGAGACTATTGTTATTGCTGAAGATTTGACGCCATCGGATACGGCGCAACTAAATCGCCAGTATGTTAAGGGCTTCACGACTAACATTGGTGGACGTACCTCCCACTCGGCGATTATGGCACGCTCGTTGGAGATTCCGGCTGTTGTTGGAACGAAGAATGTTCTCTCCCAGGTGAAGGCTGGCGATCTTGTGATCGTGGACGGACTTAACGGGGATGTCATTATTAACCCAACTGACGATGTAGTTGCTGAATATAAGAAGAAGCAAGAAGCTTACAATCTGCAAATTGCAGAATGGAAAAAGCTTCGTGATGAGCCGACCGTTTCAGCGGACGGCAAGCATGTGGAACTGGCTGCGAACATCGGAACTCCGAACGATGTGAACGGAGTTATCGACAATGGCGGGGAAGCCGTAGGTCTTTACCGTACGGAATTCCTCTACATGGGCCGTGATAAGCTGCCTTCCGAAGAGGTTCAGTACAATGCGTACCGCACGGTGCTGGAGAACATGAAAGGCAAACCGGTTGTTGTGCGTACGCTGGACATCGGCGGTGACAAGGAACTGCCGTATCTGGATCTGCCGAAGGAAATGAATCCATTCCTCGGCTACCGTGCGATCCGACTTTGTCTGGATCGTCAGGATATTTTCCGCACACAGCTTCGCGCACTCTTGAGAGCAAGCGTGCACGGTGATCTGCGGATCATGTTCCCGATGATTGCTACGCTCGGTGAATTCCGTGCAGCCCGCGATCTGCTGCTTGAAGAGAAGAGCAATCTGATTGCGGAAGGCAAGGAAGTCTCCGAGAACATCCAGCTCGGCATTATGGTGGAAATTCCATCCACTGCAGTGCTGGCTGACCAATTCGCCAAGGAAGTGGACTTTTTCAGTATTGGAACGAACGATTTGATCCAATACACAATGGCCGCTGACCGGATGAACGAGCAGGTTTCCTACTTGTATCAACCGTACAATCCGGCTATCCTGCGTCTGGTTAAAATCGTAATCGATGCTGCTCACGCCGAAGGCAAATGGACCGGCATGTGCGGCGAGATGGCTGGCGACAGCACAGCGATTCCGCTGCTGCTGGGTCTCGGTCTTGATGAATTCAGTATGAGTGCCACTTCCATCTTGCCGGCGCGCAGCCAGATTTCCAAGCTGTCCACTGCTGATATGAAGGAATTGGCTGCTAAAGCGTTGCAACTCGGTACTGCTGAAGAAGTGGCTGCGCTGGTGCAAAGTATCAACAAGTAAGATTTCGCCAAGGTTTTCCCGTTTTACTCACTTTTCCGAACTCTTTTGCCGGCCCTTCGGGGCCGGTTTTTTTTATGGGTCTGGGTACTCCGCCAATATTTTATACAGGTGAATCAATTTCATAAATCCAATTCGGATTGAAATCCGCATTATGAAATTTGATTCTGTTATCTGGCGGACTTTATACTTTCTATACAACGGTTGTGTTCTTTGGACAACTTAAATGCACAGAGGTGTACGCCGATAGTATAGTAGTAGGTAGGAAGTATAGTGATACACCCAGACATGTGAACTTACGGTTACATATTATAGTGATATGTAGGGGCCAACGAGTCATGAGTAGAAGCAAATTCCTGATTACTTATAGATGTCTTAGAGCAGTGCAGGTATTAATATGGCGTCTAATGGAAATATATGGACTTAAAAGCTCCTTGTTTCAAGACAGGGAGTGACTCAGGATGGTGATTACAAATGAACAGCAATTATATAAATGCAGAATCTGCGGTGGAACTTTACGAGGACAAGGATCTGGGTCTAACGTATACACCTGGGAGCAGTATATTTAAAGTTTGGGCACCTGCGGCCTTTGCTGTGTCCCTGGTGTTGTATGAGACCGGCGGAAATAATCTTCCGGAAACTGGAAGCGGCATCAAGGACAACGGTAAGATCGTTCAGATGCAGCGCCAGGTTACCGGCGTATGGCAAGCCACGGTTCACGATGATGTCAAAGGGAAGTACTACATGTACCGGGCTGTTTTCTCCGATGGAACCATCCGGGAAGCCGTAGATCCTTATGCAGTGGCCGTATCGGCTAACGGTACGCGGACAGCGATAGTAGACCTGAGAGATACCGATCCATTGCATTGGAACAGCGATATCTCGCCAAGATTGGCTCATCCGGCAGACGCTGTTATTTATGAGCTGCATGTGCGTGATTTCTCCTCACACAGTAGCTCGGGCATGCAGTACAAGGGACTTTTCAAAGCCTTCACAGAAACCGGACTAACGGATGCGAACGGAAATACCCTTGGTATTGACCATCTGGTCGAGCTGGGCATCACTCATGTGCATTTGCTGCCAGTGTTCGATTATCAGACAGTTGACGAGCTGAAGCAGGATGGCCCAAGTGCGGCAGCGCCGCATTTTACCGACTATAACTGGGGTTATGACCCGCAGAATTATAATGTCCCGGAAGGTTCCTATAGCACTAATCCTTCTGATCCGGCTGCCCGTATCCTTGAACTTAAGGAACTGGTGCAGGCGCTGCATAGTCACGGGATCGCTGTGATCATGGATGTTGTCTACAATCATACGTTTTCGGTGGAAAAAGGACCCTTTGATGCATTAACACCGGATTATTTCTACCGCCGTGATGTGTATGGCCAGCTATCGAACGGCTCAGGTGTAGGAAATGAAGTTGCTACGGAGCGTCCGATGGTGCGCAAATATATTAAAGATTCCCTAGCCTACTGGGCAACAGAATATCATATTGACGGCTTCCGGTTCGATCTTATGGGATTGATGGACCGTGTAACGATGCGGGAGATTGCCGAGGAGCTGCGGCTGGAGATCAATCCCGAACTACTGCTGTACGGCGAACCATGGACAGGCGGAGATTCCCCGTTGCCGGACAAAACGCTGAAGGGTGCGCAGCGAGGCAAAGGTTACGCTGTGTTCAATGACAACTTTCGTTCGGCCATTAAAGGGGATAGCGACGGTTGGGGCAAGGGCTTTGCTACCGGGGAATATGGTAAGGAAGGCGAGGTAGCGTCAGGTATCCAGGGAGCCATTTATGATTTTGCCGACTCGCCGGTGGAGACAGTGAACTATACTACAGCTCATGATAACCTCAACCTGTGGGATAAAATATTGACCGTTCAAGGCCTGCGCGAAAATGCCGCTCTGCCGGAACTGGAGAACGGTAGGCTGAAGAATGGAGGCAGTGTAGAGGCTGCTGTTGCCTTGGCCGATCCTTATGCCACTGTGGATAAAGGGGATATTTTGAAGAATGAAACGGTTCGCCGTTCTCTTTTGGCCAATGGGATTGTGCTGACTTCACAGGGCGTACCGTTCCTCCATGCCGGGGACGAACTGTTGCGCAGCAAATATGGTGATCATAACAGTTACCGGAGCAGCGATGTCATCAATGGGATTCGTTGGGATAACAAGCAGGTATTCAAACCTGTATTTCAATATTATAAAGGCTTGATTGCCTTGCGGCGGTCCCATCCGGCCTTCCGCCTGCACGGACGTGAGGAGATTGAACGTTGTCTGGAAATTCTGCGCTGCGACAGCGGGATCGTATCCTATATACTCAAGAATCATGCGGGGGGCGACTCGTGGCGGAATATTGTTGTTATTTTTAACGCCAATCCAGGGACTGTAACCCTCTGTCTTCCAAATGTCGCTGAACGCTGGAATGTGGTGGTGGATCATTCTGCTGCAGGGCAAGATGCCTTCCGGCTGATTGAAGGCAGCGAGGTCGAGATTGAAGGGCTATCCATGATGGTGCTATACGATGTGTATGGAGAACCGGGCCCCCGGTCCAAAGTGGTCGAGGTGCATTATGAGCGACCGGACGGCGATTACCGGGGCTGGAACTTGTGGGTATGGGATACAGGCATTCAGGATGGTCAGTGTGATTTTCGGACATTGGAGGATGGACGCGCGGTAGCCCGCATAGAAGTGATGCCGGAAGTGGAATCCATCGGCTACATTCTGCGCCTGAATGACTGGGAAGAGAAAGACGGGGAAGGCGATCGCTTTATCGATTGTCCTCCAGGGGAAGATGTCATCAGGGTGTTGATCCTTGAGCGTGAACAAGGGAACGGCGGGGCGACCGTTGAACATTTGCAGCTAATGACCTAATGGAGAACGGTTGCCTTGCTAACATGGAGGTGCCTAAGCGGAAGCGCGACTAAGAATGAAGTATGAATCAGAGTTAACTCAAAAAGGCTGTTCATCCGGTCCTACCGCAGCGGTAGTCCTGGTGAACAGCCTTTTAACTATTAGGGAGAAGCAATTTGCCGCCTCAGCCATTCTTTTGCACAACATATTCTTCTTCCATATTCTGATTGTAGAGATTGGACTGATTACCGCCGCAGCTCTTGGAGTAGTACATCGCAACATCGGCGGCATGCAGTAGTTCATTGATGGTGTTGCCGTGCTGCGGATAGAGGGCTACGCCGATGCTGGCCGAGGTGTGGAAGTCGGAGCTATTCTGTAAGGACCATGATTTGCTGAACAGATGAAGTACCCGTTTTAGCATTTCCTCAAGTCTCTCAGGGCTTGTGAAGCGGTGTAGTACCACTGCGAATTCATCTCCACCAATGCGGAAGGCCTGGCCCACGCCTTTGACCGCCTGCTGCAGCTCACCCGAGAGTAACTGCAGGAACTCGTCACCGGCAAGATGACCGAGTGTGTCATTAAGCTGTTTGAAACGGTCGCAGTCGAGCATTGCAAGGGCAACTTCCTGCCTGCGCTCCGGTGGCTGCGAGATCAGATTTTCCATGTACATGATGAAATGCGCTCGATTGGGGATGGAGGTCAGATGATCATAGAAGGCTAGCTTGTGCAGCCGTTCTTCATATTGCTTCCGCTGGGTAATTTCCCGGGATACCAGCATGAATTGGGCTGGAAAGGCACCGCTGTCCTGCACAGGTGTGACTTTGGTCTCCAGCCATACCCAATGCCCCTCCGATCCACGCATGCGAAGCTCTGAGGTCCGCGGTGTTCCCTGGACAATGCTTTTCAGCTTAGCCCAGGCGATTTCCGGCTCACGGATATAATTGGACAGAGGTGCGCCTTTTTGTGGAACATAGCCCAGAATAGCTGAGTGGGAAGGGGAGGCGTACAGGATCAGGCCGTTCGGATCAGTCAGAATAATGAAGTCGGACATCTTCTCACCGATCAACTGATAGAGGTTCTGTTCCTCCAGTTTTTCATTTTGGAGAGTGAGGATTTTGTGGCCCAGATATATAATGACCACGAGGAGTCCGGATAATAGAATTGTGAATAGGGCGAACAGGGTGACTTTCTTGTTTTGAAATTCATGGCCCAACTGTTTGGTATTACTCAGCTCTGCCTGATGAGGTTCATAGTCTGTACTAAGGATTTGTTCGGAGCTCTGGTACATATCGCTGTCCAGCAAACCCGAAAGCTTGCTGAGGCTGTTATTCAAATAGACCAGTGAAGCGATGCTGATGCCGATCAGAAGCACAGAGATAGAGGAGAACAATAGAATCAATTTTCTTCGTATGCTAACTTCGTACATACCAGCCACTTTCATTCACTCCTTCAAACCTATTCGCGGTAGGGACTTCAGCCTCACCATATTACCCAGTACAAATGGTAGTTTTCTTTACTATACCAGAATTTTCAAATCTCACATACAGGATTATCTATGATGTAAGATGCAGGAAGCATAAAGCGTTCATTGTTTCATCTGCTCTAAGTTTCAAAAATATTAAGGGGCCTGTTGCCTTATTCATATTCCGGCTTCTGAGACCTAGTACATAGTTTTCAACTAAGCGGTGTAGTGGATTGTCCATCTAAGCACAAAAAACTGTCACCTACCCATAATCATGGGAGGTGACAGCCGAACTAATAAGTCTTTAGACCTTGCAGATGCTTAATCAACACGAAGTGCATGAATCGGCCGCAGTCTTGCTGCCTTATTCGCGGGCATCATTCCGAAGACCACACCGATCAACAGGGAAAAGAGGAACGATACCAGCACCATATTCCAGGCGATGGATACCGAGAGCGGGGAATAGTGGCCGAGCAGCCAGCTACCCCCAACTCCAATTCCCACGCCGATGATCCCGCCGAGGCCACTAAGGACAACGGATTCGATCATAAACTGGGCCAGGATATCGAGCTTCTTGGCTCCAATCGCTTTGCGGACGCCAATCTCTCGTGTTCGTTCGTTAACCGATACGATCATAATGTTCATGATGCCGATGCCACCAACCAGCAGCGAGATTCCGGCGATGCCAGCGAGCGCCAACGACAGGGTATTGGTTGTAGAATTGACTGTATCCAGCATTTGCTGGGAGTCGAATACGGTGTAGGCATTGGTAGCATTGCTGAATTTAGCAGCCAAAATGCCTTCAAGCCGGCTCTTAACCGTAGCTACAGTATCTGCTGAAGTGGTAGCTATCGTAATAGAGCGCACGCCTTTGCTTTGCAGCTGGCGTTCTGCTGTAGAGATCGGAATCAGGATCTTGTCGTCGTTGGAGCCCCCAAGGCTGCTGCCCTTGGTTTCCAGCAAGCCGACGATTTTGTAGCTGATGCCATTTAACTGGACAGTCTGCCCGACAGGACTATCTGTGCCGAACAAATCATTCGCTGTACTGGAGCCGATCAGAGCCACCTTTTGCCGATACTGGGTATCAATATCCAGCAGAAAACGTCCGGATTGGACGTGAAAATCCTTCACATCCTCATAGGAAGGTGTAATGCCCTCCACAGAGACACTGACATTATCCGTATTATGCTTGGCCGTCACATTGCCGCTGATTACCGGTGCTACATCCTTGACACCTGATATGTCACCCAGCGCCAGCGCTTCATCGTAAGTGAGAGAGGTGGTTGCTCCGCGTCCAGTAATATTGACAGTCAATTGATTGGTCCCTAGTCCGTTCAACTGCTCGGTTATTTGTGAGGTGGTGCCCTGGCCTACGGATACGAGAATAATGACGGAAGAGACGCCGATTATAATTCCCAGCATGGTGAGCAAAGAGCGGACCTTGCTGCTGTAGATGCTTTTTAATGCCATTCTCATGCTTTGAAATAACTTCACCTACGCCTTCCTCCGATCTTCCACGAGATTGCCATCCTGTATGCGTATAATGCGGTTGGCCTGTTCGGCGATCTCCAGGTCATGTGTAATCAGGATAATCGTATGGCCTTGCTCGTTCAGTTGTCTGATCATTCCCATCACTTCCTTGCCGGTCCGGGTGTCGAGCGCCCCGGTGGGCTCGTCAGCCAGCAGGATAGGCGGGGAGCCTGCCATCGCCCGCGCAATAGCCACCCGCTGCTGCTGTCCGCCGGACAGTTCGGCCGGCCGATGGTGCATGCGGTCACCCAGACCGACCTTGGTCAAGGCTTCCTCGGCAAGCTGCCGCCGTTGCCGGTGCGACAGTCCCCGGTAAACGAGAGGGAGCTCCACATTTTCCACGGCCGAGAGCTTCGGAAGCAGATTGAAGCTCTGAAAAATAAAACCGATCTTCTCGTTACGTATGGCTGCGAGCTTGTTGTCGGATAGCTTGCGGATCTCTTGTCCGTCTAGAAGGTAGCTGCCTGTATCCGAAACATCCAGGCAGCCGAGCATGTTCATAAGTGTGGACTTGCCGGAACCGGAAGGGCCGATAATCGCTACGAACTCGCCAAAGTTTATCGTAAACGACAGGTTCTTCAGGACGGTCATTTGCTCACCAGCCATGGTATAGCCATGACTCATGTCACTGACCTCGATTAGCGTACCTGATGTACTCATTGTCCTCCACCCCGAGTCCCTGTACCGCCACCGCCTGTACCGCCACCGCCTGTACCAGCTCCGGCTCCGCCAGAGCCACCACCGCTAAAGCCACCGCTGCTTCTTCCGCCTGCACCGAAGCCACCGGACCCTGGAATACCTCCGGCCGCACCACCGCCAAAGCCGCCGAAACCACCAAAGCCACCGCCGCCTTGACCTTGCTGAGCTGCTGCGCTATTACCGGAAGAAATGACGGTTGGAATCACGACTTGATCGCCTTCTTTAAGGCCGCTGGTAATTTCCATGCGACTCTCGTCATGCAGGCCTACTTCAACAGTGATCATTCGTTGGGCAGGTGTTGTGCCAGTTCCAGTACTGGTTCCTGTTTTCGCGGCTTGCCCCATACCCCCGCGGGTGCCTCGGGCACCGCCACCGTAAGCTCCGGTTCCACTGCCTGCACCCCCAAAGCCGCCACGGCTCCCAGCTGCAGGCGTACTGCCCGAACCGGAACTACTACCGTCTGTTCCGTCAGGAGCTGCACCACCTGCGCTACCAGGAGCCTGTCCAGCACCTGCGGCTCCGCTGCCTTCTGAGGTTCCGACCGCTCCAGAGGTTGCCGGCACCGCGACCATGTAGGTTCCGTTTCTATCCCTCACTGCTTCAATGGGCACGGTTAGAACATCCTTTTTCTCGGCGGTCGTGATGGACACTTCCGCTGACATTCCTGCTCGTGCGCCCTTGGAATCTGTTAAATCTACCGTGACATCGAACAGAGATACGCCATTGGAGCTGGTGCCTTCATTGGCAATAGCGGTTACTTTTCCCTGATACTTCTTATCCGGCAAAGCATCCAGCTTAATGGTGGCCGGCATACCCAGCTCGACGGAGGGAACGTCCAGCTCATCAACCTGAACGACAGCACTGAGGTTGGAATAATCGGTAATGTCGATCAGTTCAGAGCCATCCATGGCTTTTTCACCATCCGAAATGTTTACCGCTGTGACAGTGCCGTCAATCGTGGCAGTCAGTGGAGCAGGCGGCACCATTGATTCCTCTACAGAGGCAACTTTATACTTCTGATTCTCGATATCTGTCTTTGCTTTATCAAGTGAACGTTTGGAGCTTTTTACTTGATCCTCTGGGGCACCGCTATCAGCCAGCTTGTGATACTGGTCTTGCTTGTCTTCGAGGTCTAATTGGAGGTTGGCCAGGTTGTTTTTTTCCTGCCGAAGATTGTCACTGAGGTCTGCTCCTTCGAACGTAATCAGAGTTTGTCCCTTTTTAACGACATCGCCCTCCTTGACTAGTACCTTCAGAACTTTGCCGGAGTCCTTGGTTTTGACCTTACCTGTACGGGGAGCTGTCACAGATCCTGCACCGGTAACACTCACCACAATGTCGCCTTTCGTGACAGCAGCCGTATTGAGGGGAACTTCGGCCAAAGCGCTGCTTTTGTCAGGCAGATAGGCGTAAACCAGCAGTCCAGCTGTTACGACCGCCGCTGCCCCAATGGACAGTAGTGCTACTTTCTTCTTCTTCATCGTTGTCCTCCATTTAATCGTTAAATTTCTGGATCATTACTTGCTGCTGCCTGAAAATATCAAATGTGGCTGAATGCTAGCTGAAAATTGTGGCCAAAACCGGCCTTTAACCTTAAAGTCAGCTTAAAGGAAGATAAAGATTTGCCCAAATTTGTCCGGCTTGCCAATGCCAATGAATTTGCATATAATAAAGTGACATATCTTTTCATAGGGAAAGATGAATGAACATTTGAAAGAACTGCCAAATGCAGTGATGGAGAAGAGTACGCAGTGCCTGACTTACAGGGAGGAGACGCCGTTGATTGAGAGCGTTTCTAAGGATGCAGAGCTGCTGAAGTTCACTCCGGAGCAGTTCCCTGAAATTATCCAAGAGGCTTAGGTCCTCTGGAAATGGGTAGGGGATACCGGCCGCAGACCGTTACTTCTGCATAAAGTGAGACAGAACTGTTATTAGTGGGGGTATAGATTATACTCCTGAATGAAACAGGCTATGCTGTCTAACAAGGGTGGTACCACGGTCTTTTCGTCCCTTACCGGGAGGAAAGGCCTTTTTTTGTTGGCTTGGCTGACTACACAATGATTGAAGGGGGCTGTACACGGCCATGAAAGAAAAGTTGGAAGCATTGAAGGCTGAAGCGTTGGCGAAGCTGCAGGAGGTCTCAGACCCGCAGGTACTTAATGACTTGCGCGTGAAATACCTGGGGAAGAAAGGTGAACTGACAGAGGTGCTGCGCGGCATGGGCAGCTTGAGCGCCGAGGAACGTCCGGTTATCGGGCAAGTTGCCAACCTCGTCCGGGGTGCGATTGAAGAGATTATTGGAACCAAGCAAGAAGTTTTCCAACAGCAGGAGACACAAAACCGTCTGCAAGCGGAGAAAGTGGATGTTACTTTGCCGGGACGCCGTTTGGCGCAAGGCGGAATTCACCCGCTCAGCAGAGTTGTTCAGGAGATCGAAGATATTTTCATCGGCATGGGCTATCGTGTGGCAGAAGGTCCAGAAGTGGAGACAGATTATTACAACTTTGAGGCGCTCAACCTGCCGAAGAACCATCCGGCACGTGATATGCAGGACTCCTTCTACTTGACGGAAGACCTGCTCATGCGCACCCAGACTTCTCCGGTACAGATCCGTACCATGCAAGCCATGAAGGGTGAAGCTCCGGTCAAAATCATCTGTCCCGGCAAAGTATTCCGCCGCGATGATGATGATGCAACCCACTCCTTCCAGTTCCATCAGATTGAAGGTCTGGTGATCGGACGGAACATCCGTATGAGCGACCTGAAGGGCACGCTTCAACAATTCGTGCAGGAAATGTTCGGGCCAAGCACAGGCATTCGCCTGCGTCCAAGCTTCTTCCCGTTCACAGAGCCAAGCGTTGAGGTAGACGTGAGCTGCTTCAAATGTGGCGGCGAAGGCTGCCGTCTATGCAAGCAAAGTGGCTGGCTAGAAATCCTTGGTGCAGGAATGGTGCATCCGAATGTACTGCGTATGGGTGGTTATGACCCCGAGGAATTCAGCGGTTTCGCGTTCGGTATGGGCGTAGAGCGGATAGCAATGCTCAAGTACGGTATTGATGACATCCGTCATTTCTATAATAATGACATGAGCTTCGTGAAGCAGTTCAAGGGACTGTAGGCAATAAATACATTGAATTAAGAGGAAGTGAGCCGAAATGAAAGTATCAACGTCATGGTTGAGTGATTATATATCGCTGGATGGAGTAAACGCCGATGAGCTGGCTGAGAAGATTACGGCTGCAGGCATCGAGATCGACGGTGTGGAAAATCGTAATAAAGGCATTACCGGCATTGTTACCGGCTATGTCAAATCTAAAGAAAAACATCCGGACGCGGACAAATTGAATGTCTGCATCGTTGACGCCGGACAGGGCGAAGATCTGCAAATCGTCTGCGGCGCGAAGAACGTCGAGGCCGGACAAAAGGTTCCTGTTGCGCTTGTAGGCGCAAAGCTACCGGGACTCGTGATCAAGAAAGCGAAACTGCGCGGCGTGTTGTCCCAAGGGATGATTTGTTCCGCCAAAGAACTGGGCCTGAATGACAAACTGTTGCCGAAGGAATTACAGGAAGGCATTCTTGTACTTCCGGAATCTACGGAAATTGGTCTGGATATTACCAAAGTGCTAGATCTGAACGACGAGGTGCTGGAGTTTGACCTGACACCGAACCGTTCCGACTGTCTCAGCATGATTGGTGCTGCTTATGAGGTAAGTGCGATTCTTGGCCGTGAGCTGAAGCTTCCACAGCCAGAGAAGGATATCGTGGAGGCGGGTGGTTCTGCCGCGAATGATATTTCCGTTCGAATTCTTAATGAAGAACTGTGCAGCCACTATACTGCTCGTTATATTACAGGCGTTAAGCCCGCTGCTTCCCCGCTCTGGATTCAGAACCGTCTGATGGCAGCAGGTGTGCGTCCGATCAACAATATCGTGGATATTACCAACTACGTGATGCTTGAATACGGACAGCCGCTGCATGCTTTTGATGCGGATACCATCGATGGAGGCATCCTTGGCGTGCGTCTTGCGGATGAAGACGAAGTGCTGACCACACTGGACGGGCAAGAGAGGAAGCTGGAGCCGCATATGCTGGTAATTACCGACGCGGCCAAAGCCGTGGCGCTTGCCGGAGTGATGGGTGGTCTGGAGACCGAAGTCACGGGCAGCACCGTGAATATCGTGCTGGAATCGGCTAAGTTTGACGGAGGCACGGTTCGCAAAACTTCACGCCAGCTTGGCCTTCGTTCCGAAGCCTCGCTGCGTTTTGAGAAAGAAGTGGATCCGAATAGAGTTATTCCAGCTCTTAACCGTGCAGCAGCGCTTATTGCGAAGTATGCAGGTGGTACGGTGCATGAAGGGATCATTCAAGCAGGAACTGACGTTGTGGAAGAGAAGGTCCTCACGCTGTCGCTGGATAAGCTGAACCGTTACCTTGGTACAGACTTGTCCCTGCTGGAAGTCAAAACATTGTTCGGACGGCTGCATTTCAAATGTGGTGATGCCGCACAAGGGCTGATCGAGGTGCAAGTGCCAACAAGACGCGGCGATATCAGCTATGATGTGGATCTTATTGAAGAAATTGCTCGTCTTTACGGGTACGATAATATCCCTACAACACCGATCGAAGGTCCTACCACTCCGGGAACCTTGACCAGATCACAATCGATCCGTCGTGAAGTCCGTCGACTGCTATCGCATGGCGGTTATCAAGAGGTACTGGGCTACTCCTTCATTCAGCCGGAACAAAGCAAACTGTTCCCTGCGTTGACCGGTGAGGGCCTGGCCGTGAAGCTGGCGATGCCGATGAGCGAAGAGCGCAGTGTGCTGCGCACCAGCCTTCTGCCGCAATTGCTTGATATTGCTGGATATAATACGAATCGCCGCCAAAGCGATCTGGCACTGTTTGAGATCGGAAATGTGTTCTACACGGAAGAAGAAGTGCTGACTCGTCAACCTCATGAGTTGCCGATGCTTGGTTTGCTGCTGAGCGGAACCCGTGCTGCTAAACAATGGAACGTGCCAGTGCAACCGGTCGACTTCTTCGACCTGAAGGGTGCTCTTGAGACCGTCTTCGACCACTTGGGTCTTACTGGCCGAGTAGTCTATGAAGGGGATGCGCCGGAAGGCTATCACCCGGGACGATCTGCTTCGATCCTTCTGAAAGGACATGAAGGGGCGGTTAAAATCGGAACGCTGGGCCAGCTTCACCCAGACCTGCAGCGTAAGCTTGATCTGACCGATACTTATGTCGCTGAAGTTTCGCTGCAGCCGCTGTATGAAGTTGCCCGGAATAAGCTGCAATATCATGAACTGCCAAGATTCCCAGGGGTAGAGCGGGATATCGCGGTGGTTGTAGACACAGCTGTACCAGCTGGTCAATTGATGGATTCCATCCGTGAGAACGGAGGAAGCCTGCTACAGAACGTACAGGTATTTGATCTCTATACCGGCGGCAAGCTGGAGAGTGGGAAGAAGAGCGTGGCTATCTCTCTGGTGTACCGTCATAATGAACATACTTTGACGGATGAAGAGGTTGCAGAAGTGCATGATAAAGTACTATTCGAGCTTCAGCAAACTTTTGGCGCAGAATTGAGAAAGTAGCAGGAATTGTGTAAAGCCGCAGCGAATCCATTAGAAACCGAGATTCGCCGCGGCTTTTTTTCATGCAGCAAACATGCGGAATCCCGGTTCAATCTACTGATTCGAGCATCATTTTTGCTAAATGATTAACTATACAGATACAATGGAAGCAGGGAGACCAGCTTAGAATCTGCACATATATAAAGGAGGGCACAATTGTGGCTATGGACCGGACACGTGTCGCCGTGGAGATATACGGAACTTCTTATAAACTTGTAGGAAGCAGTAGTGAATATATGAAACAGGTTGCAGACTATGTGGATGAACACATGCGTGCAATCTCTAAATCCCATAACCGGCTGGATACACCGCGCATTGCTGTGCTTGCTGCTGTACATATGGCCGAGCAGGCGCTTCAGGTGCAGGACATTAAGAACGAAGTGAAAATGCTGACCGGGGAACGCAGCGAACTGCGGGTGGAGGTTTCGCGCCTGCTGGAGGTGCAGCGGGAACGGCAGGAGGAGTATGAACGTCTGGATGCTGCCGCCAAGGAAGAGGCGAAGCGGCTGATCGCTACGGCGGAGGAAGAGCGCAAGCGGCATTTGGAAGCACAGGAGCAGGAGAAATCCCTGCATCTTCAGCAGCTGCAGGAAGCGGAGCAGGCTGCCGATGACGTCCACCGCAAGCTGACAGAGGATCTTCAGTCCCGTGAGCAGGAGCTTAAGGACTTGAAGGCTGGCTATGAGCAGGAACAGAAGGCCCAGCGGGAGAGTCACCGCCAGGAGCTGGCCGAAGCAGAAGCTGCCCGTCTGGCAGAGCTTGAAGATCTGAAGACAACACATCTTCTCGAACTGGAGGGCATCCAAGAGGCCCTGGTACAGGAGAAAGGGGATGCACTGGCCGCTGCCGAGAAAGAGCTTGCGGCAACCCGAGAATCCCTTGGCAAAGAGCTCGAAGAAGTTCGAACGCTTCTTGGTCAGGAATTGGCAGATACGAAGTCTGCGCTTGGCAAGGAGTTGGAGGACACGAAGACTCAGCTCGGCCAAGCGTTAGAAGAAGCCAAATCGACGCTGGGCAAGGAGCTTGAAGATACAAAGGTTGAGCTTGATAAGGAACAAGCTAAGAACAAGGAGCTGCGCCAGACACAGGGAGCGCAGGAGCACAGACACAAGCAGAACGTGCAGGAGCTGGAGAAGCAATTGGCCGAACTGCGCGGCGGTACTGGACAGCTTCAGTCCAGACTGCGGGCTGCCGAAGCTGGAGTCAAAAGCGAACGAGAAGCGCGTCTTACTTTGCTGGAACAATATGAAGTTATTGTCAAGCGCGAGGAACAGCTCAGCGGAGAGCTTCAGACTGCAACAGCGCTTAGCGAGACGCTCAGTGGCGAACTGGAAGAAGTGCGTCAGCGTTATGATTCCTCGCAAAATGAAGCTGCAGTGCTACGAGGCTCACTTGAAGAAGCTGAGAGCGGCTTAAGTGCTGTTCAGGCAGAACTTCGTACAGCTAACGAACTGGGCGAGATGCTGGACGCTGAGCTGGAAGAAGTGCGTCAGCGTTATGAAGCCTCGCAGAATGAGGTTACAGTGCTGCGCGGATCCCTTGAGGAAGCTGAGGGCAATCTGAGCGCAGTTCAAGGAGAATTGCGTACGGCCAACGAGATAGGTGAAGCCTTGGATGTTGAGCTGAAAGAACTACGCCAGCGCCATACGGCTTCGCAAGAGGAGGTCGCGGTGTTCCGTGAGGCTCTGGAAGAGGCTAAAAACAGCGTGAGCCATGTTCAGGCAGAACTGCGCACGTCCACGGAGCTGGGCGAGATGTTGGATACTGAGCTGGAGGAGCTGCGCCAGCTTCATGTTACTTCGCAAGAGGAAGTTATGGAGCTGCGGGAACTTCTTACTGCTTCGCAAGAGAAAGTTAAGGAGCTAAGCGATTCACTTAAGGAAGCTGAGAGTAATCAACGCGTTGTACTGGAAGAATTGAGCACAGCTAACGAGCTTGGTGAGGTCTTGGAGACTGAATTGAAGGAGCTGCAGCAGCTTCATGCCGCTTCACAAGAGGAGATTAAAGAGCTGCGCCAGCGCCATGCTGATTCACAAGAAGAGGTTAAGGAGCTGCATGGTTCTCTTGAGGAAGCTGAGAGTAACTTGAGAGCGGTGCATGAAGAATTGAGCACAGCCAACGAGCTGGGCGAAGTTTTGGATACTGAGCTGAAGGAGCTGCAGCAGCTTCATGTAGCTTCGGAAGAGGAAGTTAAAGAACTGCGCCAGCGCCAGGCTCTTGCGCAAGAAGAAGTTAAGGAGCTGCGTGGTTCTCTTGAGGAAGCTGAGAGTAACTTGAGAGCGGTGCAGGAGGAATTGAGTACAGCCAACGAGCTGGGCGAAGTCTTGGATACTGAGCTGAAGGAGCTGCAGCAGCTTCATGTAGCTTCGCAAGAGGAAGTTAAAGAGCTGCGCCAGCGTCATGCTGATTCACAAGAGGAGATTGCGGGGCTCCGTGAAGAACTGCAAGAATCCAAGGGCAGCCTGAGCAGTGTGCAGGAAGAGCTGCGCTCGTCCACAGAGCTAAGTGAGATGCTGGATGGTGAGCTGGAAGAACTGCGTCAGCGTCATGTTGCTTCGCAAGGGGAGGTTAAGGAGCTACAAAGTTCTCTTGAGGAAGCCGAGAGCAGTCTGAATGCGGTGCAGGAAGCATTAAGCACAGCGAATGAACAGGGTGCAGTCTTCAATACTGAGCTGAAGGAGCTGCGACAGCGCCATGCTGATTCACAAGAGGAGATTGCGGGGCTCCGTGAAGATCTGCAAGAATCCAAGGGCAGTCTGAGCCAGCTTCAGAACGAACTTCAGTCTTCAACTGATCTTGGCGAAATGTTGGACGCTGAGTTGGAAGAGTTGCGTCAGCGTTATACTTCGTCACAGAATGAAGTGACAGTGCTGCAGGATGCTCTGGAAGAAGCTAAGAACAGCGTGCTCCGTGTCCAAGAAGAACTGCGCTCGACAACAGAGCTTGGCGAGGTGCTGAATTCGGAACTGGAAGAGCTTCGCGAGCGTTATGATCTTTCGGTGAAGGAAGCCTCGGATCTGCGAACCTCCCTGGGGGAAACTGGTGACAGTCTGAGCCAGGTACAGCAAGAGCTTGACCGTGCTGCGAGTGAGGCGGTTTCTTATAGGGAGCTTGCTGAGAAGCGTATGGATGAAATCAATGAGCTGGAAATGAGTCTTCTGGAGACAGAGGACAAAGCTCAGGGGCTGAACCGCGATACCGAGAACCTGCGAGGCCAGTTGAACAGCTTGGTGAACAAGCTAGATGACGAAGTTACCCGGCGTGCGGAAGCGGAGCAGCAAAACGGAGTGCTGATCGGCGAGGGAGAGCAAGTGCGCAAGGAACTGGCAGCATTGCAAGTCCGTTATGAGGACATGATCTCACAGTATGATGAAGTTCTTCAGGACGGGGAGCGTCTTCAGGAGCGATACCGTCTGCTGGAGGAGGAACGCGAGGAGATGGCGGTCCGCCTCGAAGAGCTGTCCGAGGCCGGTCGCGAAGCGGCGGCTGCAGCAGCCGAGCAGCAGGATGTGCTAAAAGAAGCTCAGGAGTACGGAGCTTCCTGGAAGCACAGATATGATGAGCTGGCAGCGCGCCAGCATCAGTGGGCCGAGGCGGAAGCCAAGCTGCGCGAGGAGATTGAGATCTGGCAGCAGGAGGCCACAGAGGCTGAGGCGAAGCGGGAAGCGGCACATCAAGAGCATAGCACGGTACTAGCGCAGCTGAACGAGGTTGGGGAGCATTACGAGCTGGCGCAAGGCCAACTCCGCTTGCTCCAGATTCAGTCCCAGGTTAATCAGGATGAGTTGGACAAGCTCAATCAGGAATATCGCAGCCTGCAGGCGGAATATTCCAAGCTGCAGCTTGAATATAATGAATGGATTCAACTGATCGAGCAAGACAGTTGAATAACGGATGAAGGTAGAAAAGCCGGTCCCGACGCGTATGCGTGTGGGGCCGGCTTTTTTTAGACAAACAACGAATTTCACTTCCATATTCTGCAACTTTGTCCAGCTTCGAGTCGTCTGAAGATCGAGGTGATACCCATGAGACTAAAGCGTAATTTAGTACTGCTCCCAGCCATACTTGTTCTGCTGATTACAGGCTGTGGGGATGTGGAGAAGGGAAGCGTTTCTACATCAGCTGCGTCTGCCGGGTTGAAAGCCACGGAGGAGACTACTGAGGAGACTGCTGTGGGAGCAGAGCCGATTACAACGTCTGAGCCCCAAAGGGACTATAAACAAAATAACAAACATAACTGTTCTTACGCTATTATCGAATGGGTAGATATCTTGATGATCAACGATATCAAATACGAGCGGAATTATGAAGGTACACAAGAAGTTAATGCTGATCAGATCGGCAAAAAGGTAGGGGAGGTAGCCTACATGCTGAACGACAATGCTTGTTCTGGCCATATCACGGTGAATGGAGACGCAGCTTTTCTGCCAGTTGGCACTGAGATTTATGAACTGAAAGGATACCGGCCAGAGTTTCGGGTGGTGGCTAACCATTCCATCTATGAAGTGAGCGACAATCCCCAAGCGCAGACTATTGGCGATTTACTTGATATTGGGGGGAAGATTAGTAAAGTCAGTATTGAGAGTGGGAATGACGGCAGCCTAATCCGGTATTTTGATCCTGAGGCAGCGAAGGCCTTTGAAGAAGAGCTGTTGAGAATAAAAAAATCTGATTTTAAGAAGATCTATGCTGTAACAAGCCGTACGAAGAATGAATGGCAGATTTTTTTGCGTGTGCACCTTCAGGATGGCACCTCGCTGCGGATGGTCTTTTACCCGGAAGCCAATGCCATTCACCGGGGAGGATTTGGGACTGAGAAGCTGAAGGAGATCATCCTCTCGCAGAAATTTGCTCAGGGGAAATAGACTGGATTGTCTGCTGAAGAGACTAACTACGGTAAATAGACTGTAGTGGCTTAGTGTGATAAGTGAGGGTAATAAGTGAGAGAAGTAAGTGAGAGTAGTAAGTTAGGCTAGTAAGTGAGAGTAATAAGTGGGAGTAGTAAGTGAGGGGTAGTATGTGGGGAGTAATAAGTGATTGTAGTAAGTGATTGTAGTAAGTGATTGTAGTAACTAACTCTCCTCAAGAGGGCGCTTCAGCAGTCTGTCGTGGAATAACTGGAATTACTCCTGTTAAATTAAGGATTACATGCAGTTTACGAAGATTAACTGGAAAAACTCCCGTTAATATCGCATGTTGGAGCAAATGAGCAGTCCAAAGTGCGAAATAACAGGAGTTTTTCCAGTTAAAATAAGGAATATGGATTAGTTTGACGAAATAACAGGAACAATTCCCGTTATTTCTATAAGGTTGACGCTCTCCCCAGTCCTCACTCCTCGACGATCACATTTGCGATCATACCGGTGTGGCCGGCGCCGCACATGATGGAGCATGTCATTTGGAAGGTTCCGGTTTCCTCCGGGACGATGACCTTTGTATTTTTTTTGCCGCTTAGTTGCAGATTCAGCTCGGGAACGAGAATGCCGTGATTACCGCTTTCATTTTCGAAAATGATTTTGACGGGTACGCCCTTCTTCAGGTGATACTCCTCTTGATCGAAGCTGTAGTTTTTGGCCTTGATGACGAGTTCGGTCTCAGCTTGAATTTCAGGTTCCTTTGCAGCGTTAGTGCTGCTTCCGGCGGCGTTGCTACCGCTATTGGAGCAGGCGGTGAGAATCAGAATACAGAATAATGACAGAAAAAGTGCAAATTTAGACTTCATTTTGCTCCCCCTCACCTGTAGAATGGTTAAATGTGACAATTCTGTAGACATCATAACTTAAAAATTTAGGAAGCGCTCTATAAAGTTGTGAAAAGTTGGTGAACAGAGGGAAGTATGCCGGAGATATATTAATCGACATTTTTCGCAAAATAATTGTCGAAGAATGCAAAAAAATGATGCAAAAACAATTTATATTTATTATAATGTAAACTATTATATCATGGGTTAGAAGTAGGGGATCCACATGATCGCAGCAACTGATTTGCTGAATGCGGAGGTCTGGCACCGTAAAATAATGAATGGGTATTGGATTGTGTTGGCTTTCATGCTGATCGCCCAAGTTCTCTTTGTGCTGTGCGCGGATCAACTTAGACTGAAGAGTAGTCCAGGGACTGAAAGCGGCTATTTGTTCATTGCTTCCAATATCCTGATTGTTATTTGTGTGGCTTCTGCGGAGATATGGCTGCGTTCCACTTTGCAGTATAACAAGCAAGCCATTGTTGGCTGCGGCTTTATCATTTCTTATTTGTTTTATTTTGTAATAGAGCCTTTTGTGGACGGTGCCCAGATGGCGCTGATGATGCCGATCATGATTTCGTTAATTTATTTTGATCGCAAGCTTCTGTACACATTGGGTCTTTTTAGCATATTCTTCTACGCTGCGGTATATTTCGGGCTGGAACGAGTGTACTTGAAGAAACCGTTGCTCGAATTTATTGCTATGGAGTTTGTTTTCTTACTCTTTTTACTTATGGCGCGGGCTGTGATTGTAAGGTCGAAGGAAACCGGAGAATACTTGGAGCAGCTGACGAAATCGGAACAGGGCCTGCTGGTAGAGCGGGCTATTTCGGACAAGTTGTTGAAGATTGATGCGCTGACTGGATTGTACAATCACAAGACCTTTCATGAATACCTTGATTCCTTGCTGGAACAGTGCGAGAACAACGGGCTAATGCTGCAACTAGCGTTGTTTGATATTGATAACTTCAAGCGGGTGAACGATACTTACGGGCATTGGGTCGGTGATCTGGTGCTGAAGGAAGTCGCAGCCAAAGTGGGCGAGAAGATCGGGCTTAATGATTTTGCGGCGCGTTACGGCGGAGAAGAGTTTGCGGTTATTTATACAGACCGGAACTGTTCTGAAGCTTACAGTGCAGCAGAGGAGCTGCGGTTGACCATCGAGCAGATGGAGCATCCCTATGCCGGCGGCCATCCTATAACGGTTAGTATCGGCTTATGCCGTTATCAGCTTGGCGATGGTAAGGAACAGCTGTTTCGCAAGACTGATGATGCGTTGTATCAGGCGAAAAGATCCGGAAAGAACAGAGTCGTTACATCTTCTGTTGATTCACAAGAAGCTAATATCCTGTCCTATGGATAAATATGAACAGCCCCCCTCTCCCGTGGTAACCGGAAGAGGGGGGCTGTCTTCGTGCTTGAGGCAATCGTTATTTAGCAGCTTCGAACGGTGTGGATACCGGCAGAAACAGGTCGATAATACCGATGACCAGAGCTGCCAGAATCGCGCCGAGAATGGTAACACTAACACCGCTGACTACAAACTGCGCGATCCAGATAACTAGCGCGCTGACGAGGAAGCCGACAATGCCTCGACCAAACGGTGTCGCTTTGCCGCCGAAAATCCCTTCGACCACCCAACCAAGCAGGGCGATCACGAGGGCCAGAACCAAAGCGCTCCAGAAGCCGCCGATGGTGAATTGGGGAACAATCCAGCCGACGATGAGCAAGACAATCGCTGATACAACAAAACGGACTACATGACCTAAAAATCTCACTGGTTTAACCTCCTTTGGCTCAAGCTAAGGATATGTGCAGTTGTTATTATGACCCGGATACGGAATTAATATGTTGGGAAACGATACCCAAATAGCGAAAATCGCCCATATTCGGTATAATGGAATCATCTATGAAGGGAGTTGTGACTGTAATTGGACGACAAAATTTTGCATACGCTTGAATATCGCAAGATTTTAAATAAATTAATGCAATATACGCAGACCTCGATGGGGCGTGAAATGGCGGAACAGCTAAGACCTTCCGGTGATTTTGAAGGCGTAAAGCTGCTGCTGAAGGCTACCGATGAAGCCGCCAACGTGGATCGTCTGAAGGGCATTCCATCGTTTGGCGGAATTACCGACATCAAGGCGGCGCTGAAGCGGGCGTCCATTGGTGGACTGCTTGGAACGCATGAACTGCTTTCTGTCGGCTTCACAATTGGCGGAGCCCGCAGAATCAAGCGTTTTTTGGCTGCAATGCATGAGGATGAGGCTGTTGAATCTTTGTTTGCCCTCAGTGATCTTTTGTCAGAGCAGAAGCATGTAGAGGATGCCATCCGTGCGTGTATTGACGAGAATGCCGATGTCATGGATTCCGCCAGCCCTGAGCTGGCAAATATCCGCCGCGAGCTGCGCGGAGGCGAAGCCAGAATTCGTGAGAAGCTGGACTCGATGATTCGTTCCTCCTCGGTATCTAAAATGCTGCAGGATCAGCTTGTTACGATCCGCGGCGACCGATTCGTAATTCCGGTCAAAGCGGAATACCGTGCCCACTTTGGTGGTATTGTGCATGACCAATCCGGCTCCGGTGCGACCCTGTTCATTGAGCCTGAATCCATTGTGGCGATGAACAATAAGCTGCGGGAGACACGGCTTCGTGAGGAACGGGAAGTGGAGATTATTCTGCACCGGCTAACGGCTCTGGTCGGCGATATCGCGGAAGAGATGACTTACGATGTCGATATCCTGGCCGAACTTGATTTTATTTTTGCCAAAGCTCGTCTGGCCCGGGATATGAAGGCTTCCCAGCCGCGCATGAATGACCGGGGATACCTCAAGCTGCGCAAGGGGCGTCATCCGCTGATCCCTGCAGAGCATGTAGTGCCACTGGATGTGGAACTGGGGAACCAGTACAGCACGATTATCGTTACCGGACCAAATACCGGCGGTAAGACCGTGACCTTGAAGACCATTGGGCTGTTGAGTCTGATGTCCATGTCTGGTCTGTTCATTCCGGCGGAGGAAGGCAGCCAGATGTGCGTATTTGACGCGATCTATGCTGACATTGGCGATGAGCAGAGTATTGAGCAGAGTCTCAGTACCTTCTCCAGCCATATGACTAATATTATTTCCATTCTGCGTAAAATGACTCCGAAGAGCCTCATCCTTCTGGACGAAGTCGGCGCGGGTACGGACCCGGCGGAAGGATCGGCACTGGCCATCGCGATTCTGGAGAACATCCACCGGACGGAATGCCGGATGGTGGCGACTACCCACTACAGCGAGTTGAAGGCCTACGCTTACGAGCGAAAAGGGGTCATCAACGCCAGTATGGAGTTTGATGTACAGAGCCTTAGCCCGACATATCGGTTGCTGGTCGGCGTGCCTGGACGAAGCAACGCGTTTGCTATAGCAGAGCGCCTCGGCTTGCCGAGTGCTATTCTGGAGCATGCGCGCGGTGAGGTCAAGGAAGAGGACCTGCGTGTGGAGCACATGATTGCTTCGCTCGAAGAGAACCGCCTTGGTGCGGAGAATGAGCGGGAGAAGGCGGAGCATATCCGCCGTGAAGCCGAAGAGTTCCGCAGTAAACAGAAGCAGGAACTGGAGAAGCTGGAGAGCCAGCGCGACAAGCGTCTGGAGAAGGCCGAGAAGGAAGCCAGCGACATTCTGGACAAAGCGCGCAAAGAGGCTGAACAGATCATTAGTGATCTGCGCAAGCTGGCGCTGGAGGAAGGAGCTTCGGTTAAGGAGCATAAGCTGATCGAGGCCCGTCGCCGTCTGGATGAAGCTGAGCCCGCGCCGCGCAAGAAGGCAACTTCCCGCACAGCGGCCAAGCCGCCTAGGCAAATTGGACCTGGAGACGAAGTTCGGGTCTACAGTCTGAACCAGAAGGGTCATGTCGTGGAGATGAGCGGGACCAAGGAAGCGGTGGTGCAGCTTGGCATTATGAAGATGAAGGTGCAATTGGATGATCTGGAACTGGTCGCTGCCCAGAAATCGGGCAATCCCACGCCATTGCGGCAGGCTACGACCGTGAAGCGCACGCGCGACGAGAATATCCGCAGGGAGCTGGATCTGCGCGGGGCCAATCTGGAGGAAGCGCTGCTGGAGACGGATCGCTTCATCGACGAGGCGTTCCTCGGCAATCTGGGCCAAATTGCGATTATTCACGGCAAGGGAACCGGGGTATTGCGGTCAGGCATTCATGATTACCTTCGCAAGCACCGGAATGTTAAGAGCTACCGTCTAGGCAACTATAACGAAGGCGGAGCAGGCGTGACGGTAGCCGAGCTGCAATAGCGAAGGAACCATGTGGAGGAGAGAAGGGTGAGCATGCAGGAAAATGTTGATCTTTTGCTGAGGCATCCGCTGGGGTCGCTGCTTGGCTACTTCACCGTAGCAATCTTGGGGCTGGTGGTATTCCTCTCCTTTTTTGAGATGGTGACGAAGTATAACTGCTGGGAAGAAATTCGCAAAGGAAATGTAGCGGCGGCCATGGCAACCGGGGGCAAAATCTTCGGAATTTGCAACATCCTCCGTTTCAGCATCCAGGCCGGGGCTTCGATTTACGAGACGATGAAATGGTCGGTTGTGGGCTTTTTGTTGCTGCTGTTGGCCTATTTTCTCTTTGAGTTCCTAACGCCCGTATTTTCTATTGATGAGGAGATTGCCGCAGACAACCGGGCCGTAGGCTTGACCGCACTGCTGATCTCGGTATCCTTATCGTATGTTATTGGAGCTTCCATAATGTAGGAGGAAACCATGAAGATTTTAACCCGGGTCCTGTTTGGTTGCGCCGTTGCTTTTTTGCTCGGTGGCATCATATATGTGACGATTAATTAAATATTAAGCATGTTAAGAAGGAGATTTTAAAGATGGAAACGACTGTATGCCCTTGGTGTGATACCGAAATTGTGTGGGATGAAGAATTCGGACCCGAGGAGTATTGCCCGCACTGCAACAATGAGCTGAAAGGCTACCGGACAGTGAATGTCACCAGTGACGATCTGGAGGACGAGCTGGAAGTGAAAGAGGACACGGACGAAGAGTCTGTGAATGACGAGGACCTGTGGGATGACAGTGAAAAGGATGGCGTAGTGCCTATTTTCAACACTCTGGAACAGTTCCGGGACGATTACGATCTCCAGAAGTATGAACAGAACAGCTCAGCTATTCTGTCGCAGCAAGAAGAAGCACCGGAATGCCCGCAGTGCCATGAATTACTGTTACTGGCTGGAACGCAGGAAGTGAAGGAGTTCGATCCTTCGACCCCGGCTGTCCTTGGCGGACCTGTGCTGAAGGCCCCGTTCTCACTAAATGTATTTGTCTGCCCGTCTTGCTTCCATGTCCAGCACAATCTGGCACAGAAGGACCGGGTACAACTTGTTCGCAATTTGAGCATTGGCAGCTAGGGAATTGATCATTTCCTGCCTGTAGGGGCATGATATTCAGAATCATGGCTATAGGCAGGGGGACAATCATGAAGGCTGCATCAACGAAGGTTCAGGCTTCGCTGCTGCTGGGAGTGAACGGCTTGTTTTTACTGGCGGGAGCGTTGTCGGGTACCTTTCTTAACGTTTATTTATGGAAAAGCCGTCAGGATTACATGATGATCGGCTGGTTCACCGTGGCCCAGCAGATTGCGCTGGGCCTTAGTTTTTGGCTCGCAGGCAAATGGGTCAAGGAGCACAACAAGATGAACGCTCTGCGGATCGGGATTGCCGTTTCAGGTCTTTTTTATCTGATCGTGCTGGGAATTGGCGGAAATGCGATTCAGTATATCTGGCCGCTAGGCCTGCTCCTGGGTGTGGCTATCGGATTATTCTGGCTGGCGTTTAATATCGTCTATTTCGAGATTACGGATGCTGCAAACCGTGACTTCTGGAACGGCTGGATGGGACTCTTGGGCTCGCTGACAGGGATAGTCGGACCTTGGGCTTCAGGAAGGTTAATCTCTTCTTTATCCGGAGACCGCGGTTATCGGATCGTATTTATGATCTCGCTCGGTATCTACGGAGCAGCGGTAGTGCTAAGCTTTTTTCTCAAAAAACGCAAGAGCGAGGCAGATTACGGTTGGCTGGAGCCATGGCGGCAGCTGAAGGGTTCAGGCCAGTGGCGAAAAGTGGCTGCAGGGCTTTTTTTTCAGGGCTTGCGAGAAGGGGTCTTCTCGTTTCTAATTGGTTTGCTGGTCTTTGTTGCCGCTAAGGAAGAGAGCAAACTCGGTCAGTTTGCACTGGTTACATCTGCAGTCTCGTTAGTAAGTTACTGGATCGCAGGTAAGTTCTTTAAGCCGACATACCGGTCTGCCGGTATGCTGATTGGCGGGGTGCTGCTGGTTGGAGTGATCACACCGCTGCTGTGGCAGGTGAATTACGGAACTTTATTGATCATGGGAATGGGTACTTCGCTGTTTATTCCGCTGTATATGTTGCCGATGACATCAACCAGCTTTGATCTGATTGGAGCGTCTGAAGAGAGCGTGAGCAATCGGGTAGAGCTTGTCGTGCTGCGGGAGTTAAGTTTGATGTGTGGCAGAATACTGGGTATTCTGGTGTTCATTGCGGTGTTGTCTGTCAACCGATCACCGCGTACGATAACAGTGCTGCTGTTGGTGCTTGGTGCGGCACCGCTGGGAAGCTGGCTGGTCCTTAGGCGTTCTTTGTCCCGTCAGGAGGACAGGCATCCGGTCTAAAACGTTTTATTTTATTGTTATGGGAGAGGCCTACATTGGTCAAAAGAAAACGGATTAACAGCATGGTAACGACGATTGCGATCATGGTGTCCGCAGTGGTGTTTTCCGTACTGCTTGTACTGTATATTATCTTCATTAATCATATTTTACCCCAGACCCGAAAAGCATTGGAGGGCAAGGCCCTAAGCATTGCCCACACAGTTGCCCTGACACCGCTGGTGTCCAAAGGCCTGGAGGAGGGTGTAAGTAAGGATATTCAAGCTTATACGGGAAAAATCGCTCGTCGTAATGATAGTCTGTTCGTAGTGGTACTAGATATGGATAGTATCCGCTACTCGCATCCCGACCCGGCCCTTATTGGCAAGCCTTTTGTTGGCGGAGGACAGGAATTAGCGCTGCAGGGCGAGGATAGCATTTCGGTGGGCTGGGGGACAATGGGCAAATCCTTGCGCGCATTCGTGCCGGTATATAATGACAAAGGACATCAGGTTGGAGTTGTTGTCGTCGGCTTCTCCATGAAACGGGTACATGATATTATTAAGAAAAATGAGTGGACCATCATCTTGATCCTGTTATCGGGGGCCCTGCTTGGCACTTTGGGCGCTATTGTGCTGGGAAAAAAGATTAAGAAGATGATGTTCGGGATGGAGCCGTCGGAAATTTCAAGACTGCTGGAAGAACGCAGTGCTATGCTGCAATCAGCCCGTGAGGGCATCATTGCCATAGACGCTGAGGCGCGTATCACGTTGATTAATGTGGAGGCAGAACGGTTGTTTACGGCTGCTGGAATTACAGGAAAGGCTTTGGAATCATACATAGATGATTATTGGCCAGCTCTGCGCCTGGATAAGGTCTTGAAATCAGGGGATGTGAAGCTGGATGAAGAAATTGACCTGAATGGGATTTCTCTGCTGGCTAACAGTTTGCCGATTCGTGTGGGCGGCGAGATTGTTGGAGCGATCGTCACTTTCAGAGATATGACTGAAATTACCCAACTTGCAGCGCAGTTATCCGGGATATCCGTATACGCGGATGCGCTGCGGGCAGGTGCGCACGAATATATGAACAAACTGCATGTTATTTTGGGTATGACCCATATGGGGATGTATGATGAGCTGCAGCAGTATATTTCCGGAACGGTAAGTAATTATCAGAGCGAGATTGGTTCCATCACAAGAGCAATCAAAGATCCGGTTATGGCGGGATTTCTGCTAGGTAAATTAAGCAGGGCCCGCGAGGACGGCATCAATCTTGTGCTGGAGGAAGACAGCTATCTGCCGGAGTCAGCCCAAGCGGAGATAACCCATGAGTTGATCACGATTGCCGGCAATCTGCTGGATAATGCAAGGGATGCCCTGAGCGATATGACGTCTGAAAACAAGGAAATACGGCTGGCTTTTTACTATGACGAAGGCCGTTTGATCTGTATAGTCAGGGACAACGGTCCCGGCATACCGGAACCGCTGCAAGAGAATATCTATACGCAGGGCTTCTCCACAAAAGGGGAGAACCGGGGGATGGGACTCCATCTGGTCCGGCGAAGTGTGAATAAACTGAACGGACATTTGCAGTTGCTTCCCGGTCATGATCCAGGAACGGTTTTTGTCGTAAATGTGCCGTATTTGACTAAAGGTGATGAGTCTAGATGATTAACGTAATAATCGTGGAAGATGATCCGATGGTAGCGAAGTTTAACCGGCATTATCTGGAGCAGATGGATGGGTTTCGGTATACTGGCTGTGCTGCTTCAGTTGAAGAGGCTAACGTACTGCTGGCAAGCCAACAAGTAGATTTGATTCTCTTGGATATCTATATGCCAAAGAGTAACGGGCTTCAGCTGCTATCCTTTTTACGTGAACAAGGAAGTACGGTAGATGTGATTGTTATATCAGCAGCTAGCGATAATGTCAGTATCCGTAATGCCTTGCAGCATGGTGCAGTGGATTATCTGATCAAGCCCTTTGAGTTTGCTCGTTTTCAGGCGGCATTGACCACGTATAGGGAGAACAACCTGCTGATGAGGCATAGGAAAAATCTTAATCAGGAACAGTTAGATAAGCTTGTCCGGCATCGGGGGGAGACAGAGAAGAATCCTGTCGTGGTGTCTGCTGCTCCTGTGCTCCCTAAAGGACTCAGTGAGAGTACCTTGGATAACATCTGGGAGATCATCAACGGGCTGTCGCAAGATTCCTTCTCTACAGACGATATTTCTACAAGAGCGCCTATCTCCAGAATATCGGTGCGCAAGTATTTGATGTATCTGACGGATACCGGTGCTTTGTCTATGGAGATCAGCTATGGGGCGATAGGGCGTCCAGTATATAAGTACAGGGTAATATCAGAGGGGCACACAGGTGAATCTCCTAATATTTGAGTAGACGAGGTGTTTGCAAGAGGCTGTAAAGTTTGAAATTGCGAGAATCCCAGGTCATTACGACCTGGGGTTTCTTTAATTATTTATATAAGACGAATAAAAGAAAGTAACAAAGAGCCAGAAGGAACGGAGGGGAAGGATTGGAACTGTAGGAGCGTAAGCGACCGCCTGAAAGCTTTCCGTAGGAAAGCACGCATCGTAAGCCTAAGCTGTAGCCAGATTTCAACAGCGACCGGAAGTCCAAACATTCACCGTAGTGTCGACCAAGCCTTAAGTGAGAATCTTAAGTTTGTTTTATATAGATTAGTACAGAACGTTGCTCAGGATCAGCCTTTTGGATTGATCGTGTTGATATCATGGTTGTTGTTGCTCTTATTGCTACGTATTGAATACAGTATGAACAGTAATATGAACCATAACGGGGTAAACAATAAAGCCGGTCGTGTCTCTTCTGCGAAGAGCATTATGATAAGAATTACGGCAAACAATGTTAGGACCGCATAATTAATAGCCGGAGTGAACGGTGCTTTGAACTTGGATTTAGCCTGTAAGTCCGGCCGAGTCTTCTTGTACTTGATATGGCATACTAGAACAACACCCCAAACCCATATAAAACAAATTGCACTTATAGTAGTGACGATCCCAAAAGCTTGACCTGGAATGACTTTACTTAATAAAGTACCAACCGATATAACGAGCGTAGAAATAAATAAGGAGTTCCCTGGTACATGATTTTTATTTAGCTTGGCAAAATGAGGGGATGCTTGGTTCTTTTTGCTCAAACTATAAAGAATCCGGCTTGTCGAGAACATCCCGCTGTTGCAGGCGGAAGCGGCTGAAGTTAATACGACGAAATTAATAATTCCCGCAGCGATGGGTATTCCTATTAAACTAAAGGTTTTCACGAATGGACTTTCCGCCGGACTGAGATCTGTCCATGGGTTAATGCACAGGAGGACAAACAGTGCGCCAACGTAAAAAAATAGGATCCGCAAAGGGATTTTATTAATAGCAGATGGAATGTTTTTCTCTGGATTGGATGTCTCCGCTGCCGAAACACCAACTAATTCCACGCCGACATAAGCGAATACCACCATTTGAAAAGAAAATAAAAAACCTGAGGCGCCGTTTGGAAAAAAGCCGCCATGCTCCCAGAGATTCCGTATAGTTACCGATCCTGCATCTGTTTTGAGTCCCATGATCAGCAAAACGACCCCGATGCCGATCAAGGCAAGAATTGTAATTACTTTAATTAACGCAAACCAAAACTCCAATTCCCCGAAATTTTTTACAGTTAATAGATTGAGCCCTAATAAAATGATCAGGCAGACGATGGCCGGTACCCATTGCGGGATATCAAACCAATAGTTCACGTATATGCCAACGGCTATAACATCAGCCATAGCTGTCATGATCCAGCAGAACCAATAGGTCCAACCCGTGATAAACGCAGCTCGAGGGCCGAGATAGTCTTCGGCAATGTCCGTAAACGATTGATAACCTGCCTTAGACAACAGAAGTTCTCCCAATGCTCTCATTACAAAAAACACAGCAATCCCCACGATTAAATACGTGATCATGATAGAAGGACCTGCTTGTTGAATCGCTTTGCCCGATCCCAGGAATAATCCCGTCCCAATGGTGCCGCCAATAGCGATGAGCTGAACATGCCGATTAGCCAGCTCTCGCTTTAATTCTGTTTGTGCCATACCTGTTTCCCCCTAAATGGATATAATGCCAATAAAAAAGAGACTGGATGTCATCCAATCTCTAGGTAAAAAGAATATTAAATAATACTTGCCCTGCTAATGATAATCAGCATGACAAATACATATTCAGTACTCTTCTGTCCTTTTGCCTGAGATTGTGAACCCTTCGGCGCCGCAGATTGCCTGCGGTCTCTCCAGAAGCTGCTCCTGCTATAGTGTGATCCATAGCAATCATAGCTTGTGATTTATGAAGTTTATGTTTGTGTAGCGACAGTGTTCTGATATGCAACATATTACATTTAATGTGAATATCCGAACAGTGATAAAAGTCTCTCTGTCACGCAGATAGTATATTATAACATGAAATTCATTAAAATTATGAAGTATCTGTTACTTTAATGACGAAACGTTTTCTTTAATTACGTAAACTATCATGAACAGCACTTTTACGGTTATGATTAATTGTGAAAAAATGCACAAGGGGGCAATTATAAATTATGAAAAAGAAATCAGTGGCTGCGCTTATTCTCATTCTCTCTGTTATGCTCGTGATCGCAGGATGCGGGAATAGTGGCAATAACAGCAGCAGCGGGAACAAGAATCAAGACAACAAGGATGCGGCAAAGGAAGCAACCACGGAAGCTGTTTCAGGAGCATCGGAAGCAAGCTATACACCGCTCGATCAACTGAAGGATACATACGATATCATTATTGTCGGTGGAGGCGGGGCAGGGATGTCTGCCGCGCTTGAGGCTAAAGCCAAAGGGATGAACCCTGTTATTTTCGAAAAAATGCCGGTTGCTGGCGGGAATACAACGAAGTCTTCTTCGGGAATGAACGCTTCTGAAACGAAGTTCCAAAAGGAGCAAGGTATTGCAGACAGCAATGATTTATTTTATGAAGAGAGCTTAAAGGGTGGTCATGATACGAACGACAAAGAGATGCTGCGTTTCTTCGTTGACCATTCCGCCAGTGCTATTGACTGGCTCGACTCCATCGGAATCAAACTGAGCAATATCACCATTACAGGCGGTATGAACGAGAAGCGTACACATCGTCCTGAAGATGGCTCTGCAGTTGGACAATATCTTGTTAAAGGTCTAGTGAACAATATTCAAGAGCAAGGAATCCCGCTTTTTGTGAACGCCGATGTCAAGGACATTACTGAAAAAGATGGCAAGGTCAATGGCGTCAAAGTCATCTTTAACCAAGAGGATGAGAAAACCATTACAGCGAAGGCGGTCGTTGTGACAACTGGAGGTTTTGGGTCCAACAAGGGAATGATCTCTGAAGTCAGACCTGATTTAGACGGATATGTGACAACCAATCAAATCGGCAGTACAGGTGACGGCATTCAGATGATTGAGAAGCTCGGTGGTGTAACTGTCGATATGGATCAGATCCAAGTTCACCCGACGGTGCAGCAAGAAAAATCATATCTCATTGGGGAAGCTGTTCGCGGGGAAGGCGCTATCCTCGTATCCAGCGAAGGTAAACGATTCACCAACGATCTGGGTACTCGTGACAAAGTAACCGCCGCAATCAATCAACTTCCTGAAAATGCAGCTTTTCTGGTCTTTGATTCTGGCGTGAAATCCAGAGTTAAAGCAATTGAACAATATGAGAAGATGGGCTTTGTGATCCAAGCTGATTCCATCGAGACGTTGGCCCAGGAAATGGGTGTGCCGGGTGATCAATTGCAAAAAACACTGGATACCTGGAACAGCTCTGTAAAAGGTAAAGAGGATGCCGAATTCGGCAGAACAACAGGGATGGACAACGACTTGTCCAGCGCGCCCTACTTTGCGATTAAAATCGGTCCCGGGGTTCATTACACCATGGGCGGTGTGAAAATCAACACCAACACAGAAGTTTTAAATAAAGAGGGTAACCCTATCACAGGTCTGTTTGCTGCAGGTGAGGTGACAGGAGGTCTGCATGGTCAAAACCGGATCGGCGGAAACTCGGTTGCAGAAATCATTATTTTCGGTCGCCAAGCGGGGATCAAATCTGCAGAATTTGTAAAAGCAAACTGAGAAGTACACCATTCATCCTTCATATTGGAAAATAAACAAAAGCTTGGACTGATTACAGTCCAAGCTTTTGTTGTAGGTGCAGTCACAATATAATCAGCTCGTCTTTTCATGAAACGCTATGGGGTGAAGGTCTGGATGAACGGGTCAGTGAGAACAGATCGAGTTCCGGCCTGTGCTTTCCACCAAGAGTATCCGTCAATAGCTCTGCCGCTATATTGCTGTAGGCAGTGCCGTTGCCGCCGTAGCCTTCAATGAAGTAACTATGCGGATAATCCGGGTGCGGCCCAATATAGGGCAGGCCGTCACGCGTTGTTCCAAATACGGCGCCCCAGGCGTATTCAACCTCTATGCCGCGGATTTCCGGGAATAATGCTTCCAGCTCCTCCCGTAGCCTTTTACTCTGGGAGAGAACTCTAACCTCGCGCTGCTTGTCATCAGTCAGTGGTTCATCTTTACCGCCGGCAATGATGCGTCCCTCCGGAGTGGTTCTGAAGTAAAGGTAGGGACGAGCTGTTTCCCAGAGCAAGCTTTGCTCATGCCATTTGGGAAGCTCTTTCAGGGGACGGGTCATGATAGCATATGTATTAATCAGTTCGGCACCCCGGTCCTTCTTCATCTCCTGTGTCTCATAGCCCATAGCAAAAATAACATTCTTCGCAAAAATCCGACCATGCCTGGTGTGGCAAATCACGCCGTCTTCCTTGAACTCATAATGCTGCGCTTTGGTCTGTTCGTATACACGAGCCCCGTTCTTGGCCGCCTGATGGATCAGGCTATGCACCGTTCGGAAGGGATTGGTCTCGGCATCTCCCCGGGAGTACAGGCCTGCTGGTTTGGCAAAAGAGTATACCGAAGCAATCTGGTCCTGCTCCCAAAACTCCGAATGAAAGCCGTGAGCGGTCAAATTGCGGTGCTCTTCACGTAGGGTTGGCACATCCTCTGGCTTACTGGCATACAGCAAGCTGGAACGGGGAATGATCTGCGGGTCGATCTCCAGCTTGGCAGGGAGGCCAACAATATTGTCGAGTGCCTTCTGACACAACTTATAGAACATCACACCCTGAGCCTCTCCAAACGTGTTGATACAAGCAGTCAATGACTTGTCATTAGAGATCTGCAATAGCCCAGTGTTAGCGTGTGAGCTTCCGCCAGCTACGGCTCGTTTGTCGATCAAGATCACATCTGCTCCGTTCACGGACAGCTGATAGGAAGTCATGGCTCCGCCCATTCCGCCGCCTACTATCAGACACTCACAGTAGGCATCTCCTTGCAACGCCGGGTAAGCAGGCGGATTTAGCAATGTATCACTCCAGGGCGTTTGCCCGCTGATTAATTTCATCGTCGATCTCCCTTTCGTATCATCGGGCGTAGTATTCGCAGGAAACGATGGACTCATGCATGTTTTGCCTGTGCTGGTTTGCGCTTTTTGGCACATAATGTGCTGGGCCCAGGGCATACTACTGTTGGTTTGAACCATCTATAAGGAGGGAAAACATCATATGCAATCTACACAAATGCAGGCACTCAGCGGTAAAGAGCTGGAATACATCGCCGACTCCATTTCTAATGAGGATTTGCTAATCAAGCAACTGGCGGCTACAGCCGGTTCTACACAGAATCAGGCCGTCCGCCAAATCTGCATCCAGCATATCCAGAGCCATACACAGCACATGGGCATGTTGACACAAATGCTGCAGCAGCACCAGCAATATGCCCCAACGCAGCCACAATAACGCTATTCCAACTTTAAGGAGGTTATCTTAGTGAACGCACAAAACGGATCATTTATGGCGGATGAGGACCTGATGAATACGGTGCTGGCCGACCTGAAACGGACGGTACGCGAATATACCACTGCCGCCACAGAATCTGCCTGTCCATCTGTTCGTCAAGCCTTCAACAATTTGACGATGGATACGCTGCGCCTTCAAGGGGATTTGTATACCCATATGTCGCAAATGAATATGTACACAGCTCCCTCCAAGGCCTTGCGTCAGGATGTGGACAAGCAAATTCAGACTGCACAGCAGACACAGCAAAAATGCCAGCAGTTTGTGCAGCAAAAAACAGGGGGAGTCGGCGACTATAGCCATAATCCCAGCGTGACTCATCAACAGAACAATTCACATAATTCTTACTATATGTAACCCGGCATTGAAGCATGTGAAGCAGATGGACATGACTGTCTGCCAGCAATAGCTTGCTTACAAAAAAGGTTAACCCCTGAAATCAGGAGTTAACCTTTTTACATTTTATAACGAAATTAGAACGATACACTACCCAAAGACGCCAAGCAGCACAATTCCGCAGAAAATGACTACAGAGCTGGCAATACGCTTTAGACCCTGCTGCTCCTTAAGTAGTACGATGCCGAGAAGCGCGGCAAACACCGTTCCAATCTCCCGTAGAGGGCTGATATGAGCAATGGGCGCCTGCTGCATAGCGAACAAAAACAGCAGGTAGGAGCCAGGATTCAAAATGGCCCCAAGCAGCAAAGTATTGCGATTGGCTTGCCATTCCTCTCTGATGCGGGGCGAAGACAATACTGCCGGAGTCAATCCTAGGACGAAGCCGATATTGGTCACTTCCAGCAGAGCAAGCGGCGACAGATGCTGAAGATTCAGCTTATCGACGAATACATAACAGGTGGTGCAGAAACCGACACTGAGCGCCATCAGAATAGGTTTTGCCTGTGTGAGCGCAGTAGCGCTAGGCTGGTTCCTGACACCGCCTGATGAACCTAGAACGATGAACCCGGCCAGCATACAGAGAATACCTGCCCAGCCCACTGGTGATAGCGATTCACCTAATGCGACAATCCCGATGACGGGAACAAGCAGAGTACTTGTGCCTCTCATGATCGGATAAATTTGAGAGAGGTCGCCTAGCTCGTAGGTTCTGGATAAAAGCCAGGCGTAAAGGCCCTGGAGAACCACAGACAACAGCAGCAGGCCATACGCGCTGACTGAAAGAGGGTTGCGCCACAATTCAATGATCAGTACAGGCAAAAGCAATAAAGTGGATATCATCATAATAGACCATAAAAAGACACTTTTGCTGCGGCTTTTCTTGGTGAAAAGACTCCAGACGGCATGAGCCATGCCGGAGGCGATAACTAGCAGTATAGGCAGCAGCATAAATAGTTCCGCTCCCTGCTACTTAGTGCCCGGAAGCCGGATCGGGCTCATGCAGAGGCTGATGTTCAATGAAGGATCCATCTTCCAGACGCAGCCAGGTGTCGAAGGTCTTGGTGCCTTCAGACAGTCTGATGACCCGGGCTCCGCGCATAAAGCCTTCGCGGCCATAGGTATTGAAGCCGCTGGCCCGGCCATAGCTCAGCTTAATACCGTGCAGGCTTCCGCTGTAGTCGTTGATATGGTCGTGACCGCAGAAGGTGCCCAGCACATCACCCATCTCCAGCAGGGTCGCGAACAAGCCCGAATTTACAGGTGCGCTGCACACGCGCTCGAACTTATTTCCGTAGCAGACCTGAGTGTCCCAGACCTCCTGATATTCCGGCACAGGGATATGGAAAAAGGCAAGGGCAGGCAGCTTATCCTGCCCGTTGTGCGGGTTAAGCCTTGCAGATTCCGCTATCAGCCAGTTGATTTGGCTCGGCTTGACCCAATTATATCCGGGAACATGTGTAAGTTCCGAATAGCTGCCGGAGTCAAGGAAATAGAGTACCGCTGCGGATTCACCGTCACGTTTATTAATGGTTAGCGAATAATTGCCCATTCCTGCGATTTCAGCCGGGCCCGCTTGAGCCAAAGCATGCGGGTGTTCCAGCGCTACTTGCATCAGCTCTTCAGGGGTAATCCGGCTCTCTGTATCATGATTGCCAAGGACAAAGGCCCAAGGGATATTCCGGGCTTCCACGGCAGCAACTGCATCACGGAAGGCTTGCTGCGGGTTCTCGCATTCTTGCTTTCCTGGGGACACTGGTCCGGTATAGATGACATCTCCTGTAAACACGACGAGATCCGGCTGCTCCGCTTCCAGCACACCTTCCATAAGGGCGCGGGTCTGACGATCCTCCGCTCTGCCGTCCATCCAATGAAGATCTGTGAATTGTACGATTTTAAATGTTCCATCCTGTCGAAAAGTTAAGCGGGTGCTCATCCTTTTCATCCCCTCTCTGTCTGTTTCATTCAGTGTCTGATGTTGATTTATGTGTTTTTAGTTGGTTTCATGTTGATTTTAGGTCGGGCTTTACAATTTGTCAAACCTCATTTTACAAAGGGTTTGCACCTTTATTATAGTCTGCTTAGGTTGACAAGTGTGGCAAAGAATTTTACACTTTGAACTGTTCACAGCAGTAAAACAACAACAAAACACATAAAACATTTTAAATGAAATCATATGGTCAGACACGATTCAGGAGGAAGAAGCAGAATGTCCCTAACGTACGAGGAACGAAAGGAAACAATTCTTTCACGGCTTGAAATGGAGGGGAAGATACAGGTTCATGCCTTGGCCGGGCTGTTCAATGTCACAACAGAGACGATTAGGCGGGATTTGGACCGGCTGGAGAAAGAAGGTAGACTACGCAAGGTCTACGGAGGCGCTGTACGGATGCGTTCCGAAATGACGGAGCCGACCTTTCTGAGACGCTCCCAGATGCAGCTGAGCGAGAAGCAGGCGATCGGCCAGTTGGCAGCATCGCTGGTGCGGGATGGAGAGACTGTTATTCTCGATAATGGAACGACGACGCTAGAGATCATGCGCGCCCTGAAGAATCGGGCTCAGGTCACGGTTATTACCAATTCGGCGCCGATTTTGAGCTGTGCGCTTGAGGGGTTTCAGGGCAAGCTGATTTTTACCGGTGGAGAGGTGAATCCCTTGTATCAGGCTGCAACAGGTGTGATGGCCCACGAACTGCTGGATCAGTTCAAGGTCAACAAAGCCTTTATCTCGGCGGGAGGCGTCTCACTGGCAGACGGAATTACTGATTATCATCTGGATGAAGCATTAATCTCTCGCAAAATGATTCAGCGAACAGAGGAAGCGATCCTTGTCGCTGATCATACCAAATTCGGTGCCACCACCTTTGCCCAGATTGCGCCGCTTGAAGGTATAGCTATGGTGCTTACTGATTCCGGCTGCTCCAGGGAATGGCTGGATGCCTTCGCCCGGCTGGATATCGAGGTCTTAGTCGGTGCCCAATAAAGCATAATGCCGCATGGCCCCTTGACCGGTCTGTGAAAACAGGCCGCTCAAGCGGGTCTATTTTGTTTGCAGAGACGGCATTTTCGTGTCATATTAGTATTATTAAACTCTTTTCGCAAAGCGGCGCTTTACCGCGCTACATCTTCTGCGAAGGTATTTCGGAGGGAAGGCATGAAGGAAATGGATGAATTGAAGAGGAAAGTGCTGGAACTGCTCAAGGAGGATGCGCGAAGCTCCACAGCGTTGATGGCCACGCTACTTGGGG
Organism: Paenibacillus sp. NPDC056722; assembly: GCF_042790635.1. Taxonomy (NCBI): domain Bacteria; kingdom Bacillati; phylum Bacillota; class Bacilli; order Caryophanales; family Paenibacillaceae; genus Paenibacillus; species Paenibacillus sp. NPDC056722. The sequence continues at coordinate 436,722 of NZ_JBHTYV010000002.1, read as the reverse complement.
CGGAAGAAGCCGATGTAAAGACTGTGATTGAGCAGATGGAACAAGACAATGTTATCGTAAAATATTCCACAGTCGTCAATTGGGATAAGGTGGATGACGAGCGGGTAACCGCACTGATTGAGGTACAAATTACGCCGGAGCGGGGCCGCGGTTTCGAAGGCATCGCCGAGCGGATTTATCTGTACCCGCAAGTGAAATCCGTCTATCTGATGTCTGGTGCATACGATCTGCTGGTGGAAGTGGAAGGCCGTAATCTGCGTGAAGTCGCAAATTTCGTATCCGAGAAGCTGTCGCCGATCGATTCTGTGCTCTCTACCAAAACCAACTTTACGCTCAAAAAATACAAACAGGACGGGATCATCTTCGAGGAGCATGAGGAAGACAACCGTCTGATGATCTCTCCGTAAAGGAAGAACGCCATATGATCACGAACAATACTCAACCTAACGGAGACACCGGCAAGTCCATGAACTCCTATTTGGCCCCACTGGTCCGGGAGATTCAGCCATCAGGCATCCGCAAATTTTTTGATCTGGCAGCTGGCAGCAAGGACATTATCTCACTGGGGGTCGGTGAGCCTGATTTCAAGACTCCTTGGCATGTCCGGGAAGCTTGCGTATATTCTTTGGAAAAAGGCTTCACCGGCTATACCTCCAACGCAGGTATGCCTGAATTGCGGGAGGGAATTGCCAACTACCTGCATAACCGTTTTGCAGTAGATTACGATCCGGCTAACGAAATCATTGCTACAGTAGGGGGAAGCGAGGCGATTGACCTTGCCCTGCGTGCCCTGATCTCACCAGGCGACGAGATTCTGATCCCGGAGCCGTGTTATATTTCATATTCTCCTATAACTGCCATCGGCGGGGGCATTCCCGTTGGCATCGAGACCTTTGGCGAGCATAACTTCAAGCTGACTGCGGAAGGGCTGGAAGCCAAGATCACACCGCGTTCTAAAGTGCTGATCCTGTGCTATCCGAGCAATCCGACGGGTGCGATTATGACACGCGAGGACTGGGAGCCTATTGCAAAAGTCGTGGAAAAACATGATCTCATCGTGATTTCTGATGAAATCTATGCGGAACTGACCTACGGCAGCAACCATGTAAGCTTCCCGTCGCTGCCGGGTATGAAAGACCGCACGATTCTCGTTAGCGGCTTCTCCAAAGCCTTTGCCATGACAGGCTGGCGTATGGGTTACGCCTGCGGTCATCCAGAGCTCATCTCTGCCATGTTGAAGATTCATCAGTACACGGTAATGTGTGCGCCTTCCATGGGGCAGGTTGCCGCGCTGGAGGCGCTGACCAACGGGCTGGAGGAAAAGGATCGGATGACCGATTCCTATAACCAGCGGCGGCGCCTGATCGTGAAGGGCCTGCGGGATGCAGGGCTGGAATGCCATGAGCCGCAGGGGGCGTTTTACGCTTTTCCAAGCATCCGCCATACCGGTCTGAGTTCTGATGAATTCGCCCAGCGGCTGTTGCGTGAAAGTAAGGTCGCCGCGGTACCGGGCAGTGTGTTCGGTTTGGGTGGCGAGGGATATCTTCGTTGCTCGTATGCGACTTCGGTGTCGCAGCTGAATGAGGCCATCGAACGCATTGGAGCCTTTGTTACCAAGCTCGAAAGGGAAAGAACGGAATAAAGAGTAAAATTTATGAAAAGAGTCTAGTAAATCTCTCAATTGCATGGTATAATTTTACTTTGAGAGAGTAAGTGTAGCCTTTAATGACAGTTGGAGGTCAACGTTGCTCTGGAAACGAAGCGGATGCTTTCTAGCCGGTTGTTTCGATGCTATTTTATAGCAGACGCTCAACAAGATTTTTAGGAGGTATGATTGTGCTCAGTGCCGATTATTACTTACCTTCCTATGGCGGGGAATGTTTTTCAGGAAGCGGGAAACGGTCCCCTAAGGGCGATGCTTCTGTACGCAGGCTCTCTTTGGAAGATGAAATTCGGGTATTACGCACCAAGATGGAGCAGCTTTTTTTGCAGGAGAAATCGTTCACCTCGGACAACGTCATTGAAATCAGCAGTCTGCTGGATCTAAAGATAAATGAATATATGAAGGTACGTCCCTGTAGAAGATAATCGTCCGGGGCGCAGCTCGGAGGGCCCATTTGGGCCCTCTTTTTTATGATGATAAAGAAGCCAATCTGGGTGTATTGCCTGACATTTCACATGGGATTGGAAACAATTAGCACAAAACTTCTGGAACCGGTCTGAGTACAAACTCTTGAATCTATCAATCACCCGAGGTGAAGACAACATGAAGAGAACTAGACAAGCGGCACTGCTTCTGCTACTGGCACCGCTGTTGTACTCAGCTCCGGCACATGCCGATAGCGCGTCTGACAATCAAGAGACTGCCATCTATTTGGATGGACGACCCCTTCAATTCGGTGTTCAGCCACTGTTCGTGAATGATACGGTCCTTGTGCCGATGCGCAAGCTGTTTGAGGAGCAGGGAGCCAAGCTCTCTTGGGACAATCAAGCCAAATCGGTGACAGCGACCAAGGGAGAGACCGTGTTGAGTTACCGGATCGGAGATGGGGCTGCTTATACGAATGGTAAGCTGGTCACACTGAGCGTGCCGGGTCAGATCGTTGCCGGGAATACGATGATGCCGCTGCGATATTTTAGTGAGGCGCTGGGCAACCAAGTGAAATGGGACCCGGTTAGTCATGAAATCCGTATTAATTCAGCCCAAGAGTACAACACCAAGATTGTGAGCGCCGTTAATCTACGCACCGTGCCGGATTCGGGAACGGACTCCAGTGTCATTGAATCGCTACCGGCTGGGGAGAAGGTTCAGGTTCTTGAAGAGACCGATGCCCTGTGGCTGAAAGTACGCACAGAGGACAATAAGACAGGTTATATATCTGCAAAACCGGGCTTTAGCGACTACACCAGTCCTTCCCTTGCAGAGCTGCAAGGAAATGCGTTGCTGGCGTATGGAGAGAAGTTCCTGGGCACCCCTTATGAATTCGGTGCTTCTCCGGATCAGACACGTACATTCGACTGTTCATCTTTTGTCGGTCGGGTGTTCAAGGAGGTTCTGTCCATTGATCTGGCGCGTGTCTCCTACAATCAGGCCAAAGAAGGCAAGGAAGTAAGTATCGGAGACCTGCGTAAGGGTGATTTGCTATTCTTCAGTGCGCGCGGACTAAATATTGGGCATGTCGCCATTTATGCCGGAAACAACCGGATTCTGCACACCTATTCGAAGGAACAAGGCGTTCACTACGAAACCTTGGACAGCAAGTGGATGAAACGTTTTGTGACGGCCCGCAGAGTATTTTAGGGTGTACTTTTATCCAGTAATACAAGGTGTGAGGTTATGAATGACAAAATAACAATATTGATACCCTATAATTGTTGTGCTATGGTATTCGTAAAGCAAGCAAGGGGGTAAAGAAGGCACAGCGAATGCTGAGGGCCCTTTTGTCCGGTATTTGTGTAACTTCGATCAATATGAAAAATGAACAGGCATTAACTAAAGAAATGATTCTGGATGCAGCGGAGAGCGTGCTGCGCCGGTTTGGTCCTGATAAAAGCTCGGTAGTAGATGTTGCCCGTGTACTATCGGTCAGCCATGGAACGATCTACCGTCATTTTCCCAGCAAGGCAGTTTTGCGGGCAGCGGTAACGGAGCGGTGGCTGCACCAAATCTCTGATCCGCTGCAGGCAATAGCGGAGGAGAAGGGCGGTAGTACGGCCCAGCGGCTGAGGCAATGGTTTCTGATCCTGTCACAGAGTAAGCTGGCTTACGCTGTAGAAGATCCGGAGATGTTTGCAATGTATACGGCGGTTACCCTGGAGACTGCGGATGTCATCTCGGAACATGTGGACTGTTTAATCTCCCAAATTGCTCAGATCGTTGAGCGGGGGATAAAGCAGGGAGAATTGAAGCCGGGTCAGCCTGAAGTGATGGCGAGAGCGCTGTTTATTGCAATGGCTCATTTTAATCACCCCGCGCATGCTTACGAATGGTCCGAGACCACACTTGGTCAGGATTTTGACTCCGTGTGGGGGCTGCTGATTGAAGGGATCAAAGCCTCTTAATTCAAATGGCTAAAGGTAATGTGTAACAAAAACATAGGGAAGTACTGCTGATTAGACTTATCAGCGGTGCTTCTTTTTTTTATGCAAAATAGAAAAGAAAAAAATAAAATGACAAATATATAAAATTGTCAGTTGATTATTGATATTTGTTATTATATAATCAATTCACCGGACGGATGCAGCACAGAATTCAATTGGGCTCATACGCCAACAAAATCTTAAGGAGATGCATAGCAGCGAAGAAACGTGCCGACATTATGAAGATTGGACTGGTAATCAATCCATTTTTAAGGAGTGACAACATGAATCAAGCTCACAAATCAGTTATTCTCGTCACAGGTGCTTCTACTGGAATAGGCAACTTGTCCGCCCGCACTTTAGCGGCCGCAGGACATATCGTATATGCCAGCATGCGCGATGTTGAAGGGCGGAACGCCCCCCGGGCCAAGGAACTGCACGATTATGCAGCGGAGAATGGATTCAGTATCAAGGCTCTGGAGCTGGATGTTCTCTCTCAGGAATCGGCAGACCGTGCGGTGCAGGTCATTGTGAAAGAGCAGGGTGTTTTGGATGTGGTTATGCATAATGCTGGTCACCTAGTAGTTGGTGTGACTGAGGCTTTTTCCCCGGAAGAAATGGCTAAGGTATATGACACCAACGTTCTCGGGACACAGCGGGTGAACCGGGCGGCTCTGCCGTATATGAGAGCACAGGAATCTGGCCTGCTGCTTTGGATCAGCAGCACTACCGTTCGCGGCGGCTTCCCGCCGTTCCTTGGACCTTATGTAGCTGCCAAAGCGGCTATGGATTCACTTGCCCAAACGATGGCGTATGAAGTCGCTCCTTTCGGGATCGAGACTTCCTTCGTAGTACCCGGTGCCTTCACGAAAGGGACTTCACATTTTCCGAATGCTACCCCTCCAGCTGATGGAGAGACTTCAGCAGCTTACGCAAGAATCAACGGGCTGCTCGATGAGGTTGGCGATAGGCTAAGCGCGCTTACACCTGATGACGCTGATCCCCAAGCTGTAGCGGATGAAGTGGCCCGTATTGTCAGCCTGCCCGCTGGTCAGCGTCCTGTACGATCTGTTATCGATTTTGTCGGTGACGGTGCCGCTGAAGTAACGGAGCTTTCGGAGAAACTGCGGATTGAATTTTTGGAGCGGATTGGACTCGGCGGTTTGTTAGAGGCTGCTGTAACTGTTGATTAAATCTAAATATTGGTGGTAAGTTACTTTCTTTTGTTTGGCTTATATAGTACTACTTGTTCTATTTAATAAATCATTGGAGGTTATTAACATGGGAAACAATCTTTCTGGTAAAGTGGCAGTCGTAACAGGATCATCGAGAGGCATCGGCCGTGCAATTGCAGAGGAACTAGCCCGGAACGGGGCGAAGGTTGTGGTGAATTACAGCAGCAGCCCGGATAAAGCGGAGGAGGTTGTTTCCGAAATTAAGCAAAACGGCGGCGAGGCTGTAGCCATTCAGGCGGATATTAGCAATGTAGCCCAGTTGGAGAAGCTGTTTGAAGAAACAGTGAAGGCTTTTGGCGCCCTGGATATTCTGGTGAACAATGCTGGTGTAATGATGACCAAGCCGCTTGCGGCAGTCACTGAGGAGGATTTTGACAAGCAGTTCGGCATCAATGTGAAAGGAACCTTCTTTGCTATCCAGCAAGCGGTCAAACACATGGGTCAGGGCGGCCGGATCATCAATTTCTCCACTTCTGTCGCTGGTGTAATGTTCCCGACGTACAGCGTTTACGCAGGCAGCAAGGGTGCAGTAGAGCAATTTACCCGCCAACTAGCGAAGGAGCTTGGACCTAAGGGAATCACCATTAACGCTGTCGCACCGGGTCCAGTGAACACCGAGCTGTTCACTGTGGGTAAATCGGAGGAGCAGATTGACGGTATTCGTAAAATGAATGCTTTCGGACGTCTGGGAGAGCCGGAGGATATCGCAGGGGCGGTTGTGTTCCTGGCCAGCGACGCATCCGGTTGGGTGACCGGTCAGACATTGCGTGTCAACGGGGGTATGGTGTAAAAAGGTAGGATTTCTATTTGCAGAATTGAAAACAAGCAACGAGCCATGGTCCATGGGGATCCGGCTCGTTGCTTGTTTTTGCTTCTCTAGGGTGTCACATACTTACGAGGCTACGGTACAAACCGAACCTTTTCCTCAATTAGGGCCTTGCTATGTTTATTGTAAAAATTTCAAGTTGATTTCTATATATTTGCCTTCTTTGCGCAAGTGCGTTTAAACTGTTATTATGTGATTTTTAGGACTAAGGGGGAAGCGGATTGAAGGGAAAGTGGAAAGGCAGCATAGCCGTTGCACTGCTGGTAATGATGACGTTGATTGCAGGCTGCGGTGGGGGGAACACGAAGGATACGGTGAATATCTTTATGATGTTGAACGGAGTGAATCCCGATACCAAGGTTGTTCAGGGCTTTGAGAGCCACCTGAAGGACAAGCTGGGCGACGAGGCTAAGGTGGAGTTCAGCACAGCACCGATCTATAATATCCAGAAGCTGATGGTTGAATACGCGGCTGCTATGAATGATATTGTAATCCTGTCGAAGGAAGATGTGCTCAACTATGGCAAAAGCGGGGCCAACCGCCCGCTGGACGAATATTTTAATCCGGACGATTACCCGGAAGGCGTCTTTGAAGGCGGGGTAGTGAAGGAAGGAAGCAAGGATATTGTTCAGGAGAAGCATTTGTTTGCGATTCCGTTGTCCAAGCTGAAGATGTTCAAGGATGCCGGCTTTGCGCCTGATGATGCGTTTCTGACAATTGCCGTTTCGGCGGACAGTCTGGAACAGAGCATTGCAGCGATTAAAGCCATGATGGAATAGATTGATTCACAGTATTGGTGAAAAGTGGAGGAGAGTACGTTATGAAAATTTATACACGTACCGGCGATAAAGGGGAGACCTCAGTCATCGGAGGCAGGGTAGCCAAGGACGATGTCCGGGTAGAAGCTTATGGAACTATCGATGAGCTGAACGGCTTTGTAGGACAGGCACGTAGTCTGATGGAAGACGAGAAGTTCGCCGATGTCCGGGAGCAGCTGCTGGAGATTCAGCACGAGTTATTCGACTGCGGCTCGGATCTGGCTTACGTAACGCTAAGCGACAATAACTATAAGGTGAATATTGAGATGGCCGAGCGGCTGGAGGACTGGATCGACAGTTTGGAAAGTGAGAATCCGGCGCTGGAACGGTTTATCCTCCCTGGAGGAAGTCAGCTGTCGTCTGTGCTGCATGTCTGCCGCACCATCTGTCGTCGTGCTGAACGGCGGACCGTGACGCTTGCTCGAAACAGCGAGGTGAACCCGGAGGTCGTCATTTACCTGAACCGTCTATCTGATTACTTCTTCGCACTGGCCCGCACTGCTAATACAAGAACAGGGATTGCTGACGTAGAATATGTGCGCGGTAAAAAGGTGTTCCGGAATTAACATGACTAGCTATTATTCACCCATATCTTATATTATCCCACCGGAAGAGGACGGCTGGTTGCTCAAGACCATCTTGCATAAACGGATGGATGTTTCACGCAAGCTTTTGTCCAGGCTCAAAATGACGGAGCAAGGCATTATGGTCAACGGAGAGCGTGTTTATATCAGCGTGAAGATCCGGACCGGAGATATTGTAGAAATTCGCATGGAGACGGAAGTCTCCGAGGATATTTTACCCCAGCCGATTCCCTTCGAATCGTTGTATGAAGACGAGCATTTGCTGGTGGTCAACAAAGCAGCAGGGATCATCGTGCATCCGACTCACGGCCATTATACGGACACCTTAGCGAACGGCATTGTTCATTACTGGGCGGAAAAAGGGGAGCGCTACCGCTTCCGGCCGGTACACCGGCTGGATCAGGAGACTTCGGGCGTTTTAGTTATCGCCAAAAACCCGTTTGCGCACCAGCACATCTCTGAGCAGATGATTGCCGGAACGGTGGACAAGCGGTATACGGCCTTCGTACATGGCGTACCGGCAGTGCCGGAAGGTGATATCGATGGGCCGATCGATCGTGATCCGGCGGAGCCCCACCGGCGCATTGTGACGCCGGATGGCTATCCTTCCTTGACCCGTTACAAGGTCATGGAAACCTATAGCGGAGGCTCACGAGTAGAGCTGAAGCTGGAGACCGGGCGCACGCATCAGATCCGTGTGCATATGACCTCTATCGGCTGTCCGCTGATCGGTGACGGTATGTACCGGCACCCGCTATACAGCGAGGCCGTGCCGACGCCTGCCCAGCAAGCACAGCTGGCAGGGATTGCTGCGCTGGATGCTGCGATGCCGCGTCAGGCGCTGCATGCAGTGAGGCTTTCACTGCGGCATCCGGTGCTGCCGCAGAACCTGATCTTTGAAGCGCCATTGCCGCCGGATATGGCGGCTTTGGAGAGTGAGCTGAAGCAGGGGAAGCCGGAGCCCACGCTTGAAGCTTAAGATGGGCTTTGATAGCGGGAAAACATACCGTTAAATAGTACCTTTCGCAGCAATTACTAGAGTTGTACATTCGAGCAGAGGTGAGGTGCAGTGGCACTCTGCTCGCTATTCATGATAAAGGAGCACACGATGAGCACATTGAAAGTCTATCACTATACAAAATGCGGCACCTGCCGCAATGCGATCAAATGGCTGCAGGGACAAGGCCATGAACTGGATCTGCAGGATATTAAGGAACAGCCTCCAGGAGTGGAGGAGCTGCGTGAACTATTCAAGAACAGCGGACTGGAGCTGAAGAAGTTCTTTAATACCAGTGGTGATGTCTATAAATCGCAGGGGCTCAAGGATAAGCTGCCAGGTCTTAGCGAGCAAGAGCAACTGGAGCTTTTGTCCAGCAACGGAATGTTGATTAAACGTCCAATCGTCAGCGATGGAACCAAGGTTACCGTAGGATTCAAGGAAGACCAGTATGCAGGGGCCTGGAGCAACGTCTGACCCCAATAACGAATAAGATGAATTAGGAGAGGTTTACACATGACAGCAGAAACGAAGGGTCGCGTGATGATCGTGGACGGAATGGCTCTGCTGTTCCGTGCCTATTACGCTACCGCCTATGGCGGATATATCCGCAAGACAAGTGCAGGACTGCCGACAAACGCCGTTTACGGCTTCTTGCAGTATTTTTTCGACGCGGTCAGCACATTTAATCCTACGCATGTAGTATGCTGCTGGGATATGGGTAAGGGCACGTTCCGTACCGAGAAATATGATGGTTATAAGTCAAACCGGGCGGAGCCGCCGCTGGAGCTGATTCCTCAGTTTGATTTGGTCAAGGAAGTTGTAGCAGAGCTTGGCGTACCCAATGTCGGGCTGGTAGGCTATGAAGCTGATGATTGCATCGGCACACTGGCAGCGGGTTATGGTGAAGAATCCGAGGTTTACATTATCACTGGAGATCATGATATGCTGCAGCTTGTTACGGACAACGTGAAAGTCGTGATTATGAAAAAAGGCCGTTCCAATTATAAAGTGTATGATCCTGCGGAACTGCTGGCTGATAAAGGCCTTACGCCTGCCCAGGTTATCGACTTGAAGGGCTTCATGGGCGACACAAGCGACAACTATCCTGGCGTTCGCGGCATCGGCGAGAAGACGGCGCTTAAGCTTCTAACAGATTATGGTACGGTCGAAGGCGTTATCGAGAATTTGCAATTGCTGCCTAAGGGTGTGCGGACCAAGATCGAAGCTGATCTTGACATGCTGCACTTGTCACGGGATCTTGCGCAAATCCGCTGTGATGTGCCGGTAGCCTGCGAACTGTCCGAATGTCTGTGGGAAGTACGGCACGAGTCTGCCGCCCGCAAATTCAAAGAGCTGGAATTCGGCAGCCTGATGCACCTGATTGCCGAGATTCAGGAAGAAGAAGGTATTGTGCAGATCGAGCTTGGCGATTTGGGTTAGAGCAAAATAAGGTTAGAGTCTAGTGAAAAGCCCTGCGGTGCAGGGCTTTTTGGTATGGCCTCAAGAGGGAATAGGGTGATAAAACTGCTAATATTCCCAATTTTTTATCAGTAAAGATGAGGAACACATGAATTGTGACTGCTCCGCTCTGATTGCATAGTATATTGAGTTCAGTGTTTGGATAACACATTTATTTTTCCCGGAGGTAGCATGTATGAAATCCAGAAACAGTAATACGTCGGCTTATCTGGCCGCTATTCTTTATGCCTCAATTATTGGTTTTTCCTTTTTATTCGTCAAAATGACGGTTACCGAGGCCAATCCGCTGGATGTGCTGGCGCATCGCTTCGCGATCGGCTGGATCGCGGTGGCTGTACCGTTTCTTTTCGGCTGGGTCCGGCTACGCTTCACTTGGAGTGATGTCCGAAGACTACTCCCGCTGGGACTGCTGTCTCCAGTACTGTTCTTTGCTCTTCAGGCTTTTGGCCTAATGAGCGCCTCCTCGTCGGAAGCCGGCATCATTCTGGCAATGGTTCCGCTATTTACCGCGCCGATTGCGGCTTTTTTTCTTAAAGAACGGACGAACCTTATCCAGAAGCTGTCCATCCTGCTATCTGTATCAGGTGTTATTTTCATCTTCGCGATGAAGGGAGGCGCTGGCTGGAGTGGAGGCAGTGTAGTTGGACTGGTACTGCTGGTGCTGTCGGCACTAAGCATGGCAGGTTTCAGTGTACTGGCCCGGCCATTGACGCGGAAGTACACGCCTTTGGAAATCTCTTTTGTTACGATGGCTATGGGCTTTATTTTGTTCGCGGCTGCAGCTCTGATCAGGCATGGAACGGCAGGGTCACTGAACCTCTTTTTCCAACCGTTCGCAGATTCCAAGTATTTGTTGGCTCTGTTGTACCTGGGCATTCTGTCTACGGTGATTAGCAACATGTTATCCACCTATGCTCTAGGTCGCCTGGAAGCTTCCAAGGTCAGCGTCTTCAATAACCTGTCCACGTTAATCTCTATTATCGCCGGAGCTTTGATTCTGCACGAAGAATTGACAGTGGCTCATATCATCGGGACAGTTATGATTATTATTGGGGTGCTTGGCACCAACTTCGGAAAGCTTCCGTGGAAACGACGGACGGCTATTATCCCGCTGAATGTGAAAAAAGAAACGGGGTCTTGAATTTGAGAGCAGCGTCGATCCTATATCTGACTTGGTTGGGGACGGCTCTTTTTGCACTATATAGAACGCATTAAAAACTAACATAATCAAGAAAAAAGAGACTTTATAGAAGAAGGATCGAAGTGCAATTAACGGAAATTAATAGGTAACTAACAGGTAACTAACAGGAATTAATAGAGATTAACGTAGATTAGTAGGTGCAAATAGATGCTAGGGCGTGTCTGAAAACTAGATATTGCTTCATAAGCGAAAACGCAGGGGAAGGCAGACTCTCGAAATCGAATTGAGGCATGCTCAATGGTATACTGTGGAAAGTAAAAACAGGCGCTCCTTGGCGTGATTTACCTGAATGATTTGGTCCTTGAAAAACCGTGTACTCTCGATTCCGTTTATGGAGCAAAGCAGACCAAAGCAGACCTTTTGAAAAGATATTTGAGTCCTTGGCTAGCGATGCGGACTTGCAGGATGTCTCTCTAGACAGCACTTCCTGTAAAGCGCATCAGCACGCAGCAGGGGCTAAAAAGGGGCTGAAAAAACGAACCAAGAAATCGGACTTTCCCGTGGTGGAATGTTTTTTCAACAAACTCAAGCAATTTCGTGGAATTGCAACACGCTATGACGAGCTCTCGCGAAATTTTCTGAGCTTTGTTTTTCTCGTCTCCGCTATAATTTTGTTGCACTATTGAAATTAGTTTTCAGACAGGCCCTAGGTGATCCTCGACATTATATAGGGACTTAATGGGCAGTTAAATGCAGTGATATCTTCTTGATTAAGTAGGGTTACAACGAAGACGTTTTGCCAGATACAATCTCTGCGTAACCATTCGCCCGCTGTGATAGAATTGAGAGAAATTGCTTTTAGTCTGTACCGAAAGGGAAATTGCTGATGAAATCTTTGTCCTATAACAGGGGCTATATGGCCGTGAGTATTGCTCTGATCTATGTCTGCATTCAAAGGCTTCCCGATGCGCCTGCAGCCCGGTGGGCGGAGATCGGACTATGTTTCTTGTATGTCGCGGGGTTAGGCGCTGTTTTTAAGCTCTCTTCGCTACGCGCCCTGTCTCTGGTATTTGCCTTGCTATATGGTGCGGCGCTCGCTTACGGTTTTTTCTTCAAGGATCAGTTTTCCCTGCTCTTAATCCTGCAGGGGTTTCTTACCAGCTTTATTGCCCTCAAACTGCCGGACTTGCTTTCTGCACTAGAAGCAGGGACTTTCCTGATGATTACCTTTGTCCTGCTCGTTTATGATCAAGACTATACATGGGTGTCGCTACTTCGGCAGGAACTGTTCATTCATATCGGCTTGTACGCTTTGATGCGCACGGTTCGGATCAATCGGGGGCGGGATATAGAAAGGATGGAGCATGCAGAAGAACAGCGTCGTAATGCGGAGGAACTAACCGTTGTCCACGCCGAACTTGCGCAGACGCATGACCAGCTTCGGCGGGCGCACGAGGAACTTGAACGGGCGACGCTGCAGTCGCTGCGTTATGCGGTGCTCGAAGAACGGAGCCGGATCGCCAGGGATATTCACGACAGTATCGGGCACCGGCTGACGTCTGTCATTGTGCAGCTCCAGGCCTTGCCTTACGTGCTGAGAAACGATGAAGCTAAGTCGGCGGAAATCGTGAAAAATGTGCTAGGGGTCGCACGCAGCTGTCTGCAGGAGGTACGCACGGTCGTACACAATATGGGCGTGGATGAGACCGGAGCGGGAGCCGTTTCGCTACGCAGTCTGGTGCAGCAGACCACATCATCATTTGATCTGGACATTACTCTGGACCTGGACGAAAGCGAAGATCAGGATACCTGGCCGCTAGATACTGCCGTCGTGCTGTACCGCTGTCTTCAGGAGGCGCTGACAAACACCATCCGCCATGCGCAAGCGAAACGGGTTGAAGTTTCTATAAAGCGGAGCGGAGAAGAAATAATGCTTCATTACCGCGATGACGGAGAGCTTGCATCTGGCAGTGATTTGCATGAAGGCTTCGGGCTAAACGGCATTCGCAAGCGCTGTGCGGAGGCGGGAGGACGTTGTGAGATCGGAGCGCAGGAACCACACGGTTTCGGCATGAATATTTGGCTGCCTCTGGCAGCACTGAAGGAGAAAGAAACGTATGGATAAAGCGCGTATTCTGCTGGTGGACGATCAACCGCTCGTTAGGCAGGGCCTAAAATATATTATTGAGGCACAGTCCGACATGGAGGTGGCCGGCGAAGCGGGCAACGGTCTCGATGCTGTGAGACTGGCGCAGGAGACAATGCCGCATCTCATTCTCATGGATGTGCAGATGCCAGAGTTAGACGGGATTGAAGCAACCCGGCGTATTCTGGCGCAGCAGCCGGACTGCCGGATCGTCATTCTGACAACGTTCGATACAGAAGAGTATGTTTATGAAGGGATTCGTGCGGGAGGAATCGGCTACCTTCTTAAGGACACGGAACCGGAAGAGCTGCTGATGGCCATCCGCGCCACGCTGCGAGGCGAGGTCATCTTCCGGACCGCACTTGCCGCAAAGCTGATCGGGCAGGTATTTCAGAAGTTGCAGGCAGATGCCGCTGCGAAAGCCGGCGTTGAAACGTCGGAACACGGAGGAGACACAGATGGAGACTTGTCTTTGATCCAGGCTTTTACCAACCGTGAGCTAGAAGTGCTCCAGCAGATGGCCTACGGCCTGCGAAACGAAGAAATTGCCGCGAAGCTGTTTGTCAGCGAAAGCACAGTCAAAACGCATGTCCACCGTATTCTGCAGAAATTTGACGTCCAGGATCGTACGCAGGCGGTCGTCTACGCTATCCGCAATGGAATCGTTAAGTAGGTATTTCTCATGAGCAAGGGCCGGTAAATGCCGGTTCTTTTTTTTATGGATACAGGACTATTTAAAACAATCATTCACTCGTCTATCCACCTGCAGATTGATTCGCGCGGACAGCAGAATCGATCCACTGATGGACGCGGTACCTCCTTAAGTCCGGTAAGATGAGGACATCCCAAAACGAAACAACAACCAAGGAGGAACTCAATAAATGACAACTAGTACCTGGATTTCCATCATCGCCACTTTTGCAGTAATCGTATTTAGCACTTTCGGACGCAAATCCTTTAACGGCATTCGTCTTCTCATTCCTGTCGGCATCCTCGGATACTTCGGCGCCACTTACCTGAAGGATGTGCCGACCGGCGGCAACAACGGCTGGCTTCTTGCAGCATCTATCCTGTTCGGCGCTCTGATCGGCGTCGTGCTGATTGGCCTCGCCAGTGTCGAACGTGATGACAAAGGTAAAACGTATGTAACAACCGGTATTGCTAGCGTTGCCGTAATGGCAATTGTTTTCATTCTGCGTATTGTACTGATCGAATGGGTAACACATCATCTGGAGAAGGCTTATCTCTATTCGGTCCAGCATCATTTTGACCTGAATTTAATTGCACCGGCATTCGTCCTGATGGCTATAGCCATGGTAGTGGTTCGAATCGGCGGTGTAGTCGTTAAAGTAAAGCGGGTGAAAATCGGAGCGGAGCTCCGGGATAAGCGCGTGTTAAACTGAGGAATGAAATCCGTTAGTGTATCAGTTAATTCCGGCACCATGTATGTATCTGTGTACTCTATATCACCATCACTATAGTGGCAAAGCAATAGCCCGCGCTTAACGCGGGTTTTCTTCAAAATATAAGGGTTTATATGTCTTACGTTATATATGGCTCTTATATTTCTCGCTGAAACTGATGCCGTCTCCTAGAGGACGGCTAAGCCGTTTCTGCTTGCATCTACTCCATTTTCCCAGTAGCAGCGAGCATTAGGATTCTTCTCAAAACTAACTATTCGTTCCGATTTTGATTTGCAGCCTGCGCTGTGCGGGATTCTTGACGGGGCAGAAATAGGTCTGATCGGGAAGGGTGGCAAAGCCGCTTTTATGCGATAGCCCGTTATCGACCGGAAGGATGACCCCTGTAATGAAGGAAACGTGATCACTAAGCAGCCAGGCCCCAAATTCCACATTTTGCATCCCGCCCAAGTCCAATACGAAAGATCCTCGGGCATGTGATTTTCACCGCTATAAAGAACGTCATGTGGTGGAATGTTTTTTCAACAAACTCAAGCAATTTCGTGGAATTGCAACACGCTATGACAAGCTCTCACGAAATTTTTTGAGCTTTGTTTTTCTCGCCTCCGCTATAATTTTGTTGAAGTAGCATTATTGAAATTAGTTTTCAGACACGCCCTAATAGGTGCTAATAGAGATAAATAGAAATTAACGGCATTTTCGTACCTTAAATTCTTTGCAACCAGGGTTTAGTGGAGATTAAGTGCAATATTGTACCTTAAATATTCAAAAATACCCCAACCAGTGTGTTTTTTCGGAAAATAAGATACAAAAATGCCCTTATTTCCCTCATTTACCTATATTAAAGAAAAATAAGGTACGAAAATGCCGTTAGTTGGGAGGGGGCCCCTCTTTTTCACTTTTAAGACGACTGGTGAGGGGGAATATACCGCTTCTCGTGACAACGTTGGATTTGAATAGTCATGGATATAGGTCTTGTTGTCGACAGTCCATGTTCCGGGGCTAGCTTTTCCAATGGAAAGCTTTCAGGCGAGACTCAAAAAAGACTCTTTAAAGGAGTTTTTTTGATGTTGTGTCAACCGCTTGTTATATCCCTGTAGTCCAAGTATAATGTGGATTAGAGAGCGCTTTAATAATGGGCAGCCAATACGGGTCTGCTGTTTATGGAGAAGGGGGATTACTTGCAGTGAAATTGCTGGGAGCGATAGAAGCAGGAGGAACAAAGTTTGTCTGCGGGATCGGAACAGAGGATGGCAATATTATTGACCGGATCAGCTTTCCGACTTTAACGCCGGAAGAGACGATGGGGCAGGTATTGAATTATTTCAAGGATAAAGGCGTGGAGTCGATCGGAATCGGTTCGTTTGGACCGATTGATCCGGTGCTCGGCAGTCCTACTTATGGATATATAACGACGACACCGAAGCCGCACTGGGGGCAATATAACCTTGTCGGCACTGTGGCGGAGCACTTTAATGTGCCGATCGGTTTTGATACGGATGTCAATGGTGCAGCACTTGGTGAATACACGTGGGGTGCAGCGCGTGGTTTGGACAGCTGTCTCTATATTACTGTTGGAACAGGCATCGGCGCTGGCGCAGTGGTGGGCGGCAAGCTGATTCATGGACTCTCACACCCGGAGATGGGCCATATTCTCGTCCGCCGTCATCCAGAAGACAAATACGAGGGCTTCTGCCCTTATCATGGCGATTGTCTGGAAGGTCTGGCAGCTGGTCCGGCCATTGGTAGCCGCTGGGGCCAGCCTGCGGGTGAATTGCCTGCCGATCATCCTGCATGGGAGATGGAGGCACACTATCTGGCGCATGCCCTGATGAATTACGTGCTGATTCTGTCTCCGCAGAAGATCGTTATGGGCGGTGGGGTTATGAAGCAAAGTCAGTTGTTCCCGTTGATCCACAAGAAGTTGCAGGAACTGCTGAATGGCTATGTGCAGCATCCGGCCCTGAATGAAGGTATCGGTAACTACGTTGTTCCGCCTCAGTTAGGAGACAATGCAGGTTTGGCCGGTGCGATCGGCCTTGCTAAGCTGGCCTTAGACAGAGAGCAGTAAGAAATAGGGATTGACTGTACGGTAATATATGGTATTGTAGGATTTAACAGTATAGCATCGTCATGAGGAAGCACCTCTTTCGCGTTGATCGCGGAGGAGGTGCTTTTTGGCGTGGTTTGGGGCATGGCTTGTATTTTCCGTAGAGGAAGAACAGCACGGTGGCCGTATGTGGGAGTGTGAAGCGTCGGTTTAAGTGCTACCCCATAGCCCTAACATGCTTGCTGTAAGACGGGAAAGGATGGGATTGTTATGCAGATAATTTTCATGAACCGCTTGTCGAGGTTGGCTGGCCGGGAAGAAGAGGAGTTCGCTCAGTTATGGATCGGCGAGGAGGAGGGTGTGTGGAGCCTGGGCTGGCGTGATTTTTCGGTAAATACTGCCGAGGAGAGTACAGACAGCCTTTGGTATGAAGGTGGATCATGGAATGAGATGCTCTGTGTATACCGGCATGAATTGGCGGTAAAGATGGGAGCCGGATACCGTCCATTGATTGACGGCGGCTTGCACGAAGAGGAGGTACTGCCCCGCCGGGGCCGGGAGCAGTTGAAGCTGCAGTATTACAGTGAGCATTACAGTCAGGAGAGTATCTATGATGAACTATGCGCTTGGCGCCGGGGCCGTGCATCCAGTGAACGCAAGGCTCCTTACATGCTGGCGAGCAATCGTCTACTGCGCCTGCTTAGTACCTTTCTGCCGAAGACGACAGAAGAACTGCTGCAAATTCCCGGCATCGGCGAAGCCAGGGCAGCTCAGTATGGCGCAGACTGGCTGGCAGTAACCTCTGCCGCCCCAAGAGAGCGTAATTTTCCGCTGGATTGGGTCTATGAGGAGATTGGGGACGATGAATTCTCCTCCTGGTTATATAAGCAGAAGGAGCTTAAGTATAAGCGACAGCTAGAGCGGCTGCGACTGAATCGGACTCTGCTTCAGGGTATTGAGAGTGGTCTCGGACTGGAGCAGTTGAAGAACGAGACGGGAGTCAGCCGTAGAGAACTGCTGGAAGCGCTGGAGGAACTGGAGAAAGACGGATACTCTGTGGAGAAACTGATACAGCATGAGCTTGGAAGTATGGCGCATGAAGAGCAGCAGGCGGTTTGGAAAGCCTATGAAGAGTTTGGCGACCTGTTCCTGAAGCCGGTACTGTACAAGGTCTATGGCGATGCACCACCTGCTGCTGCGGGCGGCCTGGAAATCCATTATGAGCGCCTGCGGCTGATTCGCATCCGGTTCCGGCGGGAGCAGGCTGGAAGCCTTGATTCGGCGATGAGCTTTTAGCATCACGTTACATAGCAAAAAGACGAAGGAATCATACCCCGCAGGGTGTGAACTCCTTCGTCTTGTACTTTCGTTAGTGATCCTTCATAGCCAGTCTTTTTTACGGAAGATATAGAGCATTCCGCAGCCGAGGGTCAGCATCAGACCAATTACGGTGTAGTAGCCATATTTGCTGTGCAGTTCGGGCATATGGTCAAAGTTCATCCCGTAGATGCCGGTAATGACAGTCAGGGGCATGAATATAGTTGTAATCGCGGTAAAAACTCTCATAATTTCATTGGCACGGTTGGCGATACTGGACTGATAAGCTTCTCGTAAGTTGCCCATCAGATCGCGGTAGGTCTCAAAGGTCTCGGAAATTTTGACGGCATTCTCATAGATGTCGCTGAAGTACTTCTGAAGCTGATCGTCGATCAGCCGGAGATCCTTTTTGTTCAACGTGTTGATAACTTCTTTCTGCGGACCGAGCATTTTCTTGAGCCACAGAATTTCACTGCGCAGACCGATGATTTCACTAAGATGCGATTTCTTCGTATGCATGAGGATATCTTCCTCCAGCTTCTCAATCCGGACTTCAATCCGGTCGCCGACGGAAAAATAATTATCCACTACAAGGTCAATGAGCAAATATAGAAACTTATCCGGCTCGCTGACTTCTTGCTCCCACAGCATTGGTTTCAGGACACGTAGTTCATTGATCTTCTGCTTCGTCACTGTGATGATAAAATGTCTTCCCAGGAAGACGTTAAGTGCGCGCAGGAAAATCTCCTCATCATCAAACCGGATGCTGTTCACTACAATAAAGTAGTGGCTTTCGTATATTTCAATTTTTGGACGCTGCTCCTCTTCGCTGAGACAATCCTCAACGGCGAGATCATGTAGATTGAACATGGGCTGGATGAGTTCCAGATCCTCCACATCAGCATCGATCCAATAAAATCCCTCACCAGGAGGGGATAATGTTTCATTAATATCATCAATAGGCGTAAAAACCCCTGCGTTGACCAGCCGGATTTTCATCTGATTCACTCCTTCGATCCCTGTCTTCTCCAGGGACATGCTAATAAAAGCACAGAGAAAAAATCAGCTTGGCCGGGGTCATGTCAAGGTGAATCGGCAAATGACGTTTCGAGGGCATGAAGAAGAACTGCTCCCGCCGCCGGCAAGCTGATGTTAATCCTGTGTGGTTGTTCGTTCTGTACATTGAGCTGCGAACTCGGGTCGCCCTCCATAATCCTCTCACCTCATCTTGTCGTCCAGTTTAAAACCCTTGTCTAGTATAACGCCGGGGTATGCCTCTTTCAAGGAAAATTCTTGTCATTTTCAAGGCTCTTCAGCATTGTATGGACTTGACGAGAAGTGGGTTCATGATTTAAAGTGAATTTTAAGAAAATTCAACTGAATACAGCTAAATCTTATCAAGAGCAGGTGGAGGGACTAGCCCGATGAAACCCGGCAACCGGCGTGAAGACGCACGGTGCTAATTCTTGCAGGAGACTTTGAAGCGGGCAGATGCCCGGTGAAGATTTCTGGCAGATGAGAGAGGCGCATATGTGAATAAATATGACCTTTCTCGTTCAGAGTAAGGTCTTTTTTGTTTACCCAATGTTAACAGCCGCCAAGCGGTATTCTATTACCAAGGAGTGAAGACGAGAAATGCCAATTAAGATTCCAGACAGTCTGCCGGCGAAAGAGATATTGTCGGGAGAAAATATTTTTATCATGGACGAGAGCGAGGCGTTTCATCAGGATATACGTCCCTTGCGCCTTGCCATTCTAAATTTGATGCCTACCAAAGAAACCACGGAAACCCAGTTGCTCCGGTTGATCGGTAACTCGCCGCTTCAGGTGGACATCGTGCTGCTGCGTCCCCGTTCCCATACTTCGAAGAACACGTCGGCGGAGCATCTGAACAGCTTCTATACGACCTTCGATGAGATTAGCCACCGCCGGTTTGACGGACTTATTGTAACCGGTGCTCCTGTGGAGCAGATGGATTTTGAAGACGTAACGTACTGGGAAGAGCTGAAAGAGATTTTTGAGTGGAGTAAAGACAATGTTACTTCCACTATGCATATCTGTTGGGCTGCACAAGCCGGACTGTATCATCACTTCGGTGTGCGCAAGGAAGCATTGCCTGATAAATGTTTTGGCGTATTCCCTCACACACTGAACCATAATAATGTAAAGCTGCTGCGCGGGTTCGATGAACTGTTCTATGTTCCGCACTCCCGTCACACGGATGTGTCCCGCGAAGATATCGAGAGTAATCCGGATCTGCAAATCCTGGCCGAATCGGAGGAAGCGGGCATTTATCTGGTGGCTACCAAGGATGGCCGACAAATTTTTGTCACTGGCCACTCTGAATACGATCCGCTTTCCCTGAAGTGGGAGTATGACCGTGATGTTGCCAAGGGCATGGAAATGGCGCTGCCGAAGAACTATTTTCCAAAAGATGATCCGGAGCGTACTCCGCCGGCGACTTGGCGCGCTCAT
Organism: Paenibacillus sp. NPDC056722; assembly: GCF_042790635.1. Taxonomy (NCBI): domain Bacteria; kingdom Bacillati; phylum Bacillota; class Bacilli; order Caryophanales; family Paenibacillaceae; genus Paenibacillus; species Paenibacillus sp. NPDC056722. The sequence goes on along the minus strand of NZ_JBHTYV010000002.1, from coordinate 416,150 downwards.
GCTAACTTATTGTTCTCTAATTGGCTCAATTACTATGTATACCAAGAAACACCCTATGATATTGGTCCCATCATTTAAGTTATAGATGAGCATGCAGCAGTGTACTTACTATTAGGAGGTTATATGGAATGGACGACAAACTGAGGATTGAAAGCAGACTTGCCCAAATAGGATCGTTGGAAGACCCGGCCACTGGCGCGGTGAACTTCCCTATCTATAATTCAACGGCGTTCCGCCACCCGAAGCTGGGGCAAAGTACAGGCTTTGACTATAGCCGCACTAAAAGCCCGACCCGTTCTGTGCTGGAAACGGCAGCGGCGCAATTGGAATCCGGAGATGCTGCATTTGCCTGTAGTTCAGGTATGGCTGCATTACAAACGATTTTCAGCCTGTTCGGACAAGGAGATCATCTGATTGTATCGTTGGATCTCTACGGCGGAACTTACCGTTTGCTGGAGCGGATCATGTCCAAGTTCGGGGTGAGTGCTTCTTATGTGGACACCAACGATCTAGAGGCGCTGGAATCGGTTCGCCGTCCGGAGACGAAAGCCGTTGTGATCGAGACACCAACCAATCCATTGATGATGATCACGGATATAGAGGCTGTCTGTACATGGGCCAAGTCGCATGAACTGCTTACCATCGTAGACAATACGCTGCTGACGCCATTCTTCCAGCGTCCGCTGGAACTCGGAGCCGATATCATTATCCACAGTGCTACCAAATATTTGGGCGGTCATAACGACGTGTTGGCAGGTCTTATTGTGACCAAGGGAGCGGAGCTGTCTGCTGAAATGGCGATTCTGCATAATTCCATCGGCGCAGTGTTGGGGCCAACAGACAGCTACCAATTGATGAGAGGTATGAAGACGCTGGCATTACGCATGGAGCGTCATGAGAGCAATTCACTGGAACTGGCTCATTATCTTAAAGGACATTCGGCTATCGCTGAGGTCTTCCATCCGGGTCTGCCGGAGCATCCGGGCTTTGAGATCCAGAACCGTCAGTCATCCGGAAATACCGGTATTTTCTCTTTCAAAGTGAAGGATGCGAGATATGTGGAGCCAATTCTTCGCCACATCCGTCTAATTGCCTTTGCCGAAAGTCTTGGTGGTGTAGAATCGCTAATGACTTATCCTACGGTGCAGACCCATGCCGATATTCCGGTTGAAATCCGTGATGCGGTGGGTGTTGATGACCGGTTGCTGCGCTTCTCGGTTGGCATAGAGCATATTGATGATCTGATCGCGGATCTAGGCCATGCACTGGAACAGGCACGTATTGAGATTGAAACAGCAGATGCACAAGGAGGCCAGGCATAATGAGTGATAACAACGTGAACAAAGATAAGAAGAATAATCTCAAATTCGCTACCCGTCTGCTGCACTTTGGCAGCGAGATTGACAAAGCCACTGGCGCTTCCAGTGTGCCGATCTATCAGGCTTCGACGTTCCATCATGAGGATATTCATAATCCGCCGCTGCATGACTATAGCCGGTCAGGCAATCCGACCCGTCAGGCGCTTGAGGATTATATCGCTCTGCTGGAAGGCGGGGAGCGCGGTTTCGCCTATGCCTCCGGCATGGCAGCTATCTCCAGCACGTTCCTGATGCTGTCCTCCGGTGATCATGTGATCGTTACTGAGGATGTCTATGGCGGTACATACCGGCTATTGACGCTCATCCTGAACCGTCTGAACATTGAAAGCACATTTGTGGATATGACGGATCTTGAGCAGGTCAAAGCTGCGCTTCAGCCGAACACGAAAGCCGTATATATGGAAACTCCGTCGAATCCGACGCTGAAAATTACGGATGTTGCTGCTGTCTGCGAATGGGCCAAGAGTCATGAGCTTCTGACTATCCTGGATAATACGTTCATGACCCCTTATTACCAACGTCCAATCGAACAGGGCGTGGATATTGTCCTGCACAGTGCGACGAAGTTCCTTGGCGGTCACAGCGATGTGTTGGCTGGTCTTGCCGTAGCGCGTACCGCAGAGATTGGCAAGCAGCTCAAAATGCTGCAAAACGGTCTCGGCACCGTGCTGGCTCCGCAGGAAAGCTGGCTCTTGATGCGCGGAATGAAGACGCTGGAGGCGCGCATGGCGCATAGCGAGATCAGCGCAGCCAGGCTTGCGGCTTGGCTTGACGCCCGCAGCGATATTACGGCTGTGTTCTACCCGGGACTTGCAAATCATCCGGGACGCGAGATCCATGAATCGCAATCCAGCGGCTATGGTGCGGTCGTTTCGTTCGATGTTGGCTCCGGCGAGCGGGCTAAGCGTGTGCTGAACAAGGTGACGCTGCCGCTTGTTGCGGTCAGCCTCGGCGCAGTGGAGAGCATCCTGTCCTACCCGGCTTTGATGTCCCATGCGGCGATGCCGGCAGAGGTTCGGGCGGCCCGCGGTATTACAGACGGGCTGCTGCGCTTCTCGGTCGGCCTAGAGTCCATCGAGGACCTCATTGTCGATCTGGAGCAGGCGCTTGCGGACGAATAATTAAGGTTAGGACGGACAGTTTCGTTTTCGGACGAAGCTGTCCTTTTTGAATTCTTAAACTGTTCTATGAGCGGGGAGGGTATCTTTTTTTACATGAAGGAAGGCCTTTTCCAAAAGATGGTTAAGGCCGTTATACTTTGTGAAAAAAATTTCTCAAGCGGTCCGGATTGTGTTACGATGAAGGAACGAACATATTCAATTGTCTTATAAATTTTATGAAAATACCATAAAGATATGGGTTTTAAAGGAGGCTGCGAACGATGAGTGCGATAGACCTGATCTTGGATAAAGCGCTGCGGGGAGACCGGCTTGGGCTGGAGGATACCGTAAGATTGTTCGAGAGTAACGAGATTGAGAAAATGGGCGCTGCTGCCGACATTATTATGAAACGTTGGCATCCGGACCCGATGGCGACCTTCGTCATTGGCCGCAATGTTAACTATACGAATGTGTGTGATGTGTACTGCCGTTTTTGTGCCTTTTACCGCAGACCGGGCTCCGATGAGGGGTACGTACTACCGGATGAACTTATTTTCCAAAAAATTTCCGAGACGATTGCTGTCAACGGGACTGAAATTCTAATGCAGGGGGGCGTGAACCCTAATCTGCCCTTCAATTACTACACCGATTTGCTGCGTGGGATCAAGCAACGCTTCCCGGAAATTACAATGCACTCCTTCTCGCCTGCTGAAATCATGAAGATGAAGGAAGTCTCTGGTCTGTCACTGGAAGAAGTTATCCGCGAGATTCATGCGGCTGGACTGGATTCACTTCCAGGCGGTGGTGCCGAAATTCTCGATGACCGTACACGCCGTAAAATCAGCCGTCTTAAAGGCTCCTGGCGCGACTGGATGGACGTTATGCAGACCGCGCATAAAGTCGGTATGAACACGACGGCGACTATGGTCATTGGCCTTGGCGAGACTATGGAAGAGCGGGCACTGCATTTGCTGCGAGTGCGTGAAGCTCAAGATGAGTGCATTGCTAATAAGTATGACTCCGAAGGCTTTCTGGCCTTTATCTCCTGGACCTTCCAGCCGGATAATACCAACCTGAAGCTGGACAGACAGACACCTGAAGAGTACCTGAAGACAGTAGCGATCAGCCGTCTGGTGCTAGACAACATCAAGAACTTCCAATCTTCTTGGGTAACTATGGGGCCGGAAGTCGGCAAGCTGTCGCTGCAATATGGCTGCAACGATTTCGGCAGCACAATGATTGAAGAGAACGTTGTGTCCTCTGCGGGCGCTACGTACAAAGTTAACATCGAGTCCATTACCCAACTGATCCGTGAAGCTGGCAAAATCCCGGCACAACGCAACACGCGTTACGATATCCTGCGGGTATTCGATGATGCTAATGCGAAGATCGACAATGATTTTGTGATGCAGAACTAGGCAGAGAGGCTGCTAGTCTAGAGTTTCGAGGCTAAATATAGACCGTAGATTCATTCGGGAAAATCGAATGTGTCTACGGTCTTTTTGTCAGAAGAAAATAAAGTATTAGACTCGAAAGGTAACCATCGTGAAAGAAAGTTCCGGCCATATACAATTGCATATGAAGTAGGCACTCATGGACTACTGCCGGGAGTGGCTTTTTTCGTGTTATGATAATACACAGAAGAAGTCCCTATTTTGTTTCCTTCAGCTTGGATTTGAAAACCCTGAAATCATTTTCTACCTTTCTATACAAGAGTGAACAGCCGGAATGAGAGAAGTAGGGAAATAAACAGCCTGCGTGATCCTTATGGAGCTTCGACATGGTGTACGACAAGCATTTGTTAATAATTCGAGTTGAATTACTTATCATTTCTTATCTTATCTGAATCAATAGAATCAGTAGCTTGGAAGAAGGAGAAATAGAAATGAAGCATTGGGCTTTGTGATATAATGTGGTAAAATCTTCAACTCCAAAAACGCAGAAACTAAACCTGCATGTAGCCTCATCTTTCGGAGAGATTATTTCTCAATAACCGTTGTTTCTGGTGTTTCTGGATTGATGATATCCCAAGAGGAGGAAAACAGAAATGAAGAAGAAGGTTGTTACGACTTTATGCGGTACCATGATACTTTTAGTGGGCATGGGCACAGGTGCTTTCGCGAGCTCGCATCTCCAAGAAATTAAAGCGTTGTTAAACGGAGATTTAAAGATCAGAGTGAACGGGGAGATTACCCCTCTCAAAGATGGCAATGGCAAAGCGGTGCTTCCCATTACTTATAAAGGAACTACGTATCTTCCGGTACGATCTGTTTCTGAGCTGCTGGATGTTCCGGTGAATTATGACGGGACAGCCAAAGAGGTGATTATTGGCGAACAGCAGGCAGGCGTTCCCGTGAAGCAGGAGGATTTTAACACCAGTCTGCATACCAAGGACCCTGCACTGACCAAATACGGCGGCAAGAATTATAAGGAAGTGCTGTACAGCGCACCTAATTCCAATATTAAATATACCGCGCTCAGCCCTAACGGCAAATATCAGAAACTTGTTCTGCAATTCGCTGCGGTCGGCAAGGAAGTGGAGTCTCTTGAAATTATGGATAATGACAAGAATGTGCTTCTTAAAAAAGTAGAGAAGATTTCGCCTAATAGTGATCTCCAGACGATTGAGGTAGATATCTCTGGAGTAAAGAACATCGCAATAAATGTGACACAAGCTGTTGACGGCGGGTTCATTATTCCGCTAGATACTTCAATTTACAAGTAAGATTAAGCAGAGAAGCCCACAATGCCCGTATAGGCGTAGTGGGCTTCTTTTCACGTGAGATTACATTTGATTTTTTCTCGTCCTTTTGCAATGAAGAGATTTAAATCCATCGTCCGTTATATGTGGACGGGCTTACAGGGGATGTGTCGTCGGAGTGTCAGAAAAAAATAAAGTATTAGACTCGAAAAATAAAGTTGTAGACTGGCATGGCGGTTAGCGAACGGCTGATGAAATAATAATTTACATCCATATCCAAAAGTGATATCATTTAAATATCAAATGAATATCTAGTTGGAGGGGTCTATATGACGGAAAAAATTCTTCGCCCTGTTAGCGGTTTCTGGGTTATTGCATTGCTAGTTCTTTGTTTGGCTGGTGGAATATACGGCGCCGCTCAGGAATATGTTATTGTGCCTGTCATCTTGTTCGTAGCAGCAGGCGTACTGCTGACCAGTATTACAGTAGTTCAACCGAACAAATCGGTTGTGGTGACATTTTTCGGGCAATATGTTGGAACGATATCTACAAGCGGGCTATGGGCAGTTATTCCGTTCAGTGGCCGTAAGACGGTCTCACTACGGGTTCGTAACTTTAATAGTGCCAAGTTGAAGGTGAATGATGTCGAGGGGAACCCGATTGAAATTGCGGCAGTTATTGTATTTAAAGTAATCAACTCTGCGAAGGCACTCTTCGATGTAGATAAATATATGGAGTTCGTGGAGATACAGAGTGAGACAGCGCTGCGTCATGTGGCGAGCAAATATCCTTATGACAACTTCAATGAAGCCGGAATGTCCCTACGAGCGAATGCCGATGAAATTGCCAAGGAGCTGGCAAGTGAACTACAGGAGCGCTTGTCCATCTCTGGTGTAGAGGTCATTGAGGCAAGGCTAACGCATTTGGCTTATTCGACTGAAATTGCCAGTACGATGCTTCAGCGTCAACAGGCATCGGCCATTCTGTCAGCACGGCAGATCATTGTAGAAGGTGCTGTGGGCATGGTAGATATGGCGATTAAGCAGCTTAAAGAGAGCGGCGTGGTAGAACTGGATGAAGAACGCAAAGCGGCAATGATCAATAATTTGATGGTGGCGATTGTGTCCGAGCGTGGAGCTAGCCCGGTCATTAACGCTGGCTCGTTGTACTAAGGCGGTATAATTATGGCGGCCAAGAAAAGCTTTCCGCTGCGGATTGATCCAGAGCTGCATGAAGCGCTGGAGCGCTGGGCAGGGGAGGAGTTCCGCAGCGTTAACGGACACATCGAGTATCTGCTGCGTGAGTCGTTGAAGCGTGCTGGTCGCTTGCCCCAGAAGAAACGCCGCGAAGAATGATTCTGCTTCGGGAAGTGCGGCGACTGGCAGCATCAATAGTTATTTTCAATGTATAACAAGGATCGGACTTCTTCTGGCTTGACTGCCGGGGGAGGTCCGATTTATAATTTACTGGTAAATTCACGCGAACAGCTTTGACAAAGAAATGGACAATCGCTTCGGACCGTTCAGAGAGAGGAAACAATGGCTGCAAGTTCCTCCGGTATCCGGCTTTTGATTTACCCCTTTGTAGCTGCGGTTATGAACTCCCGGGAACCGTCCGCTGGACAAGTCTTGGGACAGTAAGAATCGCCGGTTCATGGCCGTTACTCCCATGCTGACTAAGGATTCTGTACTCGAAAGCCACTTCATTGGCGATAGGAGAAGGAATCGAATTTGGGTGGAACCACGGGTGCAATCACGGGTGCAATCACTCGTCCCTTTGCGGGACGGGTGTTTTTTGTTGCAAGGAACATCTCGTTCCGTACAAGTAAACGACCTACGGGTCTAATGATTTTTGAGGAGGAAATATAATGGCAGTAAGCATTAAGTTACCGGACGGCTCAGTCCGGGAATATGCGGAAGGTAGCACCATCGATGATGTGGCGGCTTCCATTAGTAGCGGACTTCGTAAGAACGCCGCTGCAGGCAAATTGAACGGAATCGTCGTCGACTTGTCGACCCCACTTCAGGAGGGGGCGCTGATAGAGATCGTGACCCTGGATTCGCCGGAAGGTCTCGAAGTGATGCGTCACAGTACTGCGCATTTGATGGCTCAAGCAGCTAAGCGCCTGTTCGGAGCTAAAGAAGTCAAGCTGGGCGTAGGTCCAGTCATTGAAGATGGCTTCTATTATGATATGGATTTAGAGCATCCGCTTAATCCTGAGGATCTGCTCAAGATTGAGAAGGAAATGGAGCGGATTGTTAACGAGAATCTGCCGATCGTGCGTAAAGAGGTTAGCCGTAAGGAAGCACTCGATATTTTCGGAGACCTGGGTGATCCTTACAAGCTGGAACTGATTGAGGCACTGCCTGAGGATAGCATTATTACGATTTATGAGCAGGGCGAGTTCTTCGACCTTTGCCGTGGTCCGCACGTACCGTCCACTTCTAAGATCAAAGTCTTCAAGCTAATGAGCGTTGCTGGTGCATACTGGCGCGGAGACAGCAAGAACAAGATGCTGCAACGCGTATATGGCACAGCATGGATCAAGAAAGCTCAGTTGGATGAGCACTTGCGCCTGCTCGAGGAAGCGAAGAAACGCGATCACCGCAAGCTAGGGAAAGAACTGGAGATTTTCACATTCAATCAGCTCGTTGGTCAAGGTCTGCCAATTTGGTTGCCTAAGGGTGCCAAGCTGCGCAGCATTCTAGAGCGTTACATTGTCGATCTGGAAGCCAGCTTGGGCTACCAACATGTATACACTCCGGTACTGGGGAACGTAGACTTGTACAAGACCTCCGGCCACTGGGAGCACTATCAGGAAGACATGTTCCCTAAGATGACTATCGACAACGAAGAGTTCGTTCTTCGTCCGATGAACTGTCCGCACCATATGATGATCTATAAGAGCTCTATGCACAGCTACCGTGACCTTCCGATCCGTATCGCAGAGCTGGGTATCCAGCACCGTTACGAGATGTCTGGCGCTCTGACTGGTCTTCACCGTGTGCGTTCAATGACCCTGAATGACTCGCATATTTTCTGTCGCCTGGATCAAATCAAAGGCGAATTCATTCGTGTGATTGAGCTGATTCAACAGGTATACAAGGATTTCGGTATCAACGATTACCGTTTCCGCTTGTCCTACCGTGATCCGAAGGACACTGAGAAATATTTTGCCAACGATGAGATGTGGGAAACCGCTCAACGTATGCTGCGTGAAGTTGTAGAAGAAGCGGGGCTGCCATTCTACGAGGCTGAAGGCGAAGCGGCATTCTACGGTCCGAAGCTTGACGTGCAGATCAAGACTGTACTGGGCAAAGAAGAAACATTGTCCACAGTCCAAATTGACTTCCTGCTGCCAGAACGCTTTGAACTGGAGTATGTTGGCGATGATGGCCAGAAGCACCGTCCGGTGGTATTGCACCGTGGTATTCTGGGTACGATGGAGCGTTTTGTCGCCTTCCTTCTGGAGAATTTTGCGGGTTCCCTGCCACTCTGGTTGTCGCCTGAGCAGGTTAAGGTTATTCCGGTTTCCACTGCTTTCGATGACTATGCCAACGAAGTGACTGATAAGCTTCGTCGCCGTGGAATCACAGCAGTTGCGGACCTGCGTAACGAGAAGCTGGGCTACAAGATTCGTGAAGCACAGCTGGAGAAGCTGCCTTACATGTTCATCGTGGGTGAGAACGAGATGAATGCTGGTACCGTCTCGGTCCGTAAGCGTGGTGAAGGCGACCTTGGAGCCAAGCCGGTTCAGGAAGTGATTGAGCTGCTGTCCCAGGAAATCGCTGATCGTGTGATCTCTTAAGATCAAAAAGCTGATTTATGCTACCAAATGTATAAACGAACATAAGAAATTAACAAAAGCAAGAAGGAACGAAGGGGAAGGTTTGGAACTGTAGGAGCGTAGCGCTCGCCTGCAAGCTTTCCGCAGGAAAGCTTGCATCGGAAGCGTAAGCTGCCCGGATTTCAGCCGCTAGAGGCAGTTTAATCAAAGAAATCTGGGGACAACAGCGACCGGAAGTCCAAACATTCACCGTAGTGACGACCGAGCTTTACGTTAGGATATTAAGTTCGTCTTATATAAAACCTCTGATATATGCCTGTGGGGACAGTTTTACTGTTCTCCACGTATAAAATTTTGAGAATAGGGAAACCTTCGCTAATAGGGGGAGGTTTATCTTATGAACAAAATGGGCATGTTTCAGAGGTTTTGGTGTTTAATCGTCACTGTAGCGCTTCTGCTGGGCGTAGCCGGAATATACCCGGAGTCACGGCAAAAGGCAGTGCAAGCAGACGGTCTGAGTCCTGGGATCCAGACCGCCCGTGCGACAATATATTCGAACGAAGTCTATACACCACCGGTAACGTCACCAGCTACGCAGCGGGATGCTGTACAAGTTCCTAAGGCTTCAACGCCGCCCGTAACGCAGAAGAAGGGTAGCGAGGCTCCGGCGAAGACGCCTGCGTCCGTACCTGTAGCAGCACCAGCAAGAGAGCAGATTATCACGTCCATGAAGGTCACAGCAACGGGTTATACCGCGGGGTACGAATCGACCGGTAAAACCGCCAAGCACCCGGAATATGGAATTACATATTCTGGTGTTAAGGTTCGCCGGGACAAAAATACGATTTCAACGATAGCAGCGGACCCTAAAGTGCTCCCGCTGGGCAGCATCCTCTATGTTCCTGACTATGGCTATGCTGTGGTAGCAGATACAGGTTCTGCGATTAAGGGACGGAAAATCGATCTTTATTTTGCCACTACCAAGCAGGTCTATAAGGAATGGGGTAAAAAAACAGTGGTGGTGCATGTGATCAAGCGTGGTAACGGCAAATGTACAGAAGCTATGCTGAAGAATCTCAGCCGGGCGATCCAAACTTACAATTCCGTTCCGCCAAATCTGCTGGAAGAAGTCATCTAGCATTGAGAACTGCGGCATCTGCTACACGGTTTGAAATATAATTCACTTGGCCATGCATAATCTATGCGGCCACTTCCCATAATACGGACTGGGGCAATGATTCATTGCCTCATCCGGACCAACCTCACTGGACTGGTGTAACCATGTCATGAGGAGAAAAAGGGAGGTGAATTCCGTGGCTAACTCCAAAAAACCAAAAGTTCAAGAAAACTATAAAACACCGAATGAAAAATACAATGCTGAGTTTGCGGTTGAAAATGACGGCGCAAACAGCAAGAGCAACACATCTGTTGCTAAGCCGGTTCAAAAACCGCAGCAATAATTATCTTACAGCAGACCTCTGCTGAAGAATCAGACTGTCCCTAGCAGCGATTAAGCTGCCGGGGGCAGTCTTTTTATTATGAAATCTGTAGGGACAATAATTTTCAACCTTAAAAGTATATTTTAACCAATTTAAGTGTTAATATTGATAAAAAAGAAATATTTTCTTTGAAGCCCAACATTAACATTCCACCGTAGTGACGACCAAGCTTTGCATTCGGATCTTAAGTTCTTCTTGTATAGTACATATAAAAAAGCGAAGAAAGGGTTTTGTCGGTATGAAAAAGAGGCATTTTAGATTAACTGTGAGAGTAAAATTAGTGGTCTCTTTCATTGGAGTAGTAATTGTGCCCTCTCTGATCATTGGTATGATGGCTGCGCAAAGCTCAAGGAACCATATGCGTCAGCAAATGCTGAGTAGTGCGCAACAAAGTGTGGAGACGGTTAATTCAATTATCAGTCACAGTATCGAGTCGAAAAAAAGTGATGTTGATTTCATCACTAGAACATTGGAAGGTTCTACGCTGCAAGGTCCGGCTGCCCAGAAGCTGGTCCCCATGCTGGAACAATATCTGGGACTGAACCCAGACATCAACAATGCATACATAGGTACCGCAGAGGGTGCAACCATCCAGGGCAGTGGGACAGAACGTTCGAACAATGATCCTCGTGAACAGGATTGGTACAAGTCTGCTTTGGCAGACCCTGGTCAAATCAGCCTTACTCCCGTTGTGCTGGATGCCAAAGGCAGCCCAGAGATCATTATGTCGAAAGCGGTTGCAAATGGAGCAGGAGTGCTAGGTGTATCCCTGAACCTTGACGCGATCCGAACGGAGTCCAGCATTACTATTGGCAAGGAAGGATATGTCATCGTGCTGGACAGCAACAAAAAGATAGTGGTGCATCCTAACCTTAAACCGGCTGAACCAGGTGGAGCCAGCTACACGGAGCAGATGTTTGCCAACAAGAGTGGGAACTTTGAGTATTTGCTGGATGACCGGGAGAAGGAAATGTTCTTTACGACCAACGAGCTGACTGGCTGGAAAATAGGGGGGACACTCTACGTCAGTGAGATGAACGCGGGTGCCGAGGCTATTAAGAAAACAGTGAATATTACGATTGCCATCATTTTGATTATTATGATCACTGTTAGCCAGTTTATTGTCAGCACCATCATCCGGCCTCTGAACAAGCTCAAGTCAGCTGCTGAACGGATCAGCAAAGGTGATCTGACGGAAAATGTGGATACCCGAAGAAAAGATGAGTTTGGAGACGTGGCCCGTAGCTTTCAGAACATGGTTGATAATCTGAGAGCAATGATCATGGGTGTTCAGGAAACGACGGATTTGGTATCGTCGTCCGCTGAGGAGCTGGCCGCTGGCGCAGAGCAGACCAATCAGGCTATAGAACAGGTTAGTGTGGCGGTACAGTCGCTGTGTACAGGCAGCGAGCGTCAGGTCGAGCGTGTGCAAAAGGGAGCGCAGAGTATGGAGTACATGGCAGAAGAAATTGGGATCTTGTCGAGCCGCATGCAGGAGGTATCAGCCGGAATGATCCAGACCTCTGCGGCGGCCACAGATGGAAATGCAGCGGCAGAACAGGCGGTCCAACAAATCCACCGTGTGCAGGAGACTGTGGAGCGGCTTGACGAGGTTGTCTTCAAACTGGAGGAACGCTCGTTGGAAATTGGTAGTATCGTGGATGTGATTACCGGCATCTCCCGTCAGACCAATCTGCTGGCACTTAACGCCTCAATTGAGGCAGCCCGTGCCGGAGAGCAGGGCCGGGGGTTCGCAGTGGTTGCCAATGAGGTGCGGAAGCTGGCTTTTAACTCGGAGGAATCCGCCTCCCGAATCAGCGAATTGATTCAAGCAGTCAGACAGCATGTTGAGGAAGTGGCAACGGAAATGCAGCATGCCAAGGAGAAAGTGTCCGGCGGAATCGAAGCAGTCAGTCTGTCCGGCCATTCGTTTGCCGAGATTACAGGAACTGTGAACCAGTCGGCTTCGACTCTGGGAGAGCTTGCCAAGGCGGTAGAGGTTATGACTCATGAAGTAGCAGGAGTGACAGAGCATATGGAACAGATTCGGAGCATCTCTGAGGAATCTGCCGGCATTACGGATTCTGTCTCAGCAGCTACTGAGGAACAGCTTGCGTCCACAGAGGAGATAACCTCCTCTTCTGTAGGTTTAGGCCAGATGGCAGAACAGCTGCGGCTGCTTGTGCTCCGTTTTAAAATTCACTAAGATCGACTACAACCTGTAATTAGTTGTAATATAATCCCATGCTACTCGGTCTGGAGGCTGAGACGCTTTTCCTTCTCCCGCCGCTGTACCAAGACCTTGTCTTCCTGTAGACTGAGATCATAAGGTTAGCGAAGAATGAGAACAGTTTCAGTTAAAGGGGGAAATCAAGCATGAAACGAAGAGTGTCGAGTCAGATCCTGAGCGGGCTAGTGCTCATCGTCATCGGCGGCATGTTTTTGCTGAGGCAGATGGGATATACCAGTTTTAGCATAGGGTATCTGATCTCCAACTTTTGGCCAGCCATTCTGATTTTTATGGGTTTACAACGTCTGCTGTCCACCGGCGATTACAGCTCTAGAGGATCATCCACAATTGGCGGACTATTTTTTCTGGCGATAGGCGTCTATTTCCTGGGAAGAAATCTGGGTTGGTTCTATCTGTCGGCCGGTGATTTTTTCAAAATGTTCATTCCGGTGATGCTGATCGGCGGCGGGCTGTATGTTATTTTCAAACCGCGCAGGAATGATCCTCCTGTGCCACCACCGCCGCCATCGCCATCGGATTTCTTCCCTCCAGGCAAGAAAACGGTCGATGTAGAGCCTCCACAACCGCTGGAATCGACACTAGATGAACAGTTTGAGCAGAAATTCGGCAAGCCCTTTGGATCGTCATCCTTTGAAGACCCAAAGGCCTCTTCTGAACGAAAAGACTGGGATCAGTACCCGCAAAATGATGACGAGGAGGATGGACCTCGCTTCAATTCTGCCTTCGACCGTTTGAAGGATAAGCATGAGCGTCATTTGAACAAACACTATGACCGTCAGGAACGTCATGCACGCAGATTTCAGGAGCGCCAGGAACGCCATGCTCACAGATATCAGGAGCGCCAGGAACGTCATGCTCGCAGACATGGAGAATGGGACGAGGAGTATGACCATCACCATCACGGCAGCAAGGATTCGACAAACCGTTCAGCTTTTATCGGCGATATTCATATGGGCCGCGACCATTTTCAACTGAAGAACACGAACATCTCGCAATTCATCGGCGACACCGTCATTGATCTGACCAACGCGCAGATTGCTTACGGAGAGACCAAGATTAACATCTCGGCCTTTGTCGGTGACATCAAGGTGTTTATTCCCGATGATATGGATTTGGGCGTTTCGGTTAACAGCAGCTCCTTCATCGGGGATATGCAAGTGCTGGACGAATCTCGTAGCGGGTTCATGAGCAATGTTCAGTTCAAGACGCCATATTATAAGGAACGGGGCAAAAAAGTCCGGATCACCGTCAGTGCTTTTATCGGAGATGTTAAAGTGAAGTCGGTGGGCTAGGAAGATGGGAACGATACTTCATAATACGAAATGGGTGTTGTTGCTCTATTTTCTGCTCAGCGGCGGGGTGTCAGCCGGACTGGTGTATGCGGGAACCTGCCTTGGTTATATTGAGGTCGTGGACTATCGGATGTGGTTGTATCTTACACTCGGAATAATACTGTTCACAGTCATTGTAGGCTATATGGCCGTCCAACGTATTCAGCGCCGGATTGATCATCTGGATCTGAATATGTTGCAGGTAGCGAAAGGTAACCTGTCTGTACGGATGCCGGAGAGTGACGATCAGTCTTTTGCCAGAGTGTATCATGAATTTAATGTGATGATGGATGCGGTGGAGAACAAGATGAAGCTTCTGCAGCGTCTTGGGGAGCAGGAAGTCATCGAGAAGGAAAAGGCAGCGGAGAGTGCGGTATTGGAGGAACGACGGCGGATGGCCCGTGATTTGCATGATACGGTGAGCCAGCAGCTGTTTGCGATCCATATGTCCGCTTCTTCGCTGCCTAAAGTGCTGGAACGCAACCAGGCGCATGGGCAGACTGTGATGGATCAGTTGATTACGATGTCTCAAATGGCACAAAAGCAGATGCGTGCGCTGATCGCGCAATTACGCCCGGTAGAGCTGGAGGGTCGAAACCTGTTCGAAGCGCTGGAAAAATGGTTTCCTGATTACTGTCGCCAAAATGGCTTAAAAGGTATAAAGGAGCTTGAACTGCAGGGAGAGTTATCCGAAGCGATAGAGCATCAGCTGTTCCTGATTATTCAGGAGGCGATGGCGAACATCGTCAAGCATGCGGATGCGCGTCTTGTCAGTCTGTCACTACGTGAAGGGCCCCGGCAGGTTGTGCTAAGCATCAGCGACGACGGTCAGGGGTTTGAGCATGTTCAGCAAAAACAAGGGTCGTACGGGCTTACCACGATGCGCGAGCGTGCGGAGAAGCTGGGCGGCCAGGTGGAGATTATTAGCCGCAAAGGTGCAGGAACGACCATTCGCGTACATATTCCCAAGTTCATCCAGGGTGATGAGGGACGGCAACTGCCGAAGGTCTCCGGCACTGAATATCGGGAAGAGGAGGACGGGATATGAGCGCCATAAAAGTATTGCTGGTGGATGATCATGATATGGTTCGGATGGGCCTCAAAACTTATCTTATGCTGGAGCCAACCTTCGAGGTCATTGGCGAAGCTTCTAATGGACAGCAAGCGCTGGAGATGCTGCGTGCCGGCGGTGGACAGGATCTTCCTGATCTTGTGCTAATGGACCTGATGATGCCGATTATGAACGGGGCGGAGACGACCAGAGCTGTCTTGTCGGAGTTTCCTGGGCTCAAAATCGTCATCCTGACCAGTTTTCTGGAGGATGATCTGGTTGTAGATGCTATTGAGGCCGGAGCGGTCAGCTATGTCCTTAAGACCGTATCCGCCGAAGAGCTAATCTATGCACTACAGGGCGCTTATCGGGGCATGCCAGTGATGACCGGTGATGTGTCACAGGCGCTGACACGTGGTATCCGCCAGCGCACCGTGCAGGGGGATTCCTCCGGCCTCACTGAGCGGGAAAAGGAAGTGCTGCTGCTCATTGCCGAGGGCAAGAGCAATAAGGATATTGGCGAGGAGCTGCATATCAGCATTAAGACCGTCAAGACACATGTCAGCAACCTGCTGATGAAGTGCGAGCTGGATGACCGCACGCAGCTTGCCATTTACGCTCACCGGAAGGGTTGGGCGCAGGGGTAGTTTAAGTTGTGTTGAGGTTAAAGTAAAAGTAAAAGTAAAAGTAAAAGTAGAAGTGCTGTGCTTATGGTAGGTCAAAATTAAAGTAGAAGTGCTGAACTTATGTTGAAGTTTTAGTTCATACTTAAACAGAATACCAGGCGTTATTCAGTAAAGTTAGGGCTTTAGCTCAAAGATATCCTATCCTCTGAACCGGTCTTCTTAATAGTGAAATGGCGCTATCTTCCCAACTAAGAGCATTTTTGTACCTTATTTTTCTTTAATATAGACAAATAAGCTAAATAGAGGCATTTTTGTATCTTAATTTCGAGAAAGTTACTCTGAAAGGGTTATGATGGAGGAATTAACGTACAATATTGCACTTAATTCCGTCTATCTCCCATTTTCAGACTATTTAAGGTACAGAAATGCCGTTAATTACACTTCGGAGTAACGTTTAGGCTTTGTTTGTTATTTTTATACGTTCTGCATTTTGTGTCAGAGATTGATCACAAAAATAGAAGGGCACTATAAGTTGGAGTTGTGATCCAATTTATAGTGCCTTTTTTCTGTTAGGTATGAACTTATAATGGTTCAGTAATACTTATTTAGTACTGGTTATGTACTCGTTCAACAAAGTCTATAGTTGAATTATCCATTCAATAGTCCGGGCGCATGGGAACCGCGCCCGAACTATTTGCCCACTCCCCTGTAGAGGGTGAGTGGGCGGGGATCAGGGCGTAAAGTTTACGGCCGCCTTTGAAATCATGTTCTACCCGCAGGGTTCTATTCAAGGAACATGATTTCAACAGCGGTGGAGCCTGAGCCCGCCGAGCGATCCCAGCCCACATGCAATGAGCCCCGCCGAGCGATCCCAGCCCACATGCAATGAGCCCCGCCGAGCGATCCCAGCCCACATGCAATGAGCCCCGCCGAGCGATCCCAGCCCACATGCTATG
>NZ_JBHTYV010000002.1:269614-399373 GCF_042790635.1 Paenibacillus sp. NPDC056722 | reverse complement strand
CCCGCCGAGCGATCCCAGCCCACATGCAATGAGCCCCGCCGAGCGATCCCAGCCCACATGCAATGAGCCCCGCCGAGCGATCCCAGCCCACATGCTATGAGCCCCGCCGAGCGATCCCGGCCTACGTGCTACGAACCCCATCAGCGATCCCAGCCCACGTGCTACGAACCACGTCAGCGATCCCAGCCCACATGCTATGAGCCCCGCCGAGCGATCCCGGCCCACATGTAATGAGCCCCGCCGAGCGATCCCAGCCCACATGCAATGAGTCCCGCCAGCGATCCCGGCCCACATGCTATGTGCCCCGTCCACGATCCCTCTATGTTTCCTTTTCTATTCGTCCGCGCCTATCTTTTATCTGCGCTTAAATTGTTTTTAATGTGACCTTAAGGTTTAAAGTACAAAATAAGACCATGAAAACAAATTAAACCTTGCCACACGATAGGCAGGGCGCGGGAGGAAAGAAACATGGACGAGAACAAAAACAGATTTAACCGTGACAACGAACCTGAATCTGATCGGGAATGGAACAACGGTAGCAATGGCAACCAGTCCTCCGAAACAAGCTCATCATACTATTACTCTTACGGACCTTTTAAATCCTTGAATAAAGAAGAACTGGACAACGACAGTGATGTAGAACACTACAACCGGCGGGAACCGGAGCGGGTGGAGATTACACCTCCACAGCCTGTAAGATCTCTTTCTTACAGCCCGGCGGTCCGCCCCACAGGTTATGACGGGAATGGCGGAGGCAAGGGCGGCAATGGTGGGAACGGTGATGGCGGCGGTAACGGATGGCAATACAATCGCAAGCCGAAAAGCTCGTTTAAAACAGTGTTGGTTTCTTTTCTCGCCGGAATGATCGTGCTTTCAGGGTCGATGTACATGGCCGACCGTGGCAACTGGTTCACACCGGATACAGCAAGCTCGATTAACGGAAGCGGAACGAACACTTCTGCCTCAGCGCCGAGCGAAAGTGCTATGGCAAAACCTACGACGACAACGGCGTCCTTGGTTACTGGAAAAGGCGATGTTTCGGGCGTGGTGGATCATGTTGGCCCGGCAGTTGTCAAGATTGAGACATTGGTGAACCAAAGCTCGCGCAGCAGAGGACAAAGTATTCCGAACAGCAATGATCCGTTCTCACAATTCTTTTTCGGAGACCAGTTCGGTGGCGGTGGCTCTTCCCAGTCTGAACCGGATCAGCAAGCCCCATCTGACAAGGGTTCATCCTCTCAACTGGTTCCATACGGGATTGGTACAGGTTTCATCTACGACAAGGCTGGATATATCCTGACCAACCAGCACGTTATCAACGGTGCTGATGTCATTCAGGTTACTGTGGATGGCAACACCAAACCATATGAAGCTAAGCTGCTCGGCTCCAGCAAAGATTTGGATCTGGCTGTACTGAAGATTGAAGGCAACAACAATTTCCCTGTAGTAGCGCTGGGTGATTCCGATTCGCTGAAGGTCGGTTCGGAAGTTGTAGCCATCGGTAACCCGCAAGGATTCGATCATACCGTTACTGCAGGTGTGCTAAGTGCCAAGGGCCGCAGTATTGATATTAACGAAGAAGACGGCAGTGGTACAAGAAACTATAAAAACCTACTTCAAACAGATGCGTCCATCAACCCAGGTAACTCTGGCGGTCCATTGCTTAATGTGAACGGTGAGGTCATTGGTATGAACGTAGCTGTAAGTACTGATTCACAAGGTATTGGTTTCGCGATTGCTGTGAATACGATCAAGAATGTCGTTGACAAGCTGGAAGCGAATCAGGCGATTCCGAAAGAACCCGTTCCGTTCATTGGTGCAACCCTCATGACGATTACAGATGAAGTGGCCAAACAAATGGGTACTGATATTAAAGAAGGATCTGTGGTTGCAGATATTGTTTTTAGATCGCCAGCTTATAACGCAGACCTCCGTCCGTACGATATTATTACCGGAGTGGGCGGCAAGAAGTATGCAACCAATCAGGACCTGATCACTTATATTCAAACGCTCAAGGTTGGAGACAAGATTACACTCAACGTTGTCCGTGACGGCAAACAATTGAACCTTGATGTTACGATCGGCAACAAGAATGATTTTGATACTACACAGAAACAACGGCAATAACAACGGCAATAACAACGGCAATAACAACGGTAATAACAAAGGCACCATACAATCAGACGGAGGGGTTCGCCCTTCCGTCTTTAATGTACAAAGATGTCTTTTTACCGATTCGCTGGTACAATATTTATATATAGAACTGGACAATGGGGGCTGTATGGATGCGACCGAATATTCTAATTATTGATGACGATGAGAAAATTATCTCCATGCTGAGGCGTGGCCTGGCTTTTGAAGGATATGATGTCAAGACAGCTGCGAATGGCGCAGACGGCTTGCGTGCGGTAATAGCAAATGATCCCGATGTGGTCATTCTTGATGTGATGATGCCACAGGTGGATGGCTTTGAAGTCTGCCGGAGGCTGCGTGAGGGTGGCAGCAACGTGCCTGTCCTGATGCTCACCGCAAAGGATGAGATCGAGCACCGGGTCAAGGGTCTTGATCTGGGTGCAGACGATTATCTGGTGAAGCCGTTTGCATTAGAGGAACTGTTGGCCCGTGTCCGTGCGCTGTTAAGGCGTAAGAGCGAGCAGGGTGGTGGCAGTGATCAGGCGGTGGCTTATGAGGATATTACTCTTGATGTAGACTCTCGGGAGGTCACACGTGACGGCAAACGCCTGGAGCTGACCGCCAAGGAGTTCGAGCTGTTGCATCTGTTCATGCAGAATCCGAAGCGGGTATTGTCGCGTGATCTCATCATGGACAAGATTTGGGGTTATGACTACAGCGGAGAATCCAATGTGCTTGAGGTATATATCGCCATGCTGCGCCAGAAGACAGAGGAACACGGCGGCAAACGATTGATCCAGACCATCAGGGGAGCAGGTTACATTCTAAGAGGTGACAACTAGTATGTCTATTAAGCTGCGGCTGACTGCTTGGTATTCGGGAATTTTGGCTGTAATGCTGTTGGGCCTATCAGCTGCAATATATACTTTCGTGTATATAAATACTTACGGTGATTTGAAGGACCGTGTTGAAAAGCAGGTCGAGCAGCTACAGCTTCTGCCGCGCTGGGGATATGACGGCTCCTTGCTGAACGTTAATGTGATTCCTTCGCAGGCAACGCGCCTGGAGGAAGCTAATATGCTGGTGCAAATTAGTATTTATGACAGTGGGGCTATTCAACAGTCGGATAATATGATGAGCCTGGGACTGAAATTCGATGTTCCAGATAAGAATAACATTATGCAGGAAAAAGGCTTCAAGCAGGTGACGCTTGCAGGCTATCATTTCATCATGTATCAGACGCCGTTGACGCCGCTCCCTGGCAGTGCCCCGTTGGCGGTTTTACAAGTAGCCACACCAACCAACCAGGAAGACCGGATGATGGAGAGGCTGAAGAACATTCTGGTCGCCGGTTCCTTTGCGACCTTGGTAGCAGCCTTCACGTTCGGCCTGTTCCTGGCCCGCAAGGCTATGAGGCCAATCGGCAAGGTAATCGAGGCAGCGAACGGCATCCAGACCGGAACAGATCTCAGCTCGCGCATCGAGTACGACGGTCCTCCGGATGAAATCGGCAGATTGGTTCAGACCGTAAACAGCATGCTGGGGCGGATGGAGGGTTTTTATACGGAGCTGGAAGATTCCTATGCCGCGCAGCGGCGCTTCGTCTCGGATGCTTCCCATGAACTCCGAACCCCGCTGACGACGATCCGGGGGAATATCGATCTGCTGCAGAAGGTCTGGGAGATGGAGCCGGGAGCAAATCCCGCGCTCGACGATGCTGCGATCCGCCAGCTGTCCATCGAGTCGGTGAAGGACATTGCGGATGAATCCAAGCGGATGAGCCGCCTTGTCGCCGATATGCTTTCTCTGGCCCGTGCCGATACCGGACGGACTTTTGACAAGGAACCGGTGGCTCTGGAGCCGATGATGATGGAAGTAGCGCGACGTGCATCATTCTTGCCGCATCAGGCGGAGTGGCAACCTGGCCAAATGTCTCACCTGAATGGCAAATACATTGTCGGCAATAAGGACTATTTGCAGCAAATGCTGTTTATTTTCATCGACAATGCCTTCAAATACACACCATCTGGTGAGGTAGTATTTGACACTGTGTTCTATCAGAACCAGGTAGGTATTCGGATCAGCGATACGGGAATTGGAATGGATAAGGATGAGATCCCGCATATCTTCGACCGCTTCTACCGTGCGGATGAATCGCGGGGAATCACGGAAGGAATTGGCCTTGGTCTCTCCATCGCCAAATGGATTATTGACGAGCATGACGGCTCGGTTGAAGTTGTCACCCGGCAGGGAGAAGGCACCACATTCGTGATCTGGTTGCCCCTTCTCTTTGCTCCGCCGCTGGAATAGGGTATAATTTAGGAGAACTATTACAGCAGTCAACGACAGCAGAAAGCTGGTGAAGTCATGGAAGTCATCAAAATATCGCCCCGGGGCTATTGCTACGGTGTGGTCGATGCCATGGTTATGGCACGTCAGGCTGCGCAAAATCTCGATCTGCCTCGGCCGATTTATATACTGGGCATGATTGTGCATAACAGCCATGTGACCAACTCGTTTGAGGACGACGGAATTATTACCCTCGATGGCACCAATCGTCTGGATATTCTGGACAAGATCGATAGCGGCACAGTAATTTTTACTGCACATGGAGTGTCGCCGGAAGTACGTAAGGTGGCTCGGGCCAAAGGCCTGACCACTGTGGATGCTACCTGTCCCGATGTGACGAAGACGCATGACCTGATTCGGGAAAAGGTTGAAGAAGGTTATGAAATCATTTATATCGGCAAGAAGGGACACCCTGAACCTGAGGGGGCGGTGGGTATTGCCCCGGAGCATGTGCACCTGATCGAGAAGGAGGAGGAGATCGTGAATCTCTCGGTTTCTTCCTCACGGATTTGTATCACGAACCAGACCACAATGAGTCAATGGGACATCAAGCATATTATGAAGAAGCTGCTGGAGACGTTCCCCGGCGCCGAAGTTCATAATGAGATCTGCATGGCTACTCAGGTGCGTCAGGAGGCTGTGGCAGAGCAAGCGGGACAAACTGATCTTGTCATTGTCGTGGGCGATCCGCGCAGCAATAACTCCAACCGTCTGGCACAGGTATCGGAGGAAATTGCTGGCGTACCAGCCCACCGGATCTCAGACCTCTCCGAGTTGAAGACGGAATGGCTGCAGGGTGTCACGAAGGTAGGGGTCACTTCAGGCGCTTCTACACCAACCCCGATCACGAAGGAAGTTATCAATTATTTGGAGCAGTATGATCCTGAGGTTCCCGCAACCTGGGAGATCAAGCGTACTGTGAATATGGCGAAGCTGCTGCCGCCAGTCAAGAACAAGACAGCGAGCACGAACTAATCTCCTGAAATTGAACTTATAGTGTTGACTAAGAGAGCGTAACACAGCGGATTCCGGCGTGTGCGCTCTTTTGTTATGGGGAGAACTGTCTTCATTCAAGCTTACAGATGTGATGATAATATTCCTTTCGCTTCCATTTCGTAATTTTCTGAATGTAGTTTATGGCTCTTCAATCTGGGAATTGGAGCGTTTTCAAATCGGGCTGTTTTGTGAAAATGGGCCCCGGCGGGTTGACGAAATAGAGATTTTCGGCTAGAATTGCTTTAGTGATTAAAAGCATAAAAGCTAAAAAGCTTAAAAGCGTCGTAGCGAAACAGAGTGCACAAACACTGACTAATAAATTACGTTAACATGTGGAAAGGAAGATTAATTATGATCGTCATTACATCGAACCAAACTCCGGAAGAGCAAGTTCAGGATATTATCAGAGTTATTGAAAAAGAGGGGTTGCAAGTTCATCTCTCCCGCGGCGCTGACCGCACCGTTATTGGTCTGATTGGAGGCGTTACACCTAAGCTGGCTGAACATCTGCGGCAGATGAAGGGGGTAGAGAATGTCGTTAAAATCTCTAAATCCTACAAGCTGGCGAGCCGTGACTTCCACCCGGAAGATACTGTCATTGATATTCGCGGTGTCAAAATTGGCGGTGAGAACCTCGTCATCATGGGCGGACCTTGTGCCGTTGAATCCCCAGAGCAAATCGATGAGATTGCCCGTCTGGTGAAGGCCTCTGGTGCTCAAGTGCTCCGTGGCGGTGCATTTAAGCCTCGTACAGGACCATACAGCTTCCAGGGTGTGGGCGTAGAAGGATTGACGATGATGGCGGAAGCCGGTAGACGTCATGGACTGTTGACGATTACTGAAGTCATGACACCCGAATACGTAGATATTTGTGCGGAGCACGCGGACATTCTGCAAGTAGGTACACGTAATATGCAGAATTTTGATTTGCTGCGTAAGCTTGGCACCTGCGGGCGTCCTGTGTTGCTCAAACGCGGCTTCAGCGCGACCTATGATGAATTGCTGAATGCAGCGGAATACATTCTGGCCGGCGGCAACCGTGATGTTATGCTGTGCGAACGCGGAATTCGTACATTCGAGACATACACCCGCAATACGCTGGACCTCTCTGCGATTCCGGTTCTGCAAAGCTTGAGCCATCTTCCGGTCATCTCTGATCCGAGCCACGGCACCGGACGCCGTGAACTGGTAGAGCCAATGTCCAAGGCATCTGTCGCTGCAGGCGCCAACGGCCTTATTATCGAAATGCACACCGATCCGGACAATTCCATGACTGGCGATGGTGTACAATCGCTATTCCCGGATCAGTTCGACAACCTGCTTAGAGACCTTGAGAAGCTCGCTCCGCTGGTTGGACGTAAGTTCTCTCCAGGGCCAGAACCTGTTGTAACTGTGTAATCTTTGCGTATATCAGCTGTTCATCAGCCCGCTTATCCCGCGCCACTGCTGGGATAAGCGGGCTATTTGATTTTAGGTAGGGTAAGATGTGCGTCTGGTAGGGTCTCTTTTACCAAATTCACTAAAGCGTTAGAAAATCTTACATTGGAATAAGAAATACCTGACATAAGCATTGACGATGTTAGGTATGAGATTTATAATGACGACAGCAAAAAAATTATAAAACAAGAACATTTGCATACTGTGAGCGGCTTAATGTTCGGAAACTTGGGGAGGAAAATTTCATGTCGGTTGAAAAAGTGTTGCAAACAATCAAAGAGAACAACATTGAGTGGGTGGATTTCCGGTTTGTAGATTTGGGTGGACGTGCGCATCATATTTCGTTGCCCGCTTCTGAAGTAGAAGAAGAAACTTTTGTGAATGGCGTAGCTTTTGACGGTTCATCTATTGCCGGTTTCCGCGGTATTGAAGAGTCCGATATGGTTATGATGCCAGACACGGAAGCAACATATATTGATCCATTTACTGCACACCCGACGCTCAACATCATGTGCGACATTTTTACTCCTGATGGCGAACGTTATGAGCGTGACCCGCGCGGTATCGCAGTTAAGGCAGAAGAGTTCTTGCAAAAGAGCGGTGTAGGTACTGCGGCATTCTTCGCACCAGAGTCTGAATTCTTTATCTTCGACGATGTGCGTTACGAGAGCGGTATGAATAGTTCTTCCTTCTTCGTGGATTCCGAAGAGGCAGCTTGGAACACAAACCGCAAGGAAGAAGGCGGCAACCTTGGTTTCAAGGTTGGAGTCAAAGGCGGTTATGTACCGGTAGCACCAGTAGATACCCAACAGGATATCCGCAGTGAAATGTGCCGTCTGCTTGCTGAAGTCGGTCTGCGCATTGAACGCCATCACCACGAAGTGGCAACTGCAGGTCAAGCGGAGATCAACTTCCGTTTTGACACCTTGAAGAAAACAGCTGACAATCTCATGACTTATAAATACGTTGTTCACAACACAGCTCGTCAATACGGCAAAGTAGCAACCTTCATGCCAAAACCGTTGTTCGGTGATAACGGAAGCGGTATGCACGTGCACCAATCCATCTTTGACGGCGATTCTCCTTTGTTCTATGAAAAAGGCGGATATGCTAACCTGAGCGAAATGGCTCTGAACTACATCGGAGGTATTCTGTACCATGCTCCGGCGCTGATCGCTCTGACCAACCCAAGCACCAACTCGTTCAAACGTCTGGTTCCTGGCTATGAAGCTCCGGTTAACCTGGTATTCTCCAAAGGTAACCGTTCCGCTGCAGTTCGTATCCCGGTAGCTGCTGTGACACCTAAGGGCTGTCGCATCGAGTTCCGTACACCGGATTCCACAGCCAACCCTTACCTGGCCTTCTCCGCAATGCTGATGGCAGGTCTGGATGGAATCAAGAAGAAGATCAACCCGCAAGAATTGGGTTATGGTCCACTTGACAAGAACATCTATGAGCTGGAAGATGCAGACAAAGAGAAGATCCGCAGTGTTCCAGGCAGCCTGGGCGAAGCGCTTGATGCTTTGGAAGCAGATTACGAATTCCTTACTGAAGGCGATGTATTCTCCAAAGACTTCATCGACAACTACATCTCTCTGAAGCGTTCGGAAGCACAAGCGGTGGCAATTCGTGTTCATCCACACGAGTACTCCCTGTACTTCGATTGCTAATCCGTTACTAATCTAATAAAAACTTTAACCTTCAAAGCCCCCGGGATACCTCCCAGGGGCTTTTTGGCGGCTTTTCTATCACCTAATATGCTGGAGCCCGCTCAGTGGCCCCTGTGGCTTTACAGCGGTGCAGTGGTAGTCTTCAGTCGTGAACGTCCCTATGACGGCTCAGAGGCGCCGCAGGACTCTCTAACGATCAGCTCAGGCTCAACAATGAAAGAACTGGTGCTCGACTGATTGTTGATAAGGTCATAAAGCATCAATGCAGCGAGCCGGCCGAGTTTATTTTTATTCTGCCGGATGGTGCTTAGAGAAGGTGTGGTGTACTTGCAGGCCTCGATATCATCGCAACCGATAATTGCGACCGTATCAGGTACTGAAATGTTAGCTTCTTTGAGTGCGCGCATGGCGCCGATGGCAATCTGGTCGGAGGCCGCAAAGATAGCCCGGGGCAGGCTGCCGGTAGCGATCATGCGTGTCATAGCTTCATAGCCGCTGGATTCAAAGAAATTGTCCCCGTTTAAAAACCAGTTCTCATGAACTGACATTCCCAGATCCTCAATAGCTTTTCGGTAGCCGCTCTCACGCATATTTGATATTTCTGACTCCTGAGTGCTGCCCAGATAACCTAGATCACGGTAGCCTAGCAAATAGAAATGCTCTACGGCTTTGGCGGACAACTTGAAATTATCGGACATGATGTAGCCGGAGCTAGAACCGGACAGCTTCATATCGACACCGATGCAAGGGATCGAGCTCTGATCCAGATTGCTGATGGACGTCTCTAACTCTTGCCCGGAGAGGAGTACACATCCATCGACGTTGTAATGCCAGCACCGGGCCAGATAGTCGTTAACGCCTCCGTTTTGAAACTTTTCATTAGAGAAAAAGATAAGATCATAGCCGAGCAGACCCATTTGCTTCTTAAAGGCGTTCAGAACCTCGATGAAGAATGGATGGGTCAAATCGATATTCAGCATACCGGCAAAAATAACACCGATCAAATACGAAGATTTGCTTGATGGAGTTTTGGATGAAATGGGGGGAGTGTAGCCGGTCTCCTTGATAATCTGCAGCACCTTATTACGTGTACTGGCAGAGATGTCAGTGTAATTGTTAATGATCTTGGAGACCGTTGAAACCGAAACGCCTGCAATTTTAGCGATATCCTTAATGTTATAGGTCATTATAGGGCCTCCTTATCTTAAATAACGTCGTATTAGGCGAAAAATCAACTGGTTTCTGCATTGTTTTTAGAGATCGAATCCATATTTACGAAAATGGTTTCGGATTTATTTTATATTTTGAATAGAAAGTAGTCAATGTCTGGAAAGCAGTTGGAGGACAAAAATGAGGATATTCCGCTTGTACTAAGGGTTTTTCAAACAAAAACATGAATTCTAAATAGTTCTTTACAAAAATAGACAACGATGCAATAATGAAAATAACGAAACCGCTTTCTGGATTGCGTTTCTCTTTTTCGAGTATTTAGAAGATTTACGAAAATGTGTTTCGTTAATGTTCGAAGAATTTACTCTGGGGGGTAACAAAATGGTAAAGAAGCTTTCTGCGGTCTTGCTAAGTTCTGTTCTGCTGTTGGGGTTGACAGCATGCGGGGGCGGAAACAACGGCAATGGTGCAAGTGGGGGAGCTACGAACGGGTCTTCGAAAGAGGCAACAGAAAAACCTGCATCCGGTGAGAAGAAGGTTGTTAAGATCCTGCATTGGAAGCAAGAGAACATTAACAAAGCCATTCAAGAAATCAATAAGAAATTCGAGGAGAAATATCCTGAATACAAGGTGGAGTACACTACTACCGGACCTGATGACGAGTTCAAGCAGGCGCAAAGAGCAAGAATTACCGCTGGGGATGTGGATGTTCTCGCGGATCTTTCCGGGATGAGACTATCTCCTAAGGATTGGACACCGGGCGCGAAAGTGCCGGATTGGCAGCAGTGGATCGATTCTGGTCTGATTGCGGATCTGTCCGATCAAGCTTTTGTGAAAAACTACAATGCCAACGATATTGCCAAAGCGGGTACTTATAACGGAAAAGTATACGCCGTGCCAACTGGTAAAGTAGCGATGTCGGGATTCTTCTATAATAAAGAAATCTTCGAGCAAAACGGACTTTCCGTTCCAACGACCTGGACGGAGTTCATCAAAGTGCTTGATACCTTGAAAGATAAGAATATTACGCCAATCGTCGTGGCTGGTAAAGACGTGTGGCCACTGAAACTGCCAGTCTTCGGTCTGCAAGCAAAAATCCTTGGCGGTGGTGACCAGAACAAATGGATCGAAGGCGTATGGAAGGGCGATGCGGCTTACAATGATGCAGAGGCTGTAGAGGTTCTGGATAAAATGAAGACGCTTCAGGATAAATACATCATTGATGGATTTATGGGTATCGACTATGCAACAGCACCTTCTTTCTTTGCTACTGGTAAAGTAGCGCTGATTGCTGACGGAACCTGGGATGCGCCAACTATTGCAACGGCTAATCCGGATCTGAAGTTTGGGTACTTCCCGATCCCTGCTACTGAAGATGCAGCGAAGAACAATTCGCTTGTTGGTAAATACGATGTAACCTGGTATGCCGCAGAGAAAGGCCCGAACAAAGAGGGCGCGCTGAAATGGCTGGAGTTCTTCTCCGAGCCGGATAACTATACAGCGTATGTGAAAGCGGCTGGCTTCCTGCCAACACAAGATAATGTTCAAACTGATAGTGAGTTCATCGATAAAGAGCTTTCACCATATCTTGGCGGAGATTTTGAACTGGCATACGAAATTCTGATGATCAACCGTGTGAATGTCGGCGAGCACCTTGCTGCTGAAGGCGTACACACAGAGTACCTGGCTCCAGGCGGCGAATTCAAGACAGCCAAAGAGCTGGCTGATGTGCAACAGAAAGAATGGGAAGCGGCTGCACCTAAATAAGCCGTTTAAGTAGCAAGAATTAAACATACTGTGCAGTTTCGGGGTCTGTCCTGTGCAGGCCCCGATCCTTTATTTTGAATCAGGATTAGGTGGGTGAGAGCAATGTATCCCTTCGGTAAAGGTTTAAAGCGCTATGTTCCCTTTCTGTTTTTGCTGGTGCCATTGGCGCTATATATTATTTTCTACTTCGGGCCTTCAATGATGACGGTTATTTATTCATTTACCGACATAAAGAATGTGCCGGGTAGCGAATTGAAATTTGTCGGTCTGCAAAATTACTACGATGTATTTTTCTCCGGTAATTCAGGGGAACGTGTGGACTCCATTATACGGACGCTTTATTTCATGGTGATTGTAACGATTGTGCAGAACGGCCTGGCGCTATTGGTGGCCGTGATCATTAATCAGAAGCTAAAGGGCGATTATTTCTACCGTGCGGTATTTTTTCTACCGGTAGTTCTTGGTGTCGCAGTAGTGGCGCTGGTATGGAGTATGATGTTCGATCCGCTCAGCGGTCCTGTGAACTATCTGTACAATGCGTTATTCGGCTATAAAGATATGTTCTTTGGAAGCTTTACCCATGCTTTCGGCTATATTATATTTGTACAAATTTGGATGTACATGGGCTATTCCATGCTGATCTTTCTGGCCGGATTGCAATCCGTACCGAAGGATTTGTACGAGGCAGGATATATCGACGGTACAAGTAAATGGCAGTCCTTTAAAAACATTACGTTTCCGCTGATCGCTCCTTCCTTTACGGTCAATATGCTCCTGTCGATCATTGGTGCCATGTCCACCTTTGATATTATTCTGGCTACAACAGACGGACGCTTCAATACTAGAACTATGGCTTATGATGTCTACAAAGAAACCTTCCGGGGTAGTCTGGAGATGGGATTACCTTCGGCGCTTTCTGTCGTACAGTTCCTGATCATTCTTGTCTTTGTAGTGATCGCTGTAAAGCAAATGCGCAAGAGAGAGGTGGAGTACTAGATGAAAGACTCTAAGTCCACCAAAATTCTTTCTTACGCCGTTGTAGCGATACTTCTCGTACTGTACATCATACCGCTACTTTTCGTATTTAACGTCTCGTTCAAGTCCTTCACAGATTACCTGCTAGACCCAATGGGGATTGTATCCAATATTCAATGGAGCAATTACAAAGATGCCTGGGTGCAAGGGAATTTCTCTAACTATTTCCTCAACAGCCTGCTGTATACGGGGGTTGCTACGGTGCTGACACTTATTGTGTCACTCTTCGGCGCTTTTCCGGTGGCACGGGGATATGTGAAGTGGAGTGGCTTTATTTATATGTTCTTCCTGCTTTCGCAGTTTCTGCCTAACCCGATGGTGGCTCAGTTCAAGCTGATGCTCGCCATGAAGCAG
Source organism: Paenibacillus sp. NPDC056722 (assembly GCF_042790635.1). NCBI lineage: Bacteria > Bacillati > Bacillota > Bacilli > Caryophanales > Paenibacillaceae > Paenibacillus > Paenibacillus sp. NPDC056722. The sequence continues at coordinate 386,462 of NZ_JBHTYV010000002.1, read as the reverse complement.
GAACTCGGATTTGTAGGTTACGATACAAAGCTGGGTTATATCCTGTTAAAAACAAGCGGAACTGGCATCGTCTTCATGATGTTCACCGGCTATATCAAATCTATAAGCCGTGAACTTGATGAAGCAGCAGGGATGGACGGCTGCGGCTATAACCGTTATCTGTTCCAGATCATCATGCCATTGATGAAACCAGTGATTGCCACCGGCGTCATTTTGACAGCCATCGGCATCTGGAATGACTTTGTGGGCCCGGTTATGTATTTGCCAAGCCCAAGCAATTATCCGATTACCTTCGGATTGAAGGAATTCCGCGGACAATACGGCAACAACTGGCCGATGCTGGCCTGTGGCATTATGATCGTATCTACTCCGCTGATCATTCTGTACACCTTCATTCAGAAATACATTGTCGATGGTGCGTTGGCAGGTGCGGTTAAAGCGTAAGCAGCAATACAAATGAGAGGATGGATATTAGTGGAGCGCAATGAAATCAAAGGCTGGAAATTTACAGGAAAGAATGGGGAGTTCAGACTCCCGCAGCCGGATCGCAGCAGTTTTTTATATTTTCCGTTGGTAAATGAGGGTGGCATGATGTCTTCGATCACGCCAAAGCTTCACGGCCAGGCTACTTCAGGGCATAATACGTTTCTGACACCTCCATTGTCGGTAGAGGATTTGCATAACTCGCGGGCTTCCCGTAACTTCTGGGTGTATGTAGAAGGCAAAGGGGCTTGGTCGGCAGCGGGAAACTCTGCCAAACAAAACGCTGATTTCTATCAGGACAACGCTGACGAGTCTGAACTGGAGGCTGGTCTGCTCTGGCACCGGGTGACCCGCAGTAACAAAGAACTCGGCGTTTCTGCTGAGATTACCAGCTTTGTGCCATGCGGCGAAGACAAGGTAGAATTGACGAAGGTTGTTCTGACGAATACAGGAGCAGAGAAAATCGCACTGACATCAACAGCGGCTATTCCTTTGTATGCCCGGTCCGCAGATGACTTGCGCGATCACCGTCATGTGACATCCCTGCTGAACCGGGTCTACACTTCTCCGTTCGGTATTGAAGTTCAACCGGCACTCTCTTTCGATGAACGCGGTCACCGTGTGAATCACACCTCGTACGGGGTGTTCGGAGCGGAAGAGAACGGCAGTGGTCCGGTCGGATTCTTCCCTGTGCAAGAAGAGTTCATCGGCGAAGGCGGAAGCCTGGACTGGCCGGAGGCCGTAGTGCTGAACAGTAAGCCAGCCATCTACTCTGAAGCCGAACTGGAAGGTTATGAGGCGCTGGGCGGGCTCCGGTTTGCCGAGACGGTACTGAATCCAGGTGAAAGCCATTCTTACATTATTGTGCTGGCGATTGAAGGCGAGCGGATCGATGTTCCTGTGCTTATGCAGAAATACGGTACAGCCGCAGCCTTCGATGCCAAGCTGGAAGAGAATAAATCGTTCTGGAATGACAAGGTAAATACCGTAGAATTCCAGACTGGTGAACATGATGTTGACCAGTGGATGAAGTGGGTAACCCTTCAACCGGTACTGAGAAGACTTTACGGGAACTCCTTCCTTCCATATCACGATTATGGCAGAGGGGGACGCGGATGGCGTGACCTTTGGCAAGACTGCCTTGCGCTGCTTATCATGGAGCCGGAAGAAGTACGCAGCCTTCTTCTGAACAACTATGCCGGTGTGCGGATTGACGGCAGTAATGCGACCATTATTGGCTCGCAGCCAGGCGAATTTATCGCTGACCGCAACAATATTCCACGGGTCTGGATGGACCACGGCGCTTGGCCGTTCCTGACTACAATGCTGTATCTGGATCAGAGTGGTGATCTTGATTTCTTGTTGCAGGAGCAAATCTACTTCCGCGATGTCTTCATGAACCGTGCTCAGAAACGCGATACTTCATGGGATGCCGAGGCAGGCAGCTCGCTAAGAACGACCTCCGGCGAAGTCTATACCGGTACCATTCTGGAGCATATCCTTCTGCAAAACCTGGTTCCATTCTTCAACGTCGGAGAGCACAACAACATTTTGCTTGAAGGCGCGGATTGGAATGATGGGCTTGATATGGCTGCCGACCGCGGGGAGAGTGTGACCTTCACATCCTTCTATGCCAGCAACCTGCTTGATATTGCCCGCCTGCTGCGCGACCTGAAGGAGCGCAAGGGTCTGTCGACCGTTGAACTGGCGGAAGAAATGACGGTGCTGTTTGATTCTCTTGGAGAAGGTGTGGATTATACTTCTGTGTCGGGCAAGCATGAGCAGCTTGAACGCTACTATGCGGTAGCGCCAAATAAAGTTAGTGGTGTCCGGGTAGCACTGGATATTGACAAGGTAGCAGCAGACCTGGAGCGCAAGGCTAATTGGCTCTTCGAACATCTGCGTAGCAATGAATGGGTGCAAGCGGAAGACGGTGGCGGCTGGTTCAACGGTTATTACAATAATGACGGTGAACGCGTAGAGGGCGAATTCCCTGGTGGCGTCCGCATGACGTTGACAGGTCAGGTATTCCCGCTCCTTGGCCATGCTGCTGCACCTGAACAGATTCCGAATATTATTAACGCTGTGGAGAAAAATCTGCTAGACGATAAAATCGGTTACCGCTTAAATTCCCGTTTTGGCGGGATTCAGCAGAACCTCGGTCGTGCGTTTGGTTTTGCCTTCGGCCATAAAGAAAATGGTGCGATGTTCAGCCATATGACGGTTATGTACGGCAACGCGCTCTATAAACGCGGATATGTTAAGGAAGGGCGGAAAGTGCTGGACTCCTTGTATCAGCTTAGTGCTGATTTTGCGACCAGCCGCATGTATCCGGGGATTCCGGAGTATATCAATGAGCAGGGACGCGGCATGTATACGTATTTGACCGGCTCGGCTAGCTGGCTGCTGCTGACCATGGTGACTGAAGTGTTCGGTGTCAAAGGAAAGCTGGGCGACTTGCTGCTTCAGCCTAAATTGGTGCAAGAGCAATTTGACAATAACGGACAGGCAGGAATTAAGACCATCTTCGCAGGTCGTGAGCTGGAGGTCGTCTATACGTCCACTAATCGTTCTGCCTATGGGGAGTATCAAATTCAGGGAGTTACATTGAATGGCACTCCTGTGGCGCTACAGCACAGTTTAGAAGGAGTTATTATCCCACGTGCAGTACTAGACGCTCTGTCAGCTGACAAACGTCATCTACTTGAAGTGGAACTGGCGTAATCGACGGTTCATCTCTACCCTTGCACTGCTGAAAGGATGCAATCTTTATGGGCAATATATTATCGAATGGTATCCTGTCGGTCGAAATTGCTGAGATGGGAGCCTATACAGGCTCCCGTTTTGATTGGACAGGATTTATTACTCAAGTAACCCTGGAACAGGGAAAACATACGTTTTGTGTGCCGGAAAGCCTGATTCCCGGACAAGGCAGCGGCGGCAGGGGGTTATGCAACGAATTTGGCATTTCCCGGGCAATTGGATATGACGAAGTTCCGGTTGGGGGCTGGTTCCCGAAGCCAGGTGTCGGCTTGCTGCAGAGGAAAAATCTGGAGTCTTACAGCTTTATGGGGGATTACGAGCGGACTTTGTTTGTTGCCGAAGTTGAGGCAAGTTCGGACTCTATCACGTATACGGTTCAGCCAATGGAATGTAATGGGTACAGCATGCTCTTAACTAAGAGAATAGCCATCCATCAGAATACATTGACCATTGACTATGTGCTTAAAAACAAAGGAACAAAGACTATTGAAACAGAAGAATATATTCATAATTTCATCGGGATCGACGGCAATCCGGTCGGAGTGGACTATGAACTACGACTGCCAGGTGTTATTTCCATTGAAAAGCCCGAATCCTCGTATACATCGGAATTGCTACTGACGGAAGGAGAACGGCTTAGCTGGAAGCGCCAGCCGGACCGTCCTTTCTATTGCATGCTCTCCTCTGATGCCAAAGGAGAGGCGGACTTCAACTGGGAGCTAATTCATAAGCCAAGCGGAGTCGGTCTGAGGGAAATTGGAGATTTTCCCATTTCACAAATAGCTTTGTGGGGAGTAGGGCACGTGATCTCTCCTGAAGTTTTTGTGAACATTAGTCTTTTACCGCGTCAAAGCAAGCACTGGCGCCGTTCTTATGAGTTTTTCAAGCATTCCTAAGGTATAAACTCGTCTCCTATGTGAATAATTATACTTGCTGGTGTGTGAGATTACTGCTATCATATCGATATCCATATTGATAGGAGAGAAAGGGTGGGAGAGTTTTGAGCAAGAGAGCATACAATTTTAATGCCGGTCCTGCGGCACTGCCGCTAGAAGTATTGGAACGCGCACAAGCGGAGTTTGTGGATTTTCGGGAGAGCGGAATGTCTATTATGGAGATGTCGCACCGTGGGGCCATATACGAATCTGTGCATAACGAAGCACAACAACGTCTGCTTTCGCTTTTGGGCAACCCGACAGGCTACAAGGTTTTGTTCACTCAGGGCGGAGCGAGTACCCAATTTGCAATGATCCCGCTCAACTTCCTTTCCGAAGGTAAAGTGGGCAGCTATGTGATGACAGGCAGCTGGGCGGATAAAGCTTACAAAGAAGCCAAGCTGGTGGGCGGCGTTCATGTCGCAGCTTCCTCGGAAGATCAGAAATTTCTGAAGATTCCTGAGCTGAGCTCCATCAAGGCTGCGGACAATGCAGCTTATCTGCATGTAACGTCGAATGAAACCATTGAAGGCACACAGTATGCAGAGTTCCCGGATTCCGGTTCCATTCCGCTTATTGGAGATATGTCCAGCGATATTCTGAGTCGCGCGTTCGATGTGAATAAGTTCGGGCTGATTTATGCAGGTGCCCAGAAGAATCTGGGACCGTCCGGGGTAACGGTGGTTATCGCCAAGGAAGAGCTTATTGCTGAGTCCCCTTCCCATATTCCGACAATCCTGCGATACAGCACTCATACGAAGAATAACTCTTTGTACAATACGCCACCATCCTTCTCTGTATATATGGTTAATGAAGTGTTAAAATGGATTGAAGAGCAAGGCGGCTTGGCTGGGGTTGAATCCAAAAACCGTGAAAAGGCCGGTCTCTTATATGAATACATTGATGGAAGTGACGGCTTCTACCGTGGCGTCGCAGAACAAGACAGTCGCTCCATTATGAATGTTACGTTCCGGATGCAGTCGGAAGACCTGGAGAAGCAATTTGTAAAAGCAGCGGAACTGGAAGGCTTTATCGGTCTTAAGGGTCACCGTAGTGTTGGCGGCCTGCGCGCTTCCATTTACAACGCTGTTCCTTACGAGAACGTTAAGGCACTTGCCGATTTCATGAAGCATTTCCGGCAAACTCAAGGTTAATCAATGCTGTTCCTGACCTTCCGCCAACAGGCGGAAGGTTTTCTGCTTTAACAATATAAGGATTTATAGTCCGGACAGAGAGGAATTACAAACTATGGCACTTCACATCGTTCTAGTCGAGCCGGAAATTCCGGCAAACACCGGCAATATCTCACGCACTTGTGCGGCAACAGGTACGCATCTGCATCTGGTACGTCCACTGGGGTTCCGAACGGATGATGCTACGCTGAAACGGGCGGGATTGGACTACTGGCACGCAGTCCATATTGAATATCATGATTCCTTCGCAGAAGTACTGGAGAAATACAGCGAAGGGCGTTTTTTCTATGCAACGACAAAGGCAGACAAGCGGTACAGTGACTTTGAATTCCAGGATGGAGATTTCTTTGTATTTGGCAAAGAAACCAAGGGTCTCCCGGCGGAGATTCTCGAAGCGGGGAAGGAAACCTGTATGCGGATGCCGATGGGTACAGCGGTGAGATCGCTTAATTTATCAAATTCGGCCGCTATTATTGTCTACGAAGCCCTCCGTCAGCTAGATTTTCCACAACTTGTTTAAAATAAGACATGTTTTTTTATTAATTCAGCAGGATTCGACAATTTCATAACGAAATCTTAGTACAGGTCCGATATAAATATGTAATCCATTATTTAGTTGAACAGGAGAGGTGTAAGTTAGATATGAAACCTGCTGGTGTAGTTCGCAAAGTGGATCAACTTGGTAGAATTGTTCTGCCAAAATCCCTGCGCAAGAGATATCAAATGAATGAAGGAGATCCGGTGGAAATTTTGGTACAGGGCGACCACATTATTTTGGAGCGCTACCGTCCGAAATGTGTATTCTGCGGATCGATGGAAGAAGTAAGCGAGTATAAAGATCGTTATATTTGTGCCGAGTGCCTTACAGAGATGACTCATTTGCAAAGACATGCATAATATAACGGTTAAGCCTTCTCATTAGAGAAGTCGCTCGAACTATGATTACATAAGAAAAAGCACCGCTTCTTGCGGTGCTTTTTCTTGTTCAGGCCGGGCTCGCCAGTCACTTTCCTAGATGGAGCCAAGCAATCCTGTATCTGCTTTACGCAAATCGGGAATTTTTTAGAGGCCTTTGGTTTTATCTTCGTTGTAAGAAGCAGTCAAAATGCCGGTCAGGAATAGAACGAAAACAAGGGTAACGATCCAAAAGGTCAATGAAAACGACATGCCGGGCACCTCCAAAAGGGACTGTATTCGTTATCATGATTATACCCGTTCATCTGGTAAAAATAAACGTAAATGTGAGAAGTGACATAGACAATCTATCCTGTTACTTAAAAAACAGGAAATTCGTAGGCACAGGCCGTAGATTGCCATCCGAAGGCTTGTTCACCACTCTTCCGTTAAAGATCAGCGAGGAAGAGCCTCCTCCATCTAAATTATATGCATCTATAACTCCCATATTAAAGAGCTTGTCCTGTAATTCCTCTAGCGTAGCTCCGGAGCTACCGTTCTCATTGTATCCGTCAGCGACCAGAAGCAGGAGCTGGTCATCTTTATATTTACCCATCACCGTGCGGGGGGCTCGCTTGGGAGATATTTTCCATTTCTCGGGGATCGGCATCTTCATGCTGTCCTTCAAAAGAATAGGAACGAAGGTTGCACCGAATTGTGGTTCCAGCTGGTCCAATTGCTCACGGCTGTAAAATTTACCGCCGATCAGTTGACCGTTCTTATTCAGTCCAACGAAGCTAAGATCCTTGAAACTTGACTCAAAGCCGTTCAAGTATTGGCCCCCGACTACAGTTGTGCTTAAAGGATAACGCTTGCCATCCTTGTCTGCAAAACCGCCGGCATTAATTCCGGCGATGGCGCCGCTGCGGCTGACGGCACGCATTGTGGTCTCTGCTCCGCTTACTGCATCCGCGAGGCTCATGGTCGCGGCAGACGCATCTTTAAGCTTGATTTTCAAGGCATAAGCTTTATAATTTCCGGGGTTAAGCTGGAACAGCTCGATGACAATACGGTCGCTGCTCACGACTTCGGAAGGAATGCCAAGCTTCGCGCTAATCCGGCGATTGTAAATGATCTGTGGGCGAGAGGCCTGCGTCTCTGCTGTATTCACAATTTGGTTCATTTCGCTCGTGGTGGCCTTGTAGAGCTTGGCACTGGCACTCACGGAATCTATTGTGTAGGCTGCGGCAGCCTGGGCTTGAATCAGTTCTTGTTTGATTAAGCTTGTCTCCTTCACTGGTCCCTGAACAGGAGAGAATTGATCTACATGGAGCTGCAAATCAAGCGGGGGCTGAATCCACAATAGACCAATCAAGAGGCCGATGAACGGAGCGGTTAGCGTCATGAAGAAGCGATTGACTCTTTTGACAGGTGTCATCATTTGAGCAGATCCATTTCTTTCTTGAGTGCATCAAGCTGCTTGCGTACCTCACTGAGCTGGGTATATAGCTTGTTGCTGTTGTCTGTCTTGGCGCTCGCATTGTCCTTGGTGAAGGTCAACAGCTCGTTGAAGGTCTGCACAGTGCTCTGCAATTCCTTAACTTCATCAGAGAGGGCGGCGATTCTAGCTTCATAATCGGTCTTCAAAACGGTAAGCTGCTGCTGGCTTTGTGCGCTGAGCTGACTCAGCACCTGCTGCTTCAGATGGTTGGTGTAGCTGTATACGGCATAAACGCCAATTCCGATCATCACAACCCAGAACAGTAAAAACCATTTTACGGAAGATCCGTTTCTCGCAGCTGTGCGGCGCGATTGAACCGGTGTCGTTTCCGCTAGCGGTTGCATTTTATCACCTCGGGGCTTGTTCTTTTCAAGTCCCCATTCTATCAGACTTTGATTATTTTCGCAAAAATGTAAGAGAGTCAGATCATGATAAAAAATAATTGCATCCTATTAAACTACTGCGATACAATTTGCTATAGATTGGAATATCTGTGGGACGTATTCAAGGTAAGTAATAGAGAGAATTAGGCCAATAAGACATCATACATCCTTGCTTGCGTCAAACCGGAACCGCCGCGGCGCTTTCCATTCTGGGTAAATACATATATAGCAGGAGGTCTGGGCGTCAATGATGAAGGTTTGGCAGGTGGTCATTGTGGGATGTCATCCCACAAGCATGCTGGGAACGAAGTTGATTCTGGAAGAAGGAGGGGAACTGGAGGTTCTGGGGATGTATTCTACATGGACCGAAGGGGCCGCGGTAGTGCGGGAGAAGCAGCCTAATCTGGTGCTTACCGATTATCAAATGCCAGATGGAGAGGTAGAGAGTGTGCTGTTTGACATGAAGAACAGTTCGCCAGCCTCTCATTTTGTTGTTATGACCGACGAAGACGGCAGAGAACTGCTGCAATCATTTATAGAACTTGGGGCCAGCGGCATACTATCCAAAGGGGCATCACCCGGACAATTGCTGCAGCTGATCAAAGGATTACGTGAAGGCTTTATCTCCATCCCGCTAGAATGGATCAAGAAGGGCTTCTGGCCGATATCCCCGTCTAAAGGACTCGACAGCGTTCTGCAATTAACCCAGACAGAGACTTTTATAATGGAACGAATTGTGCAGGGGATTACGTATGACAAAATTGCGTTGGAGATTGATGTGAGCCGCCGTTCCATCGATAACTACCTTCGCAAAATCTATGTGAAGCTGGATGTCACTACAAGGGCACAAGCGATTGAGAAATTCGCGCTCTTCTCCAGACAGCATCGACAAATCTACGCTTGAGCTAGAGCAGGACGACATAATGCTGGCAGGGCCTGAATATTCTTGGAACGAGGGAGGGGGATTTCGCATGAAATATGACTTTTCCGCACGTGCTCACACACTGTTGTCATCACAGCTCCTGAGCATACGTACCCAAACGCGGAGAGGCTCCATGATATCGCTAGCCGAAGAATTACCTGCGGAAGAGTTATTCCCACTATCCTTGCTGGCCGAGACAGCTTCCACGGTCATCTCTGCCGATGCCGGTGCGCTCCAGTATGGAGACCCGGAAGGATATGGGCCACTGCGTGAATGGTTAACAGCGGACTGGTTAAAAGCCAAAGGAGTGGCCGTCGCCGAAGGCGGGGTGCTGCTGACAACAGGCAGCCAGCAAGCAATTGATCTGCTATCCCGGGTCTATATTGATCCAGGGGACTGTGTGCTGGTCGAAAATCCGACTTCGCCAGGCATGCTCCAGGCGCTGCGGATGCAGGGTGCTGTGATTATTCCAGTCCAGGGCGACAGGGATGGATTGCTTCCGGATCATCTGCGAAGCCAGATCCTTCAGCACCGTCCCAAAATGCTGTATGCAGCCCCGAGCTTTACCAATCCCAGCGGAGTTCTATGGAGCCTTACACGGCGCAAGGAGATTTTGGAGCTGTGTATCGCGCATGATGTGCTGATTGTAGAGGATGATTCCTATGGAGATCTTCACTTTGAGCGGTACAATGAGCATCCTCTCGGCAAGTATCCGTCGCTTTATGCACTGGAAAATGTCAGCGACGGTGGACATGTACTCTACATTGGCTCCTTTAGCAAAACGGTTGCTCCTGCGCTGCGCACAGGCTGGGCGGCTGGAAGCCGTGAGCTGATCTCTGTAATGGCTGCGGCAAAACAAATGGCGGACTGGCAGTCGAGTTCTCTGAACCAGCGGCTGCTACATCATCTGTTGGATGTCTCCGCATTTGATTTGCGGGAACATATCAAGCTGCTGAATCGGGAGTATCATACACGCTTCAAGCTGATGATCGAGCTGCTAAAGCGACCCGCCTGGAAGCAGAGCTCATATGAGCTTCCCGTAGGGGGCATGTTTCTCTGGGTGTCCCTTCCAGATGGATTGGATGTCAATGCGCTGCTCCGCTGCGCGCTTGGCAAGGGCGTTGCCTTTCTGCCCGGGCCTCTGTGCAGTGTGGATGGCGGAGGGCAATATATCCGCCTGAACTTTACCCATCCGGGCCGCGACGAGCTGCTGCTCGGCATGAATCTGATGAGTGAGGCGGTTACCGAGTTCACCGCCCGTAGTTAAAGCGCCGGTCGGGTGTACAACACCCCGGAACAGGCGTGACTTGAATAACGTGAAGAAGCATCCCGTGGGCCGGGATGCTTTTTGTTATGGGGCGGCGCGGCTGTTACACGCCCGCTGTCACGTTCCCGGTGACAGCGGCATATTCCACCAGGGCGGCATGCCCGCCCTTGGTGAGGGTGTAGCGGCCACGGGTGATCCGCAGGAACCAGCCGTAGTAGTTGTGCTGCAGGATGGCCGCTGCGCCGGGCACTCCGCTGCGCTTGCGCAATTCCGCCGGGGTGATGCCGGCGGAGCGCTCTGCCAGCGTGCTGCCAGCGGCGGCAATCTCAGACGGGGCAGCCAGCAGCTGCTGCCCGGCCTGTTCCGCTTCCGGCGATGCAGCGGAAGCGGTCCCGGGCGGCTGCTGCGCAGCAGCCGCCTCTCCGTCCCGTTCAGCGCTGCCGCGCGCTGAACGGACGCCCTGCAGCTCGGCTTCCGCCTCCTGCAGAGCCAGAGCCACGCGCAGTGCCTTCTCACGATAGGCGGTGACGAGCTTGACGCCCGTGCTGCCGCCGGTGTTGTAGTCGCCGCTGCGCTCGTGAAACTCATAGAGCAGGCGCTCGCGCCGCCGACCGCCGCCCCGCTGGGCGGGCAGGGTCTCGTCCGGCTCCGCCAGCACCTCTACCACCGGAGCCTTCGTCTTGTAGAAGGTTACGGTGATAAGCCCGAGACCGAGCCGGCGACAGAGTCCGCTCAATTCGCCCCAGCGCTGATTGACCGCGCCTTTCTTGTCCCGATTGCGCTCGACCGCAAGATAGACGCTTGGGCTAAGCTTCAGCCGTTCAACCCCCTGCAGCAGCAGGGCAAGGTTGAAGGATTTTTTCATCTCCACGATCAGCGGCGGTTCTCCGTTCTCCCGGATGCCTACCAGGTCGCAGGTCCGCACCTCACCCTTGATCTCATAACCCTGCTTTTCAAAAAAAACTTTCAATGGAGCATACAGCTCCGTCTCATGCCGTACGGCCATAGTTTGTCACTCCTGTACCCATATTCGCAGGGTCTGCTGCCCGTTATTTAAAACAGGCATGATCGCCCATCTCTAACTTTGTGGGGTGATTTACTGATTCTCTATTATAGCACAGCAAAAAATAGGTCAACTATTCGGAGCTTGCCGCATAGGTATGTAATACACTTTTGAAAGCCATTTGGAGCCATAGAGGAGCATTAGGAGCGCAAGAGGAGGCAGCGAGCAATGGACATTTTTGAGCGTATAGCTTCGTATCGGGCTGAGAACGACCGTTTGGCGTGGAACGGCACCTTCAAGGATTATGTTGAACTGCTGAAGAAAGACCCATCTCCCGCCAAAACCGCTCACGCCCGTGTATACGACATGATCAAATCTCACGGCGTAGAGGAAATTAATGGACGCAAAAGGTATAAGTTTTTTGAACAGGAGATTTTCGGTCTGGACCGGGCTGTGGAAAAGCTGGTGGAGGAATATTTCCATTCTGCCGCGCGGCGCCTGGATGTTCGCAAACGGATTCTGCTGCTGATGGGGCCAGTCAGCGGAGGGAAATCGACACTCGTTACGCTACTCAAACGTGGCCTGGAGCAATACTCAAGAACACCGGAAGGTGCCGTGTATGCTGTTGAGGGCTGCCCGATGCATGAGGACCCACTGCATTTGATCCCGCATGAGCTGCGTCCCGAGATTGAACGAGAGCTTGGCGTGCGTATTGAGGGCAACCTGTGCCCCTCCTGCCAAATGCGGCTGAAGAATGAATATGGTGGCGACATTGAGAAGGTTGGCGTAGTCCGCGTCATTTTATCAGAGGAAGAACGGGTGGGCATCGGTACCTTCAGTCCATCTGATCCGAAGTCACAGGATATTGCTGATCTGACCGGCAGCATCGACTTCTCCACCATTACCGAATTCGGCTCAGAATCTGATCCGCGCGCATACCGTTTCGACGGGGAATTGAATAAAGCCAACCGGGGACTGATGGAGTTCCAGGAGATGCTGAAATGCGATGAGAAATTCCTCTGGAACCTGTTGTCGCTTACCCAAGAGGGGAACTTTAAGGCTGGGCGATTCGCGTTAATTAGTGCGGATGAGCTTATTGTGGCCCATACCAACGAAACGGAGTACAAATCCTTTATCTCGAATAAAAAGAATGAGGCACTGCAGTCCCGCATGATCGTCATGCCCGTTCCGTACAATCTCAGAGTGTCTGAAGAGGAAAAGATTTATGCGAAGCTCATTTCCCAGAGTGACATGAAGCATGTGCATATTGCTCCTCATGCGCTGCGTGCAGCGGCGATTTTCTCGATCCTGACCCGTCTGAAGGAGAGCAAGAAGCAGGGGATGGATCTCATCAAGAAGCTGCGGATGTATGACGGGGAAGAGGTCGAGGGCTACAAGGAAGCGGATCTGAAAGAAATGCAAACCGAGTATCAGGACGAAGGGATGTCCGGCATCGATCCGCGTTACGTCATCAACCGGATCTCCAGTGCGCTGATCAAAGGCGATTTGCAGTGCATGAACGCACTGGATGTTCTGCGGGCGATCAAGGACGGTCTGGATCAGCACCCTTCCATCACCAAGGAGGAGCGGGAGCGGTATTTGAACTTCATCTCTATTGCCCGCAAGGAATACGATGTCCTGGCGAAAAGTGAAGTGCAAAAGGCATTCGTCTATTCCTTCGAGGAGTCGGCCAAAACGCTGTTCGAGAATTATCTCGACAACATCGAGGCCTTCTGCAACTGGGCCAAAATCCGTGATCCCCTCACGGATGAGGAGATGGAGCCGGATGAGCGGCTGATGCGCTCTATTGAAGAGCAGATCGGCATCTCCGAGAATGCCAAGAAGGCTTTCCGGGAAGAGATTCTGATTCGAATCTCCGCCTACTCCCGCAAAGGAAAGAAGTTCGAATACAATAATCATGACCGTCTGCGTGAAGCCATCGAGAAGAAGCTGTTCGCCGATCTCAAGGATATTGTCAAAATCACCACCTCTTCCAAAACACCGGACGAGAGCCAGCTGAAACGGATCAACGAGGTGACGAGACGTCTCATCGACGAGCATAACTACTGCCCGGTATGCGCCAACGAACTGCTGCGCTATGTCGGAAGCCTGCTGAACCGCTAATTTAAAAAGGAATATCCTAAGCCGTCACAACTGGCTAAGGATATTCCTTTTCTTTATTCGGCCGAATCCTTGGGTTCATTGATTTTGCCGCCTAGATTAAAGCCTAACTCCCCGTTATATTTGCCGAAGTGACCGTTAATTCCGAGACCTGCTCCTTGCCCGCCCCCGAACTGGGCTTTGGCCTGTGCCCCGACACCATTATCTCCCCCGAGGTGTAATCCGGTATTGAACCCGGCACCCTGACTTTGGCTCAAGTGACCTTCTGCGTTAGCGTTTAAGCCGTACTGACCACCCAGTTGCGCTCCAGTATTAAATCCGACGCCTTGACCAATGCTGAGATGCGAATTCGCTTGTGCATTAATTCCGTATTGGCCCAAGGCTTGCGCCTCAGTATTGAATCCAAAGCCCTGACTGCTGTCCAGATGAGCGTTGCCCTGCGCATGGATGCCATATTGCTCTGACCCCAGGTGGGCATCGGCATGCGTACCTACGCCATTGTAATTCAGATTTCCACCGGCATTAAAGCCAACCCCGTGCTTACCGCCGATATCCGCCCCTGTTTTTACAGTAACGCCTTGCCCGCTACCCACACTTGCGTTCAACTGACCATTCACAATATGCTGTTTCGGGTTCTGGGTGTTTTGGGGAGGAGATGTTGGACTGACTTCCGAGCGGTGATGAAAGTAATGACAATAAGGGTACTGAATGTAACGAGGTGTATATAGATAAACTGGCTGTTGATGATATTGATGGTTTGGATATCCATTTCCATAGGTCATACGAAATACCTCCATTAGTAAAATAATGATATCAGCCTATTCTATTCATCCTGGAACCTGAATGACACAGCATAAAGCGCTGAGAGCATCCTCCCAGACCCTATTTTTTCAGCAAAACAGGAACAGTCACCTTGGCAGCCAATTGCTATAATGAAATCACCGTACGGGGAAAGGCTGGGTGAGTGCTTGAATTACAGTAAGGATATTGAGCGATGCATCGAATATATTGAACAAAATATTAAAGAAAATTTAACAGCTGAAAATATTGCCGCTGCCTCGGATTTCTTCAGAATGAATCTATTTTCGAAATCGGAGGTTATTTGATGAACCCTGTTATTGTAAAAAAGCCAGCGTTCAAGGTTGCCGGTTACGGCATTCAAACGAATGTGGCTGAAGGCAACTATACGAAGGATGTCGCTTCTTTCTGGAGTCAATATGAAGGAGAAAATTTGGAATCCAAAATGTACGAGATTCTGAATCCGCCTAAGCATGGGGAGGTAGGGCTGTGTATTCCTGCCTTGGATAGTGGTAACGCCACATATCTCCTGGGCGTGATTGTAGAAGACTTCAACCAGGTGACCGGGGATATGCTGACTGCGAGCGTCTCTGAAGCGGAATATGCTGTCTTTACCACGCCGCCTCTGGATACCTCGGAGGGGAAGGATCAGAAGGATTTTGTTAAGGTGATAAAGAGCACTTGGAAGTATATTTTTGAAGAATGGTTTCCTGGCAGCAATTATATATATGATGAGGGCAAACTGGACTTTGAGTTCTACGACGAGCGCTGTCATTCCCGGGTGGATACAGTGATGGAGATTTATGTGCCTGTAAAAGAGCGACTGGAGCAATAAAGATCCGTGTGCCTGATGTGGTTCGGTTAAAAGTCTAACTGACGAGGGATTGGACTTCTACGCCCCTCACAAGATTTGTCTGATAGTATTTCTATTGTATCGATCGACAAAAAGGCCCGCAGCGCACAGAATAGTGCGAGCGGGCTTTTCCAGTAGATATACATCTTCTTGCAATTTCCGCACCGGGTGCGCCTCCCGGCGCAGGTGCTTGGCTCAAGGCGGTGGTCAAACCTCTTGTTTACACAAACCGCCGCTGCACCTTTTTTCCGTCATAGGTGAAAAGTGCTCTCTTGTCTTCCACAACTGTTTGTAAATGCACTGTACGGCCCCACAGGTTGTAGATATGCGGGAGCGTCCGCTCCAGATACTTCAGGTCTAGTTCAATACTCTCGTACTGATGCTCAATATACAGCTCGCCGTTCCGCTCATAATCCGCATTCTTGATGACGAGATAAGGGGAGCCTCCGTTCACGCGGGCCAGCACAAGTTGATCCCGGACATTTTCCCAGGCCTTATCGGTAATTTTCCACTCCGGGCCTTTCTTCTCGAAGACATAAAGATCCAGATCATTGACCAGTTCCTTGGACAGATAGCTGCGGATAAAAGAGGTGTCGGAATCCAGCTCGCGCACCTCGAAGATTTTATCGCGATCCCAGCGGCGCTCGATATCTTCGAATATTTTCAGGCCGAGGTAGTAGGGGTTCAGGCTCTGGCGGGAGGGCTGCACCACTGAGGAATTTAGCTTGGCGTATTCCACTGTTTCCTCAGACGTCAGGTCTAGCTCGCGTACGATCCGCTGATGCCAGTAGGAAGCCCAACCTTCGTTCATGATCTTCGTTTCCATCTGTGGCCAAAAATAGAGCATCTCGTCATGCAGCATTGTCATAATGTCCCGCTGCCAATCTTCGAGCGAAGTGGAATACTGCTGGATGAACCACACGATGTCCTTCTCCGGCTCTGGCGGGAAAGCCCGATTACTAGGTGCCGGCTCTGGGGGACCTGCGCTGACCTGATCCAGATTCCATAGTTCGTCATAAGGATTGGCCGGAGTGTTGCTGCCGGGTGGTGTGTCCTTGCGGTCCTTCATCTTTGCTTCCAGCAGATGGGTCTTACCGAGCTTACGCGGCTGGATCAGGCTGGGATCGATATGTTCCTGGATCGCGAGCACGGAATCAATAAAGCTCTCTACAGCCTCTGTGCCGTAGGTCACCGAATAGTCGGCGATCCGATCGGCGGTTGCCGACATGCTCTCGACCATATTCCGGTTGGAGATAGAGAAGCGGGCATTATTCTTGAAGAAATCGCAGTGGGCCAGCACGTGGGCCACAATTAGCTTGTTCTGGATGAGCGAGTTGCCGTCCAGCAGGAACGCATAGCACGGGTTAGAGTTGATGACCAACTCGTAGATTTTACTCAAGCCGAAATCATATTGAGACTTCATTTTATGAAAAGTTTTTCCGAAGCTCCAATGGCCAAACCGGGTTGGCATTCCATAGGCACCGAACGTGTAAATAATATCGGCAGGGCAGATCTCATAGCGCATCGGATAGAAATCCAGCCCGAAGCCGGTAGCAATCTCCGTAATCTCCGCAATGGCCCTCTCTAGCGCTTTCAGTTCATCATCGCCGGGCATGAACCCATCTCTCCTTCCTTCTTCTAACGCACCGTGTACTGGCAGAGTCTAAAGTACGTTCCCCAGCTTAAGCGGGAGCCGTTCTTCTTATGTATATGGGTGGAGAGATGGAAGTATGATGAGGAGGGAGATGCCTGAGAAAGGAAAGCATGGCATTTGTCAGAAGAAGCAAAGGTCAGGATTTGTGATTTGCGCACCGATATTGAACGAGTGAAAATTAGCATCGATCCGTTTGATGTGCTTTTCTCTGAAAGTGAAGATTATCAATCACCCGATCAGGTTACTCAACCAGATCTTTCGATTGTTTGTTTTAAGGACCAAATATCAAAGAACGGCTGTAACGGTGCCCCGACACTCATTATTGAAGTGCTGTCACCTGCCACTGCCCTGAAGGATTTTAATGAGAAGTTCAACTTATATCAGAAGCACGGAGTTCAGGAATATTGGATTGTTGATCCTGGAAATCAGACGGCTCACATCTATACTTTGGAGGACGGCAGTTATCAGGTGCGCCATTTATATACAGAGCAGGAGACGATCCAGTCCGTTGTCTTTAAAGATTTACAAGTTCCAATGAACACGTTATTTAGTCTATAACAACACACACAACTAGCCGGCGAGATATAATCTCGACCGGTTATTTTTGTTCTTTGAAATCATATTGAAACTTCATTTTATGAAAAGTTTTGCGGATATCCATTTAGGCATAGTCGAACTAGCAACGCTTCTCCCAAAATTGATTCTTGGGAATAGACATTTGAGTCACCTTCCTTTTGCTCATTTTATCAAACACGAAGAGAATCTCATCAATTAAAAAGACTTCCACAAACTAGGGACAGACATTTTCTGTCCCTATTAATGCTGATTCTATCTTAGAATCTGAGTTTGACTTTATGCTGAAAGTAGAGCGGAGGGTTGGAGGATTTCTGGAGAAACGAAGTGTTCGCCTTTAAAGGCCGATTTCAACCTTGTAATTCCTTTTACAATCTAGAGATCGGGCTTTAACAGCAATCGTAAGAAACCTCCGAACCCGTAGCGGCTTAATTCAGCATCGCCCAGGATTTTATCTGAAATTAAGAGCTAAATTAATATTGATCTGGAACAATTTACATATGAATTAATTCTAGAGATGTTATGATAGATAAAGGATAGATTTTCCTATACCTCCACAGGGTGTATATGGTTCAATCGTATTCTGAAAAACTAACAACGAGGTGCTTCATAATGTTCAGAGTATTTGAGGAATTCAAAGGGAAGACAGCAATTATCACAGGTGGGGGTACAGGCATTGGCAGAGCTACAGCACTGCGTTTAGCGGAGCTCGGAGCCAATGTTGTTATCGCAAGCCGGTCTGAAGCGGATGGAGTTGCGACTGTACGCGAAATTGAGGAGCTTGGAGGAAGTGCGGCATTCATCCAAACGGATGTGGCCAAGGAAGAACAAATTATTGCCCTGGTCAACCAAACTATTGAACGTTTTGGTTCGATTGACTACATGTACAACAACTCGGCGATTACAGGGGATAATGAGCTTCTAGAGGATTATAAGACTGAAACATTCGACAGAGTGTTTGATGTCAATGTCAGAGGGCAGCAGCTTCTGATGAAGTATGCCGTGCCTCACATGAAACCTGGAAGTGCGATCGTTAACTGTGCTTCTTTGCATGGAACGATTGCTATGGCGGGTGATGTAGCTTACTCTGCAAGTAAACATGCGGTTATTGGTTTAGGTAAATCAGCAGCGGCGGAGTTCGCAGCTAAAGGAATCCGGGTAAATATTGTCGCTCCAGGACCGGTTCCTACCAAAATGATGAGACGCTATGAAGAATTGCTCACAGACGATGTTGAGGCGCTTGAGCAAGCTATTGCCCAGCTTCCGGTTCTGAAACGCTACGGAACGCCAGAAGAAGTAGCCAACGCGGTAGTCTTCCTTCTGAGCGACATGGCTTCTTATATCGTAGGTCATGTGCTTATGGTTGATGGTGGCTGCTCGATAATCAGATAGTCGTCTGCAATATATAGATAAACAGGCCGCTCGCAGTCACTCTTGACTGGTGAGCGGCCTGTTTTCGCTACTCAGATTTAGAAGTTATTGGTATACTTTGAAAAAGAATATGAATTTTAGCTATATAAACAGTGAAAAAGAGGGCAACCTCTCCAATTAGCAGCATTTTTGTACCTTATTTTTCTTTAATATCGTAAAAATAGGGAAATAGAGGCATTATTGTATCTTATTTTTCGGAAAATCACGCTGGACAGGGCATTCTGGAAGATTTAAGGTACAATTTTGCACTTAATCTCTACTAAGCCTTAGCTACTGAGGATTTAAGGTACAAAAATGCCGTTAATTACACTTCGATCCTGCTTATATAAGCTTTCTTTTTTCTTGGTATGTTTGTTTTTTAAAATCCTTTCTATTTAGAAGATTATCCAGCTATTTTATAGCTTTATTATTGGAGGCGACGATGGAATGCAGCAGCGGATCTTGCTGATTGAAGACGATGAAAGTATCAGTGAAATGGTCTCTTCTTATCTTGTAAAAGAGGGTTTTGAGGTCAAGTCAGTGTATGACGGTGAGGAGGCAGAGCGTGTTTTTCGCAGCGGCACCTATGAGCTTGTTCTGCTGGATCTTATGCTCCCCAAGCGAAGCGGGACTGATATTCTGCAGACGATCCGAGCTAATAGCCTTGTCCCTGTGCTGATCATGTCTGCAAAGGACAGCGATGTAGACAAGGCATTGGGTCTGGGCTTCGGGGCGGATGACTATATCACGAAGCCCTTCTCTATGATTGAACTAGTAGCGAGAGTGAAAGCAGCGATCCGCCGGGCGGGATACGGCGGTGTAGCCGCAGGTGTTAAGCCGGAAGCAGCCGCTGCGGCGCGCCAGACGATTAGTTTGGAAGGGCTGACTGTGGATCTCGACAATTTCACGGCCTTGAAGCATGGGGAGGAAGTGAAGTTAACAGCCAAGGAATTCCACATTCTTAAGTTGTTTGTGACGAACCCTGGCCGGGTGTTCACCAAGGCGCAGATCTATGCCAGCGTGTGGGCTGATGAGTATTACGGGGACGAGAATGTGATTAATGTCCATATGAGAAGATTGCGGGAGAAGATCGAAGACGATCCCTCGCATCCGTTATATATCAAGACCCTGTGGGGAATCGGATACAAACTGGGAGCGGAAGTGCAATGATCGCTGTTCTTGGCGTAGTTATTGTACTGTTGCTGCTCGTTATCCTGTGGCAATTTAAATCGGCCAAAGCTACTGCCAGCCAGCTCACCTATATTCATGAGAAGCTGAACAGTATTTTGGATGCCGGGACACAGGAAAGGCTACTGCTGTTTAGCGGCAACCAGGAGCTGCGTGTATTGTTGACTGACCTGAACCACCTGCTGGATGCCAATCATAGAGGCGGCGTGGAGAGGCGGCGACTGGAGAAAGCCATGCGGGGGATGCTGTCCAATGTATCGCATGATCTCAAGACCCCGCTGACGGTAGTGCTCGGCTATATCGAGACGATTTTGCAGGACAAAGATATGACAGAACCGGAACGGGATGCTATGCTGACGATCATTCACCGGAAGGCGGGTGAGGTGATTACGCTGATGAATACTTTTTTTGACCTGGCGAAGCTGGAATCAGGTGACTGTAACCTTCCACTCTCCCGGTTGAACATGAATGAGGTGTGCAGGAAGAACATTTTATCTTTCTACGACATTCTGAACGGTAAGGGTAGTGAGGTGCAGATCGAGATTCCGGATGAGCCGCTGTACATAATGGGCAATGAAGAGTCAATGGACCGGATTCTCTCCAATCTGATCTCGAATGCAATCACTTACGGCGATGCGGGGAAGATACTGGGTTTACGGCTTTTTTTTGATGACAAGAACGTCAGTGTGGAGGTGTGGGACCGGGGGAAAGGAATCACCGCCTCCCATCAGGATCAGGTGTTTGAGCGGCTGTATACCCTGGAGGACTCGCGCAACCGGAATTATCAGGGCAGTGGTCTCGGACTGACTATTACAAAGCGATTAACTGAGCAGATGAACGGAACGATCACATTAATCAGCAAACCGCATGTCAAAACAGCGTTTACGGTTTCTTTTCCCCGGATGCGCTTCTAAAGAACTGTACTTAAGAAATTCGTAAGAATAGGGTAAGAAAAAAGAAAATTGTGGTGTGTACAATAAAAACATGGAAGAGAGATGAACACAAAGGAGATAGCGGATATGACTTCAATCCTTCGTACACGGGATTTAACCAAGGTATACCATGGCAGGGAAGCGGTAAGCAGTGTCAATATGACGATCAAGCAGGGCGAGATTTACGGATTTCTGGGACCGAATGGTGCCGGCAAAACAACAGTGATGAGAATGATCACCAATCTGGTGAAGCCAACGGGCGGAGAGATTGAATTTTTCGGGGAAAAAGTGACCCCCGGTTCTTACGAAATGCTCAAGCGGATGGGCTGCATTATTGAGAACCCGGTGTTCTACGATAAATTGAGCGCCAGAGAGAATCTCCTTCTGCATGGAGAATATATGGGCTACTATGACAAGAAAGCAATCGAAGAGGCGTTAGCATTAGTGAAGCTTTCGGGCATCGACAACAAGCCGGTAAAGCAGTTCTCTCTGGGGATGAAGCAGCGGCTGGGCATTGCTCGTTCGATCATGACGAAGCCGGAGCTATTGATTCTGGATGAGCCGATCAACGGTCTCGATCCGGTGGGCATTAAGGAGATGCGCGAGGTGTTCCGCATGCTGAGCAGAGAGTATGGCATGACCCTTCTGATTTCCAGTCACTTATTGAGCGAAATCGAACAGGTTGCGGATACGATCGGTGTCATCCGTGAGGGCCGTTTGTTAGAAGAAGTGGCGATGGATACGATTCGTGGACTGAATACAGATTATATCGAGCTATCCACCCCGGAAGTCACCAAGGCAGTCTATGTACTGCAGCATAAGCTGAGCCTCACCAATTTCAAGGCGATGGACGCTGGAATCATCCGCATATATGACGATGGCGTTTCGCAGCAGGCACTGAACAAAGCGCTCGTTCTCGGAGATGTCTATATTGCGAGCCTTAGCAGGAAGCAGCATTCGCTCGAAGATTATTTTCTGCAATTGATCGGGGGTGAGGGCATTGCTTAAATTGATGTCACTGGAAATCCGTAAGCATAAATTGACAGGACTCATCAAGGGCGTGCTCATCGCGAATCTCATCATCCTAAGCTTTATGGTACTTGTATTGTTTGTGGACCAGAATGAGCAGGTTTCGACATTCACATCATTCGGGGATGTTTTTGAAGGACTCTTCGTTTTTGTAAAGGCGGTATTCATCATCTTTGCTTCAGCTCTGCTGGGCAGACTGATTATCGAAGAATACAGAAGCAATACGATCAGCCTGCTCTTCATGTATCCTATCCCACGTAAAAAACTGCTTACCGCCAAATTGATTATCGTCTTCCTCTTCACTTTTTGTACGATTATGATTTCAGATCTGGTGCTAGGGGCTTTGTTGTTCTGGATCAATCACTACTTACAGATCATTCCGGGTCAACTAACTTGGATCCTGGTGAAAGACGAACTGGTGAAGCTGGGGACAGGGGCACTTTATGCGGCAGGGATTGGACTCATTCCATTGTATTTTGGGATGCGGAAGAAATCGGTCTCAGCCACGATCATTTCGTCGGTGGTGCTTGTGACTCTGATTTCTGGAGGATTTGACCAGGCTCGGCTAGGCAATTTTGCGGCCATTTCCATCAGCCTTGGCCTCATTGGAATCGCCATTGCCTATGTATCCATTCGTAAGATCGAAACAGATGATATCGCTTGATGCCGTAGGCCATAGAATAGCCCCTGCACCCGTGCAGGTGGCTATTTTTGGGTATAGAAAACACCTCTCTTTACTCATGATTTACCCTGCAGAACTTGTTATAATATGTGGATTGAGTACGGAGAGGATGAAAACTATGGATAAGGAAAACCACTCTATTCTATATGAGAATCACCCTGATCCCATCTACATTTTGGACACGGAGGGGAACTGCCTGGGCGTGAACCGTTCTGCGAGGGAACGGTCGGGAGTGGAATTTGAAGGACTGAACAGCCATTCGGTGCTGGAGGCTTCCACTGCGGACTATCAGTTGGTATGCCGGCGGCAGTTTGCGCAGGCGCTTCAGGGTGAATCGTCCAGCTTTGAGATGGATACGGTCCGTCCTAACGGGGAATTTCACCGGGTGGTCATTACTTTTTTACCCATTGAAGCTGAGAATGAAGTGGCAGGTGTCTACGCGATCGTCAAAGACATCACCAATTATATTGGTGTGGACGACATCCGCAGTCCTGGGCATCTCAAAGAATTGAACGATCGGCACAGCCTGATCCTAAATTCTGTATCAGAGGGCATCTTCGGGGTGAACAAAACGGGGCATACGATCTTCATAAACCCGGCGGGGATGGAGATGCTGGGGTATACGCTGGATGAGTTCATCGGTATTCATAGTTTCTCACATATCCAGCACACCCGGTCGGACGGCTCTCATTACGCCCTGGAGGAATCTCCGATTAATCGGACGGTCAGAGACGGAGTTACGCGCAGCATGGAGGAAGAAATCTTCTGGCGTAAAGATGGGACGAGCTTTCTGGTGAATTATCGGGTAGCTCCAATTGTGGACAATGGTATGATCGAAGGCGCTGTTATTGTATTCAGCGACATTACGAATGAACGGGAGATCATCCGGGCCAAGGAGTTTGCGGAGAAGGCTGCCCGGGCTAAGGCCGACTTTCTGGCGATGATGAGTCATGAGATCCGGACACCGATGAACGGGATGATCGGGATGGCGGACTTGCTGCTGGAGACGGAGCTCGGCGAGGAGCAGCGGAGCTATGCAGAGATTCTGCGCAGCAGCAGTTACAGTCTGCTGAGTATCTTGAACGATATCCTTGATTTTAGCAAAATGGAAGCGGGCAAAATGATCCTGCAGTCTGAAATGTTCGACCTGCGGGAAATGATGTCCAGTATTGTGGACCTGTTCACGCCCAAAGCCGAGGAGAAGAAGCTGGCCCTGCGGTGGTGGGCCGATACCAGTGTCCCAGAGGTATTGACTACTGATCCTAGCCGCTTGCGGCAGATCATTGTCAATCTCGTAGGCAATGCCTTGAAATTCACAGAGCAAGGAAGCGTGACCTTGTCCGTGAAGAACATCGTGCTACCGCATTCCCAGAATTACCTGTTGGAGTTCTCGGTACGGGATACAGGTATCGGCATCGCCGATAACAAGCTGAATCTCTTGTTTCAGTCCTTCTCACAGCTTCACCCGTCGCATACCCGCAAATATGGGGGGACAGGCCTCGGACTGGCGATCTGCAAACAGCTGGTAGAGCTGATGGGGGGCACGATTTTTGTGGAAAGCGAGGAGGGAAGAGGGTCTACCTTTCGCTTTATGCTGCCCTTTTTGAAGGAGGAAGACAGGGACGGATTTGAACTGTAGGTTTAGCTGGTGGGCCACAGTCGTCGAATCGTTATCTCATCGGTAACCAGGCGCTTTAGCTACCAGAGCCCAAAAAAGGCTGCCCGTAGTCATCTTCTGACTTCCGGGCAGCCCGCCATGTTTGCTTTTATCGTATTGAAATTATGATTCACGCAAATACATAAGACCTACCGTTTGCGGACCGCAATGACTGCCGATTACACAGCCGGCTTCGATCACCGCAATCTCTTGGGCGCCAGTGGCTTGCTGCAGCGCACTCTTTAAATATTGCGCATCTTCTTCAGCCAGGGTGTGTGCTACAATAAGCAGTTCCTTATCCATTTGCTTGATGTCGGCAAGCGCGTTCTGAAGCATCTGCTCGACAGCTTTTTCCTTCTTGCCACGGACTTTGCTGACCGGGACAATACTGCCGTCAATCAGCTTCAGCACGGGCCGGATTTTGAGCAGACTGCCGATAAAGTTCTGCATGCCGGAGCAGCGCCCGCCCATATATAAGTAATCAAGCGTATCGACTACAAATTGAGTATCCATGTGTTTGCGGGCTGTCTTAAGCAGCTCTGCGATCTCAGCTGCACTGTGCCCCTTGGCAGCGGCGCGCACGGCCTTCATGACAAGCAAGGCGATTCCCCCGCACAGCGTCTCCGAATCTACGACCTCCACTCTTCCTTCAGGGAACTCACCTGCGGCCAGCAGGGCATTCTGATATGTAGAAGATAAGGCAGAGGACAAACTGATATAGACAATATCACTACCGCTCTCAATAACTGGCGCGAATGCTGCCATGAAGTCAGCTGGCGAAGGTGCAGCCGTTTTGGGCAGACTGCCTTTGGCAGCAACCTTGCGGTACACCTCTTCGGGCGTAATATCCACTCCATCCTTATAAGTACCATCGTCGAATACTACATATAACGGGACGAGGCCGACATCATACTTCTCTTTCCAGCCTTGCGGCAAATCGGAAGTGCTGTCTGAAAAAATTTTCACAGTAGACATGAAATTCTCCTTCACCGAGTATCGGACTTTTTATAAAATCCACATAATTTGTTTATTATACCAAGACGAAGCCATTTCTCAAAATGGAAAATAGCCACGGGGATGGATTACTAAGCTTCTACTCTATGATATGAAAAGAGACCCCCCGTTGTTCGGGCGGCCTCTTGGGTTATGGAGGATCTTTCGATAGTGACGAATATAATGCTTATTTCTGCTTAATCGGAATCCATACTTCACAACGATAGTCTTCTGCGTTCACATCACCAAGCGGGTAGAGTTCAAGTTCGGGTCCGCCCGAATGTTCATACGCTGTGCTGGGGAACCATTCCTGGAAGATTCGGCTCCAGACGTCCTGAATCGCATGCGGCATCGGTCCAACCGAGGTGAAGACAGCCCAGGTGGAGGCAGGTACAATAGCCGTTTCATAGCCTTGTGGGTCCGTATTGGAATCGTCTTCTACGGCGATCCAATAAGAGAGCTTCTCATTGGGATGATCCACACCCATACAGATTCCGAGGATATCCTCTTTTTTGCCGATTTCAGTCAGTTGGTCAGACGTTCCGTCTCCGTTGGCGGCACTCCAGAAGGCCGGGATCTCCCGCAGATTCTCCCCATCCTTCAAGGATACCTCGATAGACTTGCCGATCACTCTGAAGCTATCTTTCTCGATAATTCTGTATTCCATTTCTTTATCTCCCTTCAATGATAGATGGAAAGAGAGGCGTGGAAAGGCCTTGAGCTGTACGCCCTTCTCGCGGGCGGCTGAAGGGGACACCCCATGCAGTTTACGGAACGCTTTGGAAAAAGATTCAGGGGTATCGTAGCCGTATTTCAGTGCTACGTCTAGCACTTTAATATCTGACACGCTCAGCTCCTGCGCCGCAAGCGACAATCTCCGCTTGCGGATATACTCGAATACCGTGAATCCGGTCAGGAGATTGAACATACGCTGAAAGTGAAAGGGCGAAGAGCAAGCTACCCTTGCGATCTCATCAATATTCAGCGGTTCCTCTAAATTGTCCTCTACATAATTCAGAGCATCCTTCATTCGAATCAACCATTCCAAGTGCGCCATCTCCTTCTGAATCCATACTATCATTCCCTGGTCTGTTCATCCGGTTCTTCCGTGCGTTCTGAAGACAGGTGACAGGGAGACTTTGAGTTCAATCTTTCTAATAGTATAACTCAGCTAGACGGGTCTCGTCAGTTCCCCAGTCGGTACACGCCTGCTTCGTACGGCCGCAGAACACTAAGGTCAGAGGATACATCCCCGTAGTTTCCAATCACCAGTTCCTTGACGGCTGCCAGCTCCTCAGGAAGATCGACAGGCTGCGCAACATCGCTGAAGTTCAGCAGCACGAGCCATTGCTCATCGTCCAGGGTACGGGTGTAAGCATAGATATTATCATGCTCTGGTAGAAGCAGCTTGTACTCTCCGTAGACCATGATCGGGTTTTCTTTGCGCAGCGCGATCAGCTTGCGGTAGTAATGGAACACCGAATCGGGATCGGCCATTGCCTGCTCCGCATTAATTTCGCTATAATTCGGATTCAGCCGCAGCCAAGGTGTTCCGGTAGTAAAGCCTGCGTTGGCAGAACCATTCCATTGCATAGGCGTCCGGGCGTTGTCCCGTCCTTTGGCATAGATGGCATTCAAGATCGTCTCGTGATCGGCGCCGCCCTCGGTGACTTTTTCACGGTACATGTTCAGGGTCTCGATATCCTGATAGTATTCCAGCACAGGGAATTTCACGTTGGTCATCCCGATTTCTTCCCCTTGGTAAATATACGGGGTGCCCTTCAGCGTGTGCAGCAGGGTTGCCAGCATTTTGGCGGAGATGACACGGTACTCGCCGTCATTACCGAAACGGGATACCATGCGTGGCTGATCATGATTGTTCAGGTACAGACTGTTCCAGCCTTGTTCGGCCAGGCCGACCTGCCATTTATGCAGGATTCCACGCAGTTGGTGAAGAGTCCATGGGGTTACTTCCCACTTGCCGCTGGGGCCGGAGTCGACGTCCATATGCTCGAATTGAAAGACCATTTGTAATTCTTCCCGGTCCTCACCGGTATATAAAATGGCATCCTCTACAGACGCCCCCGGCGTTTCGCCGACAGTCATGACGTCATACTTGGAGAGTACCTTTTGGTTCATTTCATGCAGGAATTCATGCACTCTTGGACCGTTCATGTAGTATTCACCACCACCGCCAAGCTCGGCATCGCCTGACGAAGGGAGGCCTGGCGTTTTGGAGATCAGGTTGATGACGTCCATCCGCAGTCCGTCTACCCCTTTATCCAGCCAGAAGGTTATCATCTTGTACAGTGCCTCACGCAGCTGCGGATTCTCCCAGTTAAGGTCCGGCTGCTTCCGCGAGAACAGGTGCAGATAGTATTCACCGGTAGTCTCGTCCAGTTCCCAAGCCGGGCCGCTGAATATGGAGCTCCAGTTGTTAGGACGCTTGCCGTCCGGACCGCCGGGGCGCCAGATGTAATAATCGCGATAAGGGTTGTCTTTGGAGGAACGGGATTCCACGAACCAGGCATGCTCATCCGAGGAATGGTTGATCACGAGATCCATCATCAGCTTGATGCCCCGGGTATGGAGGCCCTCAAGTAGTTCCTCCCAGTCCTGAAGCGTACCGAATTCATCCATGATATCTTCATAATCGCTGATGTCGTAACCGTTGTCATCATTCGGCGACTTGTAGACGGGGGAGAGCCAGACGACATCAACGCCGAGCTGCTGGAGATAATCCAGACGGGAGATAATTCCCTTAAGGTCGCCGATGCCGTCACCATTGCTGTCCATGAAGCTCCGAGGGTAGATTTGGTATACTACGGCTTCTTTCCAAAAAGCTTTTTTCATTGTGAGATCTCCTTAAATGTTGTTTATAGTCCAGCCTGTACAACCCTTTAAACAGTACTCGGCCCCCGAAAGCAGACAGCCTCGGGGGCCGGGAGAATACGGGCTGATTATGCGGTAATGTTGGTTCCTTGAGCAGTAACGCTACTAAGTCCATTCACTGTATATTCCTGGCCATAAATCGTGAGCGAGGCCGGAATATCGGTTTCGTTGGTCACAGTTACCTGGGTATCGGTTACGCTGACCAGAAGACGAGATCCACGGAACATAATTTTGAAGGAATAGGACGTCCAGTGACCTGGATTAGAAGGGTTCAGGTTCAACCGTCCATTTAGCACGCGCAGACCGCCGAAGCCATGAACGATTGACATCCACGTACCCGCCATGCTCGTGGTATGGCAACCGTCTTCTGTATCATTATTGTAGTTGTCCATATCCAGTCTAGAGGTGCGCAGATACATCTCATAAGCCTTTTCCTTGTAGCCCAGCTCACAGGCGAGAATCGCATGGATGCAAGGGGAGAGGGAGGACTCATGGACGGTGATCGGCTCGTAGAAGTCGAAATTCCGTTTTTTTGTATCTAGATCGTAACGGTCACCGAGGAAATATAGCCCTTGCAGCACATCCGCCTGCTTGATGAAGCAGGAACGCAGGATGCGGTCCCATGACCATTTCTGGTTCAGTGGCAAATGCTCTGGATGCAGATCCTTAACCTTAATGATCTCCTTGTCGAGGAATCCGTCCTGTTGGAGGAAAATCTCCAGTTCTTCATCCACCGGATAGTACATTTTGGCGATAATCTCGCTCCATTTGCCAGTTTCACTGTCCTGAAGTCCGAGCTTCTCCAGCAATTCTGCGTAGCGGGCGGGTTCATTCTCTTGCAGGTAAGCCAGAGCTTCCAGCGTGTATTCCATCGTCCAGGACGCGATACGGTTCGTGTACCAGTTGTTATTGACGTTGTTCTCGTACTCGTTTGGTCCAGTAACACCTAGCATGACATATTTGTCTTTGTGCGGTACATAGTGCACGCGCTCTTCCCAGAAGCGGGAGATTTCTACCAACACCTCAAGTCCGTACTGGCCAAGGTAGGATTGGTCGCCGGTGTAGTTCACATAGTTATAAATAGCATAGGCAATCGCCCCGTTGCGGTGAATCTCCTCGAATGTAATTTCCCACTCGTTATGGCATTCCTCGCCGTTCATCGTCACCATCGGGTAGAGGGCGCCTTTAGTGAAGCCGAGTTTGCGGGCGTTCTCCTTAGCTTTTTCCAGGTGCTTGTAACGGTAGATCAATAGGTTACGGGCGATGGACGCATCCGCCGTACTAAGATAGAAAGGTACACAATATGCTTCGGTATCCCAGTACGTGCTGCCGCCGTATTTTTCCCCGGTAAAGCCCTTCGGCCCGATGTTCAGACGATCGTCCTCACCGTTATACGTCTGATTCAGTTGGAAAATATTAAAGCGGATCGCCTGCTGCGCAGACACGTCGCCTTCGATGATAATGTCGCTTTCCTTCCATTTGTCTCTCCAGGCATCTGCCTGCTCGGTCAAAAGCGCTACAAATCCGGCTTCCCGTGCGCTTTGCAGTGCAGTCTTGGCGGCATCCACCAGCTGCCCGAGACCATGATTGCGGGAGGTTACATTAGCCGCATATTTGTAAATCACGACTTGATCGTTCGGCTGTACCGCTACAGCAACTCGGCTAGCAACATATTTTTCCTGCTCGATGGCTTCCGCTTGCGCCGTTGTGTTCCCGCCGTTCACGAGGATATCGAAGGCCATAGCCGAGGTAACGTGAAAATCGAGCTTTTTGGTCTTTAGGGTGAGATAACCGCTATCCCCTGCACTTTTCTTCTCGACTTCATTCCAGAATTTCTCGTCATAGTTAGCATCCTTGTTCTTGATGTCGCCATCCAGGTAAGGCGTGATTGTGAGCTGGCCAGCAAAGTTGAGAGGAACGATGGAATAGCGGATCGCACCGATCTCCTGGCGGGTCATGCTGACAATGCGGATGCTCTCTACTTTGACTTGCTTGCCGTCTTCCAGTTCAGCGGTGAAGCTGCGGGATAACGTACCTTCCTTCATATTCAAGACCCGGCGGAAGTCGGTCACTGTGGATTTCGCGAGATCGAGCGGGGTGCCGTCGATATCAATGTTGATGCCGATCCAGTTCGTGCTGTTCAGCACTTTGGCAAAATACTCGGGATAGCCGTTCTTCCACCAGCCGACCCGTGTCTTATCCGGATAGTATACGCCAGCCATATAGCTGCCCTGCAGACTGTGGCCGCTGTATTGCTCCTCGAAATTGGCGCGTCCGCCCATATATCCGTTCCCGATGCTGAATACGCTCTCGGAAATTTCCTGGGTTCCCGGATCAAATGATTCTTCGATAATGGACCATTCATCAATTTTCAAATATTGCTTCAAGATTATCGGCTCCTTTTAAGTTGGGGATAATATATAGAACTATAACTACTGAGGTTATACGCAGACCGCTCCGATGGCTAAGGTTGTTCCGATCGCTGTTGTCCCCGGATATACTGAATTTATAGGGTTATGTAAGCATCCGGGGACAGCTTAGGCTTCCGATGCGAGCTTTCCTGCGGAAAGCTTTCAGGTGAACGTTGCGCTTCTCTACAATCCTTTTGCCTTCTCCGCTCGGAGTAAAACTAGGACATGGTTCTTTATGAATAGGGAGAGGCAGGGAGCAATCGTACATCCCGCGATAGGTGTATAACTTAATGTTGCTTAATTACTGGTAAAAGATTCCCTAAGCGTCGAAACTTTCATTTCTTGCAGGGAAGGGATGACTATATTGGCGGCTCCAAGGGTGGCTGGAGAGCCGATGCCGACACTGGTCATTCCGGCACGGATAGCGGCTTCTATGCCAGCTTCGGCATCCTCGAAGACGACACAGTGCCCCGGCTCTACGCCCAAAGCTTTGGCTCCCAGCAGGAACACTTCAGGGTCAGGCTTGGCAGCACTGGTGTGGGTGCCGTCAATAATGGCGTCAAAGTATGGGGTCAAGCCAGTATTGTTCAAGATGGTCATCGCATTTTTGCTGGCGGAGCCGAGAGCGACCTTGATGCCATTCTGGCGGCATTCCATCAGGAATTGAAGGGCGCCGGGCAGAATCTCTGAGCTGTCCATAGAGGAGATGTACTCAACATAACGGGCATTCTTTTTATCAGCGAGCCTCGCTTTTTCGTGCTCATCCATAGTTAGCCCGCCTATCTCTAGCAAAATATCGAGTGACGCCGCTCGGCTGACACCTTTAAGGCGTTCATTATCCTGCTCGGTGAAAGGAAAGCCTAGATCGTCAGCCAGCTCTTTCCAGGCAATGTAATGATACTTAGCGGTGTCTACAAGCACACCATCCAAATCAAATAAACAGGCATGAATAGTTGTCATGAATGGAACCTCCTAGAAAGATATACGCGGAATTGCTTCTGTCCATGCGTATTAGAATGGACTCAGGAATCATTAATCTGCATATTAGCGCAAACGTTTGAACAAAGATCCAAAAAATAAATGAAGCATCTACGCTTCATTTATTCGTTCCTGTTCGTTCCCGGTCTGTTACGGCTTGCTTGGTGTATGCATGGAGGACTCTCTGACAATGAGGCGGTGCGGAATCACAAATCTATTCGTATAACCCGCATCATTATTAGGTTTCTGTATGCCCTGAATCAGTACCTGCGAGGCAGTGTAGCCCAGATGGTAGATACCGATATCAATACTGCTGATAGGGGGACTGGACAGCTCGGACAACGGAATGTTGTTAAAGCTGACAATCGCCAGATCATCGGGAACCTTATATTTCAGTTCGTTCAATCCGCGCAGCACACCAAAGGACACCATATCGTCCACCGCGACCAGCGCAGTGGGTCGGTTCGGGAGATTCATGAAGAAAGACATCGCCCTGTAGCCACTATCCTGTAAGAATTCACCTTCCACAATCCATTCCGGTCGCATGGTCAATCCGCTGTTCTCCATAGCTTTGCGGTAACCTTCCAGACGATCGCGGGAAACGATGAGATTGGGTGGGCCACTGACGAAGCCGATACGCTCATGTCCCATGGAAATCAGGTGATTCGTGGCGTCATACGCTGCCATGACGTTATCATTATCGACAGATAATATATTCTCATAGCGGTCGCTTCTTCCGATTAGCACGAAGGGATAGCCACCACCCTGTAGAAAATCAATCACAGCGTCATCTTTGCGTGAATACAACAGAATTACACCGTCAACACGGCGCCCCTTCAGGAGGCGGGAGACGGCTTCCAGTTCTTCCTTTTCATTCGCGCCGGAGCTGATCAGTACATCGTAGCCGGATCGGCTGGCCTGCGTGACAATCCCGCGAATCAATTCCATGAAGAACAGGTTGGAGAACAACTCTTCAGCCGGTTTCGGGAGGATAATGCAAATACTGTTGGTAGTCTTCGATACCAGACTCTTGGCCATCATATTGGGAGTGTAGCCCATATCCTCCATAATCGCTTTAACTTTACGTGAGGTTTCCAGGCTGATTCTGGGATGGCCTGACAACACCCTGGATACTGTGGACGGGGATACTCCCGCTTTTTTCGCCACATCCTTAATGGTAACTGTCATAGAAACCTCCTTATGGAACCGTTTGCTTTACACAGTAATATTAATCGAAGTACTGCCAATTGTAAATAGAAAAAGTCCGTCAGGACAGGGGATAAGCCACTTTTGGAGAGGGTGCAGGATTTTTGCCACCAGGTTTGTATATTTTCACTAAAGTGCTAGAATAGCGCTGATTTCATGAGTTTCTTGGAGAAAACAGGGTGTAAATAGTGATTTGTCCCTGATATTTTAGTGCAAACGTTGTGCATTGAAGGAATTTTTTAAAGTGGAAGTTGAACGGAGCTACTACAATTTCTTGTTGACAACTTCTTAATTTTGGGATTAGTATGTTAATCAAATTGTAGCAAGCGCTTTCAAGTGATATTTTTTATTGGAACATGACAGAATGGTTATGTAATCGTTACTAGAGTAAGTTTTTCTTGGAACTTTTTGCAAACGTTTGCGCAATTTTTGCTAGTATTCACTGTTAGAGATTGATGTTATCAGATGTTCACTTCGCTATGCACTACCTGAAAATATCATTGGCTTATTCTGTGAAGGAGGATGTGTGTCTATCAGAGGCCTGACAAGCCGTTATATGACATAATGTGCCTGCCATTCGATGACTGCTGGGGCAAAACTTACATAAAGAGGTTCCTTAAGAACTTCAGGATCAGGCAGCTGAATCGGGTGAGAGAAGTAGAGCAGTAATCTATTACTAAAGGGCACTTGTAGTGAAATCATGGAATCATTGGAGGGGTTAACGGAATGAAACGGACGCTTTGGATCAAGAAATATTTTGCGGCAGGAATGGTTATAGTTCTGCTGTTATCCTGCTTGGGGATTCATCCGGCGGTTGCACAGGCAACGGCATTGGAAAGCGTGCTTGTGGAAACTTCTCAATCGGCAGCGCCAGGAGAGGCTTTAGAATTCAATGAAACGAACCACAGTGACAGTGCTGAAACGAACGTCCTTTCGGAACCCGGTGCAGTAAATCCTGTACCAGACGGGCACATGCGGGTTCACTACAACCGGACGTCTGACGATTATGCCGACCAAGGGTTGTGGGTGTGGGATGGTGCCGCAGCGCCTTCCGAGAACTGGCCGGGTGGGGCAACACCATTTCCGGAAGGACTGAGGGATGCCTACGGGGCTTATGTCGATATCCCGCTGAAGGAAGGGGCCAAGAAATTCTCGTTCCTGGTGGTAAACCGCAGTACGCAGGCGAAGGATGCCGGGGATAAGCTGTTTGCCATTAACACACCGCAGACAAACGAGATTTGGATCAAGGAAGGCTCTGACGTAATTACGCCATATGAGCCGGTTATACTTCCTGCCAATACGGTGCGGGTGCATTACATGAGAGCGGATAACAACTATCGCTCGCATGGATTGTGGCTGTGGGGAGATGTTACGGCAGAATCCACGAATTGGCCTACTGGGGCAACGCCATTCTCGGATGGACAAAGAGACCGTTTCGGGGCCTATGCCGATATTCCGCTGAAAGAGAATGCGAAGAAAATCGGCTTTCTTGTCCTGGACCCGGCAAGCGGTGATAAGGATGGCGGTGATAAAGGTTTTACACTGCTGGACCGTTACAATCAGCTCTGGGTACGGGAAGGCGATAATAATGTTTATGTCTCTCCGTTTGGCGAGGTGCCGATCGGATTAGTATCTGCTGAGGTTCTGTCAACTCAAAAAATCCTTCTCGGCTTCACCCTGACGGACGGCCTGGATTCAGCTGAATTACAGTCAGCGATTTCCGTGAAGGACAACGCGGGAACCGTCATTCCGGTTACATCCGTATCGATCACCAGTCCCACCGCGATCGAGGTGGATACCGAAGCCTTTGAGCTGGATCAGACACCACTGAGTATAACTTACGCGGGCAAGACCGTAGCGGCTTCTTCCGGCTGGAGAATGCTGGATGAGATGTACAACTATACAGGGGACGATCTTGGAGCAACTTATCACCCTGAGGAGAAGACTGCGACGCTGAAGCTCTGGGCTCCGAAAGCCAGCTCGGTATCGGCCAAGGTATACGATAAGAATGATTCCAATCTTCTTGTAGGCACAGTCGCGTTGGCACGGGGCGAACAGGGTGTCTGGTCGGTCAAGCTGAAGCCGGAGGATCTGACTGGTGCAGCTGCAAGCGATGTGAGAGGTTTTTATTATCAATATGAAGTCACTAATGACGGGGTAACGAAGAATGTATTGGACCCCTATGCGAAATCCATGGCAGTGTTCACGGTAGACACGACAGGGGCACCAGGAGAGGGCGGCGATACCGTCGGCAAAGCGGCGATTGTCGATTTGAACGGTAGCAATCCTGCTGACTTCAGCTATGCCGATATTAGTGGCTATGAGAATCGTGAAGACGCTATCATTTATGAAGTGCATGTCCGGGATTTCACCTCTGATCCTTCTATCGAAGTCAGTTTGGACGGCGAGCGCTGGGGATCTTATGCGGCTTTTGAGAAAAAGCTGGATTACATCAAATCCCTGGGCGTAACTCATGTTCAGCTGCTGCCTGTAATGGCTTGGTATTATGGGGACGAGACGAAGATGGATCAGCGGGAGCTGAATTATTCGGCAAAAGGAAATGAATACAACTGGGGCTATGATCCCCACAGTTATTTTTCCCCGGACGGGGCTTATTCGCAAAATCCTGCCGACCCGGAACTACGGGTCAAGGAATTAAAAGGCCTGATCGATGCTGTGCATAAAGCCGGGATGGGTGTGGTGCTGGATGTGGTGTACACCCATATGGCGAAGACCGAGCTGCTGAACGACATCGTGCCGAACTACTATGCGTTCCAGGATGCGAATGGTAATTTTATCGGCGGCTTCGGCAATAATCTGGCAACCAACCACAAGATGGCCGAGAAGCTGATGGTCGATTCTGTAAAGTACTGGTTCTCCGAGTATAAAATCGACGGGATGCGCTGGGACATGATGGGCGATGCCACGTACGAATCGGTGCAGAACGCCTATGATGCCGCTGCCGCGCTGAATCCAAAGGCGCTGTTCATTGGTGAAGGCTGGCGGACCTTCGGTGGTGCAGCGTCCGATCCAGCCCTTGCCGGCAAAGGCGCAGATCAGGATTGGATGGATAAGACGGATAGTGTCGGGGTATTCTCTGATGAGTTCCGTAATGAATTGAAATCCGGCTTCGGCTCCGAGGGCGAACCAAGATTCATTACAGGCGGTGCACGCCAGATCAGCACGATCCTGAACAATATCAAGGGACAGCCGTCCAATACACCTGCAGATAGTCCGGGCGATATGGTGCAGTATATTGATGCCCATGACAATCTGCCGCTTCATGATGTGATTGCGCAGTCGATTAAGAAAGATCCGGCGATCCCGGAAAATGAGCTGGAGATCCAGAAGCGGATCAGACTGGGCAACCTGTTGGTTCTGACTTCCCAGGGAACAGCCTTTATCCATGCGGGTCAGGAATACGGCCGCACAAAGCAGTGGAAGTCGAGTGGCGTTCCCGAGGATAAATATACGGAGATGAAGGATAAGGATGGAGTCTCCTTCGGTTATTTTATCCATGATTCTTATGATTCCTCGGATGCTATCAACATGTTCGATTGGAGTAAGGCAACGGATGAAGCAAGCTTCCCCGTAGAGAATATCACGAGAGAATACACGACTGGCCTGGTGGAACTGAGGAAATCAACCAATGCTTTCCGGTTGGCTGACAAAAGTCTCGTGGATTCCAATGTGACTCTTATTACGGCACTTGAGGTTAAGGCCAGCGATTTGGTCATTGGCTACAAAAACAAGGCAACCGATGGCACCGGTACCTATTATGTCTTCATGAACGGGGACAGCACTGCAAGAACGCTTACGCTATCTGAGGATTTGACAGACGGTGAGGTGCTGGTTGACGGTGCGAAGGCAGGAACAATGCCTATTCCTGTCACGAGCCAGACCGGGTTCAATCTGACGACCCATTCTATTACGCTAGAGCCGCTCACCGCAGTGGTGATCAGAAAAGACTCTGCCGCAGCTGCCCTGACTTCACTGGAAAGTGATCTTGCGAGTTATACGCTTCAGGTGAACGACACTCATCAGAGTGCTGTATTCGCCAAATACGATGATGGCAGCAGAAGCAATGTGACGGCAAAAGCAACCTTTGTGTCCGATCAACCGGCTGTGGCTGAGGTTACGAACAAAGGATTGGTTAAAGCCAAATCAGCGGGAACCGCTGTGATTACTGCATCCTATGGCGGTTTCTCTACCAAAGTTGCAGTTACAGTAACGACAGAACCGGTGAATAACAAACGTTATGTCCAGTTTACCTATACCCGTGAGGATAAGAACTATACAGACTGGAATCTCTGGGTTTGGAACACCGGAGCCAAGAACGACCAGATTGACTTCACAACGTTTGAAAAAGGAACGGCAAGCGTTCTGATCGAAGTGGCACCGAACGCCACGAATGTCGGGTTCGTGCTCCGCAAAGGTACGGACTGGAACACGGCGAAGCAGGATTATCCAGACGACCGTCTGATTCCGCTCACGCCTGGCGAAGCGTTCACCAAGGTTAATGTCACCAGCATGGTCAAAGAGCTGGATATCAAGCCGAACATCAGTGGTCCGGTGCTGAAAGACGGAACGATTACGTTCCGGTACCGTGACGAGAATTTGTTCCGTAGTGGCAGTCAAGACGCAATCACAGGCGTTAAGGTCAAGGTGAACGGTACGGAATATCCGATGGTGTATGATCAGGCAAGCGAATGGTTCAGCTATTCTCTGACTGACATAGCGCAGGGAACCTATAAATACACATTCCTGGTCACCAAAGACGGGAATACAACTGAATTTACAGATCCCAAAAATACAGTGAATGGCGAGTCCCAGGTCGTCTACCATATTCCAGACGTCAGCATTGTCTCGGAGGTATCCCCCGCAGCAATTCATTCCAATCAGAATGCGGTGGTAACGCTTAAGACAGACTCCAGCGAAACTGTAACCTATAAGGAAGCCTATATGGATTTAACGTCACTGGGCGGACCTGCCAAGGTGGACTTTGATACAGAGCTGATGCAGCAGACTGTTGCTGCCAAAGACACCGTCCCGGCGGGAATAAAGAATATTCCGGTTGTCCTGGTCGACCAGTATGGCAACAAGCATAAGCACACGGCTACCCTTGAAGTGAAGGCCAGAACCTATTCCGGTGACCCCCTTGATTTTGACTGGGATGAGGCACGGATATATTTTGCCCTGACAGACAGATTCAAGGATGGAGATCCGAACAACAACGAGAATGTTGATAAAAATCACCTCGAAGCCTATCACGGCGGGGATTTCAGAGGGATGATCGACAGTCTGGATTATCTGCAGGAACTTGGCATCAACACGCTGTGGATCACGCCGATTGTAGATAACATAGATTTTAATCAGGGTACTGGCTTTGGCGGCAAGCAATACGCTTATCATGGTTATTGGGCCAAGGACTTTACTAAGCTTGATGAGCATCTTGGCGATATGGAGGTCTTCAAAGAACTGATCGATAAGGCGCACGACAAGGGCATCAAAATCATGGTGGACGTTGTACTCAATCATACCGGGTATGGCTTGAAGCCTGAGGATAACAGTCCTACGATTACACCGGAAGATAAAGCCCGTTTTGCCGGGATGCTGCGCACAGATGGCGTATCTGCCGACACAGACCCGATCCGTGGTGAACTAGCAGGTCTGCCGGATTTCCGGACAGAGGACCCTGCAGTGCGGAAGCAAGTGGTTGCCTGGCAGAGTGACTGGCTGGACAATGCCCGGACGCAGCGCGGGGACACCATCGACTATTTCCGTGTGGATACCGTGAAGCATGTGGAGGATACCACATGGAAAGCCTTCAAGAATGCACTGACTGCCATCGACCCGAACTTTAAATTAGTAGGAGAATACTTTGGCGGAACAACAGACAACGACGGGGGAACGCTGGAGAGCGGGCAGATGGACAGTCTGCTGGACTTTGGCTTCAAGGGCGCTGCCCGTGATTTCACAAATGGTAAAATCAATGATACCGACGCCTATCTTCAGGACCGGGAAGGCAAGATCGGCAATACCCGGATGATGGCTCAATTCCTGAGCAGCCATGATGAAGACGGCTTCCTGTCCGAATATGTCGGCGGGGACAAAGGCAAGTTGAAAGTTGCAGCTGCGCTGCAAATTACGGCTAAGGGACAGCCGGTGATTTACTACGGCGAAGAACTGGGCCGCTCAGGTAAAAATGCCGGAGATATGTCCAAAGGCGAGTTCAGCGAGAACCGCTCCGATATGCCGTGGGAGCAATTAACTGCGGAGAAAGGGCTCCACGATCATTACAGCAAGCTGTTGAACATCCGGGCGAAGTACTCCAAAGTATTCGCCAAGGGAGAACGAACTAAGCTGGCTGGCTCGGATGCGGTGGGTTATCTGGCCTTTAACAAGCAGTACAACAATGAAAATGTAGTGACAGTTATCAACACGAAGACGGACGCTGTCTCTGCTGAGGTTCCGGTACCTTTTGCAGCTGGAACGCTTGTCAAAGACGAATATAGCGGCACAACCTATACCGTATCGGGTGATCAAAAGCTTACGATTGAGCTGCCTGGTCGTAATGAAGGCGGAACAGTGATTCTGGCGGTTGTGGCTGGCGTGGAGCCGACGCCGACTCCAACGCCTGTGGTGACGCCAACACCGACCCCGACCCCTATAGTAACGCCAACACCCGTGGTCACAGCCCCACCGGTAGCGACACAGACTCCTGATGTTACAGCTACACCGGGTGTCACTCCTACGCCGGAAGCAACGCCAGTACCGGTGGCAACACCTAGACCAGATCCTGCGTCGCCGTTCACGGCACAACCAATGCAGAGCCCTATCCCTGGCACGGTCTCAACGGCTACACCGTCCAGTAGCCCGCAGATTGTATCCCTGGACAGTCTGAAGGGTGGCCAAGACGGCAAGGTTGAAGTGGAGCTTACCCCAGGCAAGACTGCAGTTCTGCTGCCGGTTCAAGCTGCACAGGTATTGGGAACAAGTAGTCTGGTTATTAAGACGGATTCTCTTAATATTACTCTTCCGAACAAGGTGCTTGCAGACTTGTTAGGGTACGTATCTGGGGAAGATACGGAGACGGCCCAGATTCTTTTCGAAGTTAGTGGGTTGCAGGAAACTGCGGTCCGGTCACTATTGGACGAACTGAGCAAGGATGGCGTACGCGTTGCTTCAGTATCAAATATCTATGAATTCAATCTATATGTTGTTAAAAAAGACGGAAGCCGCATCCCGGTAACGGTATTCCAGCAGCCTTTGACCCTGTCCTTCAAGCTCAAAGGCCAGCCGAACAAGGATTGGACCGGCGTGTTCCATTTGCCGGAGCAAGGGAAACCAGAGTATGCAGGCGGCGTGATTCAGGACGATACCATAACCGCCGGGATTACGCATTTCAGCAAATATGCCGCACTTGAGATCAATACCACATTCAAGGATGTGCCGCAGACACACTGGGCTTCTCCTGCAATTAAATCCCTGGCCGCGAAGCAAATCGTAACCGGTGTATCCGCTACTGTGTTCGAACCGAAACGCAGCGTCAGCCGTGCGGAATTCACCGCGCTCTTAATGCGTGCGCTTGGCGTGAGCGGGCAAGGAAAGAACGAATTTAAAGATGTTGCAGGTGACGCTTGGTATGCTTCTTATGTAACGACAGCAGCCCAGTTGGGGATTGTGAATGGACGAAGCGGGGGTATATTCGCGCCTAGTGCGACAATTACCCGCGAAGAGATGGCCGTTATGGTCGTCCGAGCGCTAGAGATCAAGCAAGGCAAGAAATTTAATGTGCAAGCCGCCTCAAGTGACTTTACCGACGCATTGCGTATCAGCAATTGGGCGAAGTCTGAGGTGAATACAACTGTGGAACTAGGGCTGTTGCAAGGACGGGAGGACGGTGGATTTGCTCCTCAGGAACAACTGACTCGTGCTGAAAGCGCGCAGGTAATCTATAATCTGCTGGCCCTATAAGGCCTAACAGCTAAAAGTTAGCGCTAGGGAGGGCAGTGCCTGACGAGTGGCAGCCCCTGGCTTTGAATAGCTGCAGAGTAGGCATCGCTCCAAGCTCTAAACGCTACTAACCCAATGTACTAACCAAGTGCTACTAACGCTTCCCAACTAGTGTTTACATTGAACGGGAATAACCTGAAAATGACCTCAAAATCCACGATTAAGTGGAGGATGAGGTCTTTTTTTGTAGCTAAATGCTTAGTGCCTTAATTCATTTCAGACTCAATTCTAACGATCTTTTGTTGAATTTTTTTTAGATTTTCTTCTGCATCTCGAATTTGTTGTAAAACAGTAATTTCGTGCTTTCTCATCATTTCTAGCCGTTGAGGGGAGTGATGATTCCCACTCATCGACCAATCAACAAATTGCTTAATGTCCTTTATTGGCATCCCGGTATTTTTT
Organism: Paenibacillus sp. NPDC056722; assembly: GCF_042790635.1. NCBI lineage: Bacteria > Bacillati > Bacillota > Bacilli > Caryophanales > Paenibacillaceae > Paenibacillus > Paenibacillus sp. NPDC056722. Next base: position 345,323 of record NZ_JBHTYV010000002.1, on the reverse strand, counting down.
AAACATAAGATAATTTCCAGAAATTTAAGTGCATCCTCGTCAAATACCCGATCGCCTTTTTCAGTTCTTTTGAGGAAAGGAAACAGTCCTTTGTTATCATAATAACGTAGCTGTGAGATGGATAAATGATTCATTGCTGCAACTTGTCCAATAGTATAATTCATTACGCTCTCCTCAGGTGATTACCAAGGGATAATCCCATTTTTATCTAGAATTTTTCCGTTATAGTTTGTATCGCTCAATGCGTATTTAACAATGACTTGTGCACCTTCAGCAGTTGTTTTACCACCTGGAGAATTATGATTAAGATCCGTAGTTGTGAAACCAGGTGTAACCCCTAAAATTTCAGGCCCACTCGTCCCAAATTCTGTACCGAATGCTAATGTTAATGAATTAACAGCTGTTTTTGTTGAATTATAGCCCAGTATATTGAGTTGAGGAATTTCTCCATTCGCGAACATGGTTTGTGAAGCCATATCTGTTGTTACGTTAACGATCTTGCCACCCTGAGATTTTTTCACTAAAGGTAAGAAGGTTTGAATCATTTGGAATGTACCAAAGAAGTTAACGTCAAACTCTTGTCGTAGTGTCTCTAGTTTCAATTCACTGGGTAGAATACCAAAATCAAGTGCGATTCCGGCGTTATTAATCAATAAATCCAAGTGATCTGTTACTTCAAGAATTTTATTTTTTGCGGTTTGGATAGATAGTGTATCAGAAATATCAACAGGAACAAACGAGACATTTGAAAAGCTTAAGGAATGCACGGCTTTTTGTCCTAGCTCCTCATTCCGTGCTCCTAAAAATACATGATAATCTTGTTCAGCTAATTGACGCACAATTTCATATCCAATTCCTTTATTGGCACCTGTTACAAAGGCGAATTTCTTCATGTCTATTTCCTCCAATTTTCCTATCAGTTAGTTACAATTAGAAAGATACAACCTAAACCTAAGTTGAGGTCAAGGCTTTTTAAAACGTGGAATTCTAACGGACTGTATAATCCTTATTTGTGCATGAAAATGCCCACGGAACGTGCAACGTACTCAGGTGACGTTATTTCGTCCCAAACAGTGGATTATGAACAGTATTTCAGCGCATAGGGTCTCTGGAGTCCGTTATCTTCCTGAATGGTTGAAACTACAGGTCATAAAGCCTCTGGAGTCCGTTACAAGCTGAAATACGAGCCAAGCACTGGTTTTGAGTTATAACCATAATTGATAAAACAATATTAATATCTTGCGATGACTTTAATTTATACATTGGGTTTGTATTGTCAGTTGTGTTTTATCTGCAAAGGAAATTTGTTTTTTTATACTGAAATTTCACGCCATGTTTGACTGAAAACTGAGAGCATAATCATCAAGTCTCCAAATCAACAAAAACAGAAGTGTGTAGGTATGGGGAAAAAATGAAGCAGAGACAGGCCAGTTAGGAGGTCTTCAAGAGGTTTTGTTCTACGGTTTAGTAAAAGTAACTCAACGAATCAGTTATTTAGGTCTTATTCTATAGCTGTACCATAGTAAAGATCGTGAGAAAAGCAACACAGGCTCCACCCAAGACCCGATCTTATCATTAAAAAAAGGACTATCCCTCAGGCCATTTCTGGCGCCAATGGTATGATCCCCATACAGAAACAGGTTTTTATTATTTCACCTGTCTACTATATGGGGAGCATATCGCTAAGAGGATAGTCCTTTCTCTTTATCTATCTGACCTGTCACGAAGACAGGAGGGGGCGGCTTAAGCTAGCAAGCTGTTTAAACAACAGCCTTAATGATTGTGTACCCGTAAGCCGGGAGCTTGATGGTGAGCTTGCCGCGGTCAGCACGGAGTGGATCGCCCGTGAGCACATTCTCCCAGCGGGACTCGCTAGCGTCAATGCGTAAGGTCTGAGCCGTCTCATCGGTATTCACCATAACAATGACGATGTCGTCACCCAGGCGGCGTTCATAAGCCAGCTTGGTCCCATGACTTGCTGCTTCCAGGAAAGTGATTGTACCGGTACGCAGTGCCGGATGGCTGGCACGAATGTCGATCAGTCTGCGGTAGAAGTCGAACAGGGCACGGTCCTGCTTCTCCGGGTCCCATTCCATGCATTTGCGGCAATCGGGGTCGCCGCCCCCGTCCATACCGATCTCATCGCCGTAGTAGATGCAAGGCGTGCCCATGTAGGTGAACTGGAACAATGCGGCCAGTTTCATTTTCTTCTTGTCGCCGCCAGCCAACGTTAGGAGGCGTGGTGTATCATGGCTGTCCAGCAGGTTGAAGGCTACCTCGCTGGCTTGCAGCGGGTAACGCGACAGCTGTCTGCCAATGGAGTTGGCGAAGCCTTCGGCATCGAGGGAGCCGTGAACGAAGAAATCCAGCACAGCATCTGTGAATGGATAGTTCATGACAGCGTCGAACTTGTCGCCCTCCAGCCAAGGAGCGGACTCATGCCAGATCTCGCCGAGAATGTAGGCGTCGGGATTGGCTTTTTTCACAACTTTGCGGAAATCGCGCCAGAACTCATGATCGACCTCGTTAGCCACATCCAGGCGCCAGCCGTCGATCCCGGTTTCCTTGATCCAGTATTCAGCGACCTTTAACAGATATTCCTTGACCTCAGGATTCTCTGTGTTGAGCTTCGGCATCATCGGTTCGAACGCAAAGGCATCATAAGGCGGAATGCCATCGATGACTTCCAGCGGGAATCTGTGGATATGGAACCAGTCCTTATAGCGGGAGGCTTCACCTTTCTCTAGCACATCCACAAACGGCGCGAAGGTTCGCCCGGAGTGGTTGAATACAGCGTCCAGTAGCACGCGGATTCCGCGTTCATGACAGGCGTCAACGAGCTTTTTCAACGTTTGCGTGTCGCCAAAGTGGGGATCGATGCTCATATAATCCTCGGTGTCGTACTTATGATTCGTGGTCGCCGAGAAAACGGGTGTGAAATAGATGCCGGTGATGCCAAGCTCGCTGAGATGGTCGAGGTGGTCAATCACGCCTTGCAGGTCGCCGCCAAAAAAATTGTCCGGTGCCGGGGTTCCACCCCAAGGCAACACGTTCTTAGGGTCCAGACTCGGATCACCGTTGGCGAATCGCTCAGGGAAAATTTGATAGAAAACAGTGTCTTTTACCCATGCCGGGGGGGTGAAGACGTCAATCCGGTTAATGAACGGGAACTCAAAAAGCTTGTTAGGGTTCTCGGGACGGTTTGTTTGAAATTCACTCTCAGTCATCCAGATGCGTTCATTATCCTTTTGCAGCAGAAATCCGTATTTCAAGCGGCGGTGCAGCGGCACCGATTCGCACTCCCAGTAGTCGAACATAGAATCAGAGGTGAACAGCGTCATCGGAATCAGCTCTTTGGTGGCATCCCAGGCGTATTTGTCTCCGGCCCAGGCGAATACTTCGGTGAGATCTCCTTTTTTGGCCCGGAGGCGGAGGTGGATGGTAGTTTCATCATAGGCATAAGACCAGTTCAAGCGCGGACGATGGTATATAGCTTCCAGTAACATGAATGAATTCCTCCCAAAAAGTGGTTGTCGTATGCCTGAAGGGAACTTATGAAATTAGTGTGCCCTTTTATGCATACAGATAATGGATTTGCACAAAGTTTTGTGCAAAAAAAGCATAATTCCTAAACGGAAAACGGTTACCAAAACTTCAGTACAGACCAGGATACGCATTCCAGATAGAACAGACAGCGTAGGCGGCGCGGGTTGGGGTATTGAAGGGAACTCCCGCACTTTTCTTGCCCGATCAAGGCAAAAAAGGCACAACCTAGCGTAGTAGCCTGCCGAGGTTGTACCTGAAAGTAACATTGCCTTTGTATTGGATAAAGCACCCTGTATAGATTTGGATTATAGCATGGAAGGGGAGGGGGTTCAATAACTTTGTTCAAACCATTGCACTATTTTTCACTTTGTAATCTTACTACTCTTGGTCCTAAAGGGTTCTAATTTCTCTACTTAAAGCGCTTGCTAAGATATATAAGTATCTATTAAAGGGAAATTTGATAGTGAAATCTTAATAATTCTGAATAAATAAGAGGTATCGTGTGAAAAAGAGAGATATATGCCTATTTTATTATATAAATAAGTGAAAAACGCTAAATACACTATGTGCAAACGTTTTTACAATCATTCATTCCTGTTGTATGATTAATTCAGCGATGAAGCGCTTTCTAAAACTTGTTTAAGCGAATACATACAGAACGAACAGAAAAACGAATATTTTTTTTGTATCTTCTGAAATCGTTTGCGCAAGTTCTTGCACAACATTTTGTCATCATCATAATGCTTCATCAAAAGTGGTATTCAAATTGGGAGGGGTTATTGCAATGAAGTTGAAAAAGCTCATGGTTCTCACTGCAGCGTGTTCTATGGTCCTGTCCATTACAGCGTGCGGCAGCAATACAGCCAATAACGGAGGGAATGCAGCCGCGACGAACGCACCTGCTGACAATGGGGGAGCAAATAATGCGGGTACAGACAGCGGGAACGCAGCTGCCGGTGACATCGTCCCTGAAGACGGCGCATCCCTGATCGTCTGGGAGAGCAAAGAGGAAAGACCATTCACGGAAGAAATCGCGAAGCAATTCACGGCCAAATATAATGTTCCTGTCAAAATCGAAGAAGTAGCAGGTCCGGATCAAGTGACCAAGCTGACCCAGGACGGACCGTCCGGGCTTGCAGCCGATGTCATCAACATTCCGCATGACAACCTGGGTAAAGCTGCAAGTGCGAGCCTTGTGCTTCCAAACGATATTTTTGCCGAACAGACTAAGGCTGACAACACAGAAGCTTCGATCGTAGGTTCGACGTTTGAGGGGGAATTGTACGGCTATCCAAGAGCGGCTGAGACGTATGCTCTCTACTACAATAAATCTCTGGTAAAAGAAGCGCCGAAGTCTTTCGATGACGTTCTTGCTTTCAGCAAAACGTTCACGGATAAATCCAAGAATAAATACGGAATTATGTGGGAAGTTGGCAACCTGTATTACAACTATCTGTTCATCGCTTCAACTGGCGGTTACCTCTTTGGTGACAACGGTACGAACAAGGATGATATTGGTTTGAACAATGAAGGCGCAATCGAAGGCCTGAATACTTTTGCCAAGCTGAAAGAAGCCCTGCCAATCAAGAGCGGCGATATCAATGCTGATATCAAGCGCAGTCTGTTCAACTCCGGAGACGTAGCTATGGATATTACAGGTCCGTGGGAACTGGCTGGTTACAAAGAAGCTTTGGGCGACAACCTGGGAATTGCCCCAGTGCCTACCGTTGCTGGTAAAACAGCAGTCACGTTCTCCGGTATCAAAATTTATGCCGTCAATTCGTTCTCACAGTATCCGAATGCGGCCAAGTTGTATGCACATTTTGCAACCTCCAAGGAATCCCAGCTTGAGCTGAACAAGATTATTGGTTCGGTGCCAACGAACAAAGAAGCGCTGGAAGATCCGCAAATCAAGGACGATCCGTATGTGTCTGCTTTTGCAGAACAAGCGAAGAACTCGCAACCGATGCCTTCCATTCCTGAAATGGGCAACGTATGGAGTCCTGTGAATGCTGCACTTCCTGAAATTTGGGATAAGGATGTTGATCCTAAGGTAGCCATGGACAAAGCAGTTCAACAGATCAAGGATCTGAACAATGGTACATCGGCTCAATAATAGCAAGTGCGCTTAGCGATAGCTTGAACAGCACACAGTGGAATCCACTTGCCCGCCACACGGCGGGCAGTTTCCTTGAATTCCGCGCGGAGAGGAGAACGGAAGAGAAATGCAGCGACACCGAACGAGAGCCGCAATACTGTCGACGATATTTATGGGATTGGGACAAATATATAATCGCCAATTCATCAAGGGACTTATTTTCATAGCTGCTGAAGCTTTAGCCGTCTATTATTTTATTCAAAATCTCGGAAGAGCCTTATGGGGAATCGTGACGCTCGGGGAAACCCCCAGCCACCTGGAGAAAGTGAAGGGCGTCAGCAAGATGGTTCAGGGAGACCATTCCATCTTCATCCTGATTCAAAGCCTGATCACCATTCTCGTACTTATTATCTTTCTTGCCGCTTGGTATATGAATATTAGAGATGCCTATAAGATCGGTGCTGAGCGCGAGGCCGGTCATCAAGCGAACTCCTTCAAGCAGACGGTTCGCTATATTATGGATTACAAGTTTGCGCAGACGTTTCTGATTCTGCCAACCGTAGGTATTCTGTTCTTCACCATTATGCCGATCATCTTCATGATCATGCTGGCGTTCACGAACTATTCTGCACCCGGACATATGCCGCCGGCGAAGCTGGTGGATTGGGTCGGATTCGAGACCTTCCGCAGCCTTCTAGTGTTGAAATCCTGGAGCCATACGTTCTATGGGGTCTTGACCTGGACGATTATCTGGGCGGTACTGTCTACAGTGACTACCTATTTCGGCGGTTTGCTTGTGGCATTACTGGTCAGCCAACAGGGCATCCGTTTCAAAGGAATTTGGAGAGCTATCCTGATTGTGCCTTACGCGGTACCGCAGTTGATTTCACTCCTCTTGATGCGCAACCTGTTCAATGGCCAATTCGGGCCGATCAATCAGTATCTCGGGTATTTCGGGCTTGGAGGTTTACCATGGCTGACTGATCCATTCTGGGCTAAGGTAACGGTTATTCTCGTTAACATGTGGGTCGGAATTCCGGTATCCATGCTGCTGATTATGGGCGTTTTGACTACTATTCCACGTGATATGTACGAAGCAGCTGAGGTTGACGGGGCATCTGCGTATCAGAAATTCCGTATTGTAACGCTGCCGATGATATTATTCTCCACAGCGCCTACGCTGATTACGCAGTTTGCGGGCAATATCAACAACTTTAATGCGATCTTCTTGCTGACAGGCGGCAGTCCGGTGAACGGAGACTATCAATATGCAGGGTCAACGGACTTGCTGGTAACCTGGCTGTACAAATTGACGCTTGACCAGAACAAATACAACATGGCTTCGGCAATAGGGATTATCATCTTTATCATTGTAGCTTCATTCTCCCTGTATAATTACCGCCGGACGAAGTCGTTCAAAGAGGAGGATATGATCCAATGATCGGACGCAAATTTGGTAAAACCGTTCGCCTGAGCGCCAGCTACATCGTCCTTGTCATACTGTCGATAGCCGCGCTGTACCCGGCGCTTTGGATTCTCTTGGCGTCCTTCCGTCCCGGTAAATCGCTGTATAGCAAAACGTTTATTCCTGAGCAATTTACACTGGCTCATTACACCGAGTTGTTTACTTCGCCGGTCTATATGTTCGGCCAGTGGTATGCCAATACGCTGAAGATCTCGATTATGTCCATGCTGATTGGTGTCGTGCTTACCCTGCTCACGAGCTACGCGGTATCCAGATTCCGGTTCAAGGCTCGCAAGACGGCTCTGTCCACTATTCTGATACTCGGCATGTTCCCTGGGTTCATGAGTATGATCGCGATTTACCTGCTGTTAAAAGAGTTCCATCTGCTCGATACGCATCTGGCGCTGATTATCGTCTACGCGGCTGGCGCACCACTCGGTGGTACCTTTATCGCCAAGGGTTTCCTGGACACCATTCCGCGCTCGCTGGATGAAGCGGCCCGGATTGATGGCGCGAGCAATTTCGGGATTTTTGCCCGAATCATTCTGCCACTGTCCCGTCCGATGATTACCTACATGGCGTTGACCCAGTTCGTCGGCCCATGGGTAGACTTTATCTTTGCCCGCCTGATTCTGCGCTCCAAGGAGAATTGGACCGTGGCGGTCGGAATGTGGGATATGGTCAACAGCCAACAGAATACTAACTTTACGTTATTCTCTGCCGGTGCGGTGCTGATCGCGGTGCCAATCATGATTCTGTTCGGCTTCCTGCAGCGTCTGCTTGTAGACGGTCTGACAGCAGGGGCTAGCAAAGGTTAGTTCCGACGCTGTTACTATTATAAGATTCAACTGGCAAGTAAACACATAAGCTTCAAGGGAAAGGGGTACAGCCTGTACGCAAGATGTGAGGGCTGTACCCTTTTTGATATCTAAAGAATCATGGGGAGAGAAAGAGTTATGAAACGGTCATGGATTATACGGTTCAAGTCAGTTGGCATGAAGCTATTTCTCATTGTGTTCTGTTCCATAGTCCTACTGTCCACTGTGCTTGGTTTGACTTCTTATTATACGGCAAAAGGGATCATCATGGATGAGGTGGCGGCGGCTTCGGGCCAGTCTATCGTACAGGCTGCCGACAAGCTGGATTTTCTGCTGGCCGAATATGAGGCGCTCTCCCGGCAGTTCGCTGTAGATCCGGTATTAAAAGCTGATTCGGAGACCGCTAACAATAAACAGGTGGGAACGGTGTCAAAAGCCGCTGCGGAGGATCGCATCCGCCGCAAGCTGGATTCCGTCCGGGATTCGGACAAACGGATGGCCGGGATCCGGCTGCTCTCGAAAAGTCTGATTGATGTTGATTCCTACAAGTCTACGGGGACCGGTGCTGTCCGGAGTGATGAGGGTGTAGCCGCCCGGGTGAAGCAGATCGAAGACGCAAAGGGCAATCCGGTCTGGTTCCCTGTGAGGGAGAAAGGATTCTTCGACGTGTACAGCGAGCCTTCTCTGACGATGGGCCGATTGCTGAGAAATATGCAGCATCCCGAGGCTGAATATTACATGCTGATTGAGGTAAAAGGGAGCGCCATCACCAGTCTGCTGGACAATCTTCAAATCGGGGCAGGTGGTGAAATCCGCATTGTCACACCCGAAGGCGGGATTGTGTATGCAACTGACTCCAAGCTGCTGGGTCAGGAAGCCTTCATTAAGGTTCCGGACATGTCAAAAGGCCGGGACAAGCCGGATGCTGCAGGAGTGCCGCAGCTCAATCATTCTTTCACGGCAGCGGATGAGCAGGGGCAGTCCCAATTGGTAGTCTATCAGCCGCTGGGCATCGGTGGCTGGACGATGATGGGCTATGCGCCGGTCAGTGATTTTACAAGCTCAGCCAACAAGCTGTTATACATAACGTTATCCGTTGTGCTGGCAGCGGGTGTTGTTGCCGTACTGATCGGTTATTTACTGCTGCGCCTGGTTGGCAAGCCGCTCGGGAAGCTGGTTGGTTTGATGGAGGAGGGGGAGAAGGGCAACCTTCAGGTTCGTACGAACTTCAAGAGCCAAGATGAGATCGGCCGGCTCGGCCATAGCTTCAACCGGATGATGGAGCAGATTTCACGGCTGGCGGACCAGAGTCGTCTGTCAGCAGACGGAGTGTTGTCGACCTCAGCGCAGCTGGTGAAGGTGTCGGGCACCATCTCGCTGCATGCGAGAGAGGTGGCTGCTGCGACCAGTGAAATCGCTGGTGGTGCAGCCAGCCTGGCCGCAGAGGCCGAACGAGGCCATCGCAATGTGGAGGTCATGGGTGAGAAAATGCAGGAGGTCACGGATCTGAACGCTACCATGGACAGTTCAACTGGTAAAATCGTTGCCATCAGCGGCCAAGGCTCGGAAACCATGCGGCAGTTGGTGGAGCAGAGTGAGTCAGTATTGAACCTCATGAATCTCATTCAGGAGAATTCGGCCAAGCTGCGGGAAAGCACACATCTGATCCGCAGCATCCTCAGCCCCATGATCGCTGTCAACAAGCAGACGAATATCCTAGCCCTCAATGCTTCTATAGAAGCGGTAAGAGCAGGAGAGGCGGGAAGAGGTTTTCTGGTGATCGCTGATGAGATCCGTCAACTGGCTAACCAGTCGAATCAGTCCATCCAGTCCGTATCCCAGATTACGGAGGAAATCGGGCAGAATATCGAAAACACGGTGACGGTGGTCAATGAAGCAGCACCGCTATTTGGGAAGCAGATTGCCTCGGTACGGGAATCTTCCGCGATCTTTGACCAAGTCCGGTCAGAGATGGAACAGTTTCTCGGGCACATTACGAATTCTACAGCTGCGGTTAACGAATTGATTGCCTTTCAGCGGCAGCTTGGTGACGCTATGGGTAATGTCAGCGCCGTGGTGCAGCAGAGTAACGCTTCTACGCAAGAGGTTGCATCCATGTCTACCGAGCAGTCCGTGGTCAGCGAAGAGCTGGTGGCGCTGTCTGGCAAGCTGGAGGGGTTAGCTGAGGAATTGAAGAAGTCGCTGGTTTCTTTTCAGGGATCCTCAGCAGGCTCCCTCTCATATGCAGGACCTGAAGCACAGAAATTGTAATAAAGCGCAGTATTTATAGATAAAAGGGAATCTTGAACCGCCATGCGCATGTCGCGCAGCATGGTGGACTTGTCAGAGCCCGGTTCAGTTCCTTACCCCCTAATTATGGAGATTGGCTCTGAGCGGAGTTTTGTTTTAACAGGAAAATGTACCGTTAATTCTCCCCATTCAAGGGTTTTGCTCGAATTAACGGGAAATTCTCCAGTTAATTATCCTTTTTATAAGAAAATCGGGGAAGATCTTAGAGATTAACAGGAGTTTTTCCAGTTAATTTTTTTGGAATCCATCGTTTTAAATAAATAACGGGAGAATTTCCAGTTATTTATTCGCTGTATGACATACCCTTTTACTTTAAGGGATATGCACGTCCGAAGGCAGAGTGTCTTTGTTTACCTCTTCGAATGTCATATGCACCTCCCGGGGGTGAGTGTCTTTGATTACCTCTTACGAATGCCATCTGCACTCCGGGGCAGAGTGTTTTTGATTACCTATTCGAATGCCATCTGCACCCCGGGGCTGAGTGTTTTTGATTACCTATTCGAATGCCATCTGCACCCCGGGGCAGAGTGTTTTTGATTACCTATTCGAATGCCATCTGCACCCCCGAGGCTGAGTGACTTTGATTACCTATTCGAATGCCATCTGCACATCCGAAGACTGAACGGCGCACATTTGCCTATCGACTTGCTTATCAGCTTGTTTTTTTCTTTTGCCATCCCTTGCTCAAGCAGGGGGAGCGCCGACCACAAAAAGAACACGGCAGGTTCAGGAATCCTCCTGAACACCGCCATGTTCTTTTTTCTACGTTATTTTTTAAGCAGATGGGCTTCTCATCAAGGAATATACCTGTTTTGGGATAGCCCCTTTTCAATGTGGATGGTCGGAGCGTTATCAGCTGTTCACGGATTCTTTTTTGCCGAAAAAAGTTTTCAGTGCCTGATAGACTTCCTTCTTATCCTTGATCACATAATGCATGAACTGCTCATGCTTCAGGTGGCGATAGGCTGACATCAGCGTGCTGCTGCGGTTATACTGGTTCACTTCACCGTAGCCGAAGAGGTTGCTGCGCTTTAGCAGCTCGCCGATCAGCTTGACGCAGCGCTCGTTATCAGAAGTAAGATTGTCGCCGTCCGAGAAGTGGAAGGGGTAGATGTTGTATTTGGACGGTGGGTACCTCTGATCAATAATTTCCAGCGCCTTCTGGTAGGCGGAGGAGCAGATGGTTCCACCGCTCTCGCCTCTGGTGAAGAAATCATGCTCGCTGACTTCTTTGGCTTCCGTATGATGGGCCAGAAAAACAATCTCGACCTTCTCATACTGGCGGCGCAGAAAGCGGGTCATCCAGAAGAAGAAGCTGCGGGCGCAGTATTTTTCAAAAGAACCCATAGATCCTGAGGTGTCCATCATCGCAATAATGACGGCATTGGAATGGGGGATCGTGATATCATCCCATGTCTTGTAGCGCAGATCATCGGGACTGATGCCGTGAATGCCGGGCGTTCCTCTGCTTGCGTTGCGGCGCAGGTTCTCCAGCAGGGTGCGCTTTTTATCGATATTGGACATCATACCCTTTTTGCGGATATCGTTGAAGACGATGGACTTCACTTCAATCTCTTCCTTGTCTTTCGGCTTAAGGTGCGGTAGCTCCATGTCCTGGAACAGAATGTCCTCCAGGTCCTCCAGATCGACCTCGGCCTCGATGGTATCCTGGCCTGGCTGATCACCTGCCCGTTCGCCTTTGCCCGGCTGGGCAGAGGAAGAATCGCGTCCCAGCACGTCTCCTACCTGGCTGTCTCCATCACCCTGCCCGACATGCTTCTGTTTGCGGAAGTTATAGATAATGCGATACTCATCCAGACTGCGGATAGGGACTTTGACGATTTGCTTGCCGTCCGACAATATAATATTCTCTTCGGTAACAAGGTCGGGCAGATTATCCTTGATGGCTTCCCTGACCTTCTGCTGATGGCGTTCCTGATCCTGATGGCCTTTGCGGTGCAGGGACCAGTCTTCTTTGGATACGACAAAGGTAAAGGGACCGGATGATTGCGACAGGATGACCACCTCCCCATGGATATAAGTTGCGCTATGAAGCCGGACCTTGCCGGCTTGTAAATAAAGTATATTCATGGCGACGAGGGATATGTGATAATCTCAGAAAGTAAAAGGTGAAGTGACCCGTAAAGGAGCAGAGCTTAATGACAACGATTCTATATAAAAATGGAAAGCTGCCGTTCCGCCACGTAGCGGCAGATGCAATCGTAGCTGAGAACGGCGTAATTACCGCCGTAGGGAACGGCAAGGAGCTGGCCTTGCAGCTTGCAGGCCGGTCTTACTCTACTGTGGATTGGGAGGGCGCCCATGTGCTGCCCGGTCTGGTCGATTCCCATCTGCATCTGGGGATGCATGGGATGAAGCTGGACATGCTTGATTTTACCGGCGTGTCCTCCAAGGAAGAGATGTTGCGCATGATCAGGGAACGCGCAGAAGTGACGCCCGCCGGACAGTGGATTCTCGGCTTGGGCTGGAACGAGAATGAGTTCAGCCCGGCGGTTGCTCCCCATGTCGGAGAGCTGGACGAGATCACGGACCGTCACCCCGTGTTCCTGACCCGGACTTGCTTCCACGCTTATCTTGGGAATAGCGAGGCTTTTCGCCGGGCCGGGATTACGGAAGGCACACCAGACTTCGCTTCAGGTGCGTACGGACGGGGCGAGGACGGCCGTCTGAACGGCTGGGTGTACGAGGATGCTTCCGCGCCGTTCATGGCCGTACAGCCCGCGCCAGACTATGCGGCCAAGAAAGAGGCGATGCGCCGCGGGTATCTGGACGCCTTGGCGCATGGGATAACCGCAGTCCACACTGAGGATCTGCGGTTACTGGACAGCGTGGAGACGATGCTGCGGATTCACCGGGAGCTGAAGGAGGAAGGATTGTTCTTCCGCACTCATCAGCTGCTGTACAACACCTATCTGCCTGAGGTGGAGGCGCTAGGTCTTCATGCTGGTCAAGGCGATGAGTGGCTTCGGCTTGGCGCGGTCAAGCTGTTTACCGATGGAGCCATCGGCGGCCGGACGGCGCTGCTGGAGCAGCCGTACAGCGATGCTCCGCATACGTCAGGCATCGCCATCTATACGCAGGAGCAGATTCATGAGATCACCGCTGCTGCCCGCAGGCTTGGTTTTCCGATTGCGGTTCATGCCATCGGGGATGCCGCTGCGCGCATGACGCTTACCGCCATGGAGCATGCGCCGCTCCCTATGTCCGCTGCATTGCCGGACCGGTTCATTCATGCCCAGGTCCTGAATGCCGGACTGGTCCAGCGCATGAAGCAGCTGCGGCTGATCGCAGATATCCAGCCCCGGTTCGTTGCCAGTGACTTTCCTTGGGTACTGGACCGGGTGGGGACAGAGCGGAGAGAATATCTGTATGCCTGGAACAAGCTGCTGTCCTCAGGCATCCCATGTGCCGGTGGCAGCGACGCTCCGATTGAGCCAATCAATCCATTCCTTGGCCTGCATGCCGCCGTCACCCGCCGTAAACCGGAGGAGACTCATGACGGCTATCTGCCTGGGGAGAAGCTCAGCGTAGAAGAAGCTGTGGGACTGTTCACGTTGGGGAGTGCTGTGGCAGCCGGCGAAGAGCATGAGCGTGGCGCCATCGCTGCCGGGCGCTGGGCTGACTTTACGGTTATTGACCGTGATATTCATGCTGATCCGCAGGAGCTGCTGCAGGTGAAGGTCCAAATGACCGTCGTGAATGGTCAGGTGGCGTATAGCGCGACCTGAGCCATGGTAAGGACGCAGAGGTGTCTGCGGGATATTTTTGCAACCAAGACTCCCAGGTTTACGTTAATAATGGGGTAGGTTAAATAGTTTGATAGAGAATACGATCTGAACCCCAAGGAGGCAGCCAAGATGAGACAGAAACGTTTATTCCCTGCCACAGCAGCAGCTGCTGTATTGCTGATGGCTTTGACCGCTTGTAGCGGAAATAACTCGGCGCAGCCCGCCGGCAACAATGCAACACCGGTGCCGACAGTGACCCCGGCTGAAAGTAATGAGCCCACACCTTCCCCTAGTTCCGAAGCTGATGCAATCATGGGAACTGGAATTTATAATGGTCAGATTGACAACCATTCTGTGGAGATTGAGACGAAGGATGGAGCTACTTCATTCGAATTGGGACTCGGGACGGAGAATGTGCCGGAGACCCTGAATGAAGGCGACTCTGTTATCTTTGAATATGTGGAGAAAACCGTAGAAGGCGATGAGAGTGTAAAGCAGCATATCCTGTTGAACCTTTCTTTGGCAGATACGGGAGGCTGACGCACGACTAGTGTACTTATAAAGGAAAACGGGTGTGCCATTCCTGAAAAGGAGGGCACACCCGTTTGTGTCTACGGTGAATTACCGTGATTAAAGTCCGCCAGCGTTGACGAAGACAGTAGAGATCAGCATCATGAAAAGAAGTACGATGACCCCATTGATAATGGTACCAATAATACCAAACACCTTGCGGCGGTTGCGCAGGGCGAGCCCGACGATGCCGACAACTACGCCAATCACATTCAGGGCTGACAGAATCAGTACGGAAATACCAATAGTGATAATGACTTCAGATGCACTGGCCAATAGATTTCCTGATTGATCGAATACGGAGGCTGCCATCGCGCCTACAACCACAAAAGCAATGACGTAACCAAGCACGGTGACCATACTGATGATGAATGAAGCGATGCCGGGCCCGGAATGCTTGAAATTCTGCTTCATCTCCTGGTAGTGATAGGGTTGCTGGAATTCAGACGGTTGTTCGCTGGCAAACCTGTCTTCTGATTCTGTGTCCAGCGGCTCTTGCTTCGATTGAGGATTATACTCCACAGACTACACTCCTTTAGAATTTATATAAGATGAACAAAAGAAAGGAACGAAAAGGGAGAAGGAACGAAGGGGAAGGTTTGGAACTGTAGGAGCGAAAGCGATCGCCTGAAAGCTTTCCTCAGGAAAGCTCGCCTCGAAAGCATAAGCTCTCCAGATTTCAACCGCTCGAAGCGGTTTTAAAGAAGAAATCTGGGGGCAACAGCGACCGGAAGTCCAAAAATTCACCGTAGTGACGACCGAGCTTTAGGTTAGTATCTTAAGTTCGCCTTATATTAAGAATAAATGTGTACTCCTAACTTTTTCATAAGGTGGAGTTAAAAGCAAGTCTCCGGACGCAAAAAGTTCATGGATTCCGGCTGGAAATGATCTGCGGTGATACGTTAAGATAGGGGAAGCTTATTCTAAGGAGTTGTCTATGATGCAACGCACATTTATGGCTTGGGGCGCCTTGCTGGCGATGCTGGCGGTAGCTATTGGCGCTTTTGGTGCCCATATACTGAAGCCGGTCATCAGCGAGCATTACATGACGGTCTATGAGACTGGCGTGCAGTACCATATGTTCCATGCGCTCGGCTTAGTGCTGATTGCTCTGGTTGCGGGACAATGGGGAGAGAGTGCCCGGCTCCGCTGGGCTGGATGGCTGCTGTTGATTGGCATCGTGCTGTTCTCAGGAAGCCTGTATGTCCTGAGCATCACCGGAATCAAGGTGCTCGGCGCTATCACGCCTCTTGGTGGTGTGAGCTTCATTGCAGGCTGGATCTGTCTGGCACTGGAAGCCTTTGCACGCAAACCTCAACGCTAGTCGCACACTATATGATCTTATTTACTAGAATGTCTTGGATTTAACAATAAACAAGCACCCGACCTTGATGATAAGGCGGGTGCTTGTTTATTGTTGGCCTGTTATGCCGTTCTTTACGAAAACTCGTCGATCTCGTACAAACTGAAGGTGTAGACTTGCTTCTCATCGACATGATAGACGCTGATCGAGTTGTCTGTCTCATCAAAATTCAAAATGCGGCAGGGAATGGATACCTGCTGTCCGCGGCGGTTCGCTCTCAGGCGGACCAACTGATTATTCTGAATATACTGACGGATCTTTCCATGCACATCGGAAGGCCCGTTGTCGGGAGCTTTCTCTGCGCTTGGCTCCGCTTGTTGCGGTGTTTGCTTCTTCGTCTGCTTCGCTGGCAATTTTATGGGTGTAGGAGGGGGAGTCTCCTGCTGCAGAGCCATTTTAGCCGAACGGAGAAGACTGTCTATTGTTCGCCCCAATTCAAGGCCCGAATTAATGTTAAAATCGGTAATCTTGTCATTGTTGTTCAACATCTCAAGCAAATATTGCAAGGCAAGCGGGTTAGTACGGGCATTGATCAGGATGTCGACGTTGAAAAGATAATTACCGTCCGTGTTTTGCAGTTTCTTGTCCATATTTCCCCCAGCTCAAATCGTTTGAAAACGATCTTTCAAAATAATAATAAAGCTTAATAAACTATACCACTAAACAGGACGAAAGCATATACCTCGTAATGGGGGAACGCGGACTTCATTTCTCTTTTGCCCATATGGAAATTATAGGTCTATCGTCCACACGCGGAGAGCTGGGTATGAATACAAATACATCGTGGATCGTCAAAACAAGGAGGTGTTGTCTGTGGTTACTTTGGAGCCCATTACGGTAGGGGGCCATGTCCTGGTCGGAGTGGAAGTCAAACTCCCCAAAACAACATTGCTTACCATCAGCACAAGCCGGGGTTACATTATGTGCGGTGCCCTGGACGTAGGCCTGCTGAATGAGAAGCTGAGCGACCGCGGGATCATCGCTGCGCGTGCAGTAGGCGTGCGGACGTTGTCGCAACTACTCGAAGCACCACTGGAGTCAGTAACTATAGAAGCAGAAAATCTGGGGATTCTTCCGGGTATGCCCGGATCGGAAGCATTGCTCCGCATGCTTTGAGATTCCAGATATCTTTTACTGAGGATAAGAAGTCCAGAGGGCCTGCGGGCCCTTTTTTGAATGTCATGAAGGGGGCATAAGGGGCTGCTTCTTGGTTCATCCTACATACGGAAGGGTAAATGGAGAATAGACAACGCTAGGCCGGACAGAAACCTGCAGCCGGTTAATCTACGGATAAGGAAGGGATAGAGAATGGCTAAAGCAACGAATAAAGTCGATACTGCATCGCTGGAACAAATTCTGAACCGTGAGGTAGCCAACCTGAATGTGTTGTACGTAAAAATTCATAACTATCACTGGTATGTAAAAGGAGAGCAGTTCTTCTCCCTGCATGTTAAATTTGAAGAGTTATATGACGATATCACGCTCAAAATGGATGAGGTGGCGGAGCGCCTGCTGAGCATCAAGGGACGTCCTGCCGCTACATTGAAGGAATATCTCGAACTGGCTACCATCCAGGAAGCAACGGGCAAGGAGGATACACGGGCGATGGTTCAGACCCTGATTGAAGACTTCGCGACTGTATCGGAGGAGCTGACGGAAGGGATTGAACTGGCGGAAAAAGGAAACGATCAGCCGACAGCCGATCTGTTCATCAAAATCCGCAGCGATCTGGAGAAGCAGCAATGGATGCTACGTTCTTTTCTGGGATAAAACTGCTGGATAGCAGACAAGTCATTTTGAGTTAAATAATGATAGTTCAGGATTCAAAAGAGCCTCCCGGCGGGAGGCTCTTCTTGTTGATTGAGGGATGCGCTTCATGAAAATTTGTAGACTTCTGTCACAAAAGCTATAATTCATGTATATCTAGCTTGAAGGGAGAGAATGTTCGCCGATGCCAGTCCTATAGCCCTGAAAATTGTAGATCAGCGTTTGTAAAAGAAGCTCATTTATAATAAAATTAATGAGAATCATTGATAATCAGGGATTTTCAATTTATAATAATTTTAATGTGATATACAATCTAATTGTGCTGGCAATCAGGGAACGCCCTGCTAAATACACATGCAGCTTTCTGATTTCGCAAATCACGAAAAATGGAGGGAATAACAGTTATGGCAGCAGAATTTGTCATCGAGGGATTGAAAGCGACGATTGAAGGGAAAGAGATTTTGAAAGGAATTAACCTTTCCATGAAGGGTGGAGAAATTCACGCGATCATGGGTCCGAATGGTACAGGTAAGAGTACACTGGCTTCCGCTTTGATGGGCCATCCTAAATATGAAGTAACTGAAGGAACAGCAACACTTGAAGGTGAAGACCTTCTGGAGATGGCTGTAGACGAGCGCGCACGCGCCGGTCTGTTCCTGGCAATGCAATATCCGAGCGAAATTTCCGGAGTAACTAACTCCGACTTCCTGCGCAGTGCAATCAACGCACGTCGTGAGGAAGGCAACGAAATTTCACTGATCCGCTTTATCCGTCAAATGGAAGCTAAGATGAAGGAACTCGAAATGAACCCTGAATTCCTGCACCGTTACCTGAACGAAGGCTTCTCCGGCGGAGAGAAAAAGCGTAACGAAATCCTGCAAATGATGATGCTGGATCCTAAGATTGTCGTGCTGGATGAGATTGACTCCGGCCTTGACATCGATGCACTCAAAATCGTAGCAGAAGGCGTTAACTCTATGCGTAGCGAAGAGCGCGGCTTCCTGGTTATTACTCACTACCAACGTTTGCTTAACTACATCAAACCAGATTTCGTACACGTAATGATGCAAGGCCGTATCGTGAAGTCCGGTGGTCCTGAGCTGGCACAGCGCCTTGAAGCTGAGGGTTATGAATGGATTAAGGAAGAGCTGGGCATTGAAGACGAGACTGTAGGACAAGAAGCTTAAGAGACGCCAGGAAGGAGGAGACCACTTATGACGACGCAAACCATTCTTCCGGTGGACGCCAAAGCCCTGAGCGAACTATCGCAAAGCAACGGCGAACCAAACTGGCTTCAAGCAAGCCGTTTGAGTGCACTGGAACTGGCAGCCGAACTTGAACTGCCTAAACTCGAAAAAACCAAGATTGATCCATGGAATGTGGACAATTACGGAACCTATAAATCAAGTCAAACACTGACTGACCTGAGTGCAGTCCCAGCTTCTATTGCAGAACTGGTGAAGGACCAGGAGCAGGGCAACCTGATTATTCAGCGCAACTCTGGTGCAGTGTACACTCACCTCTCCCCAGAACTCGCAGCACAAGGTGTGATCTTTACTGATCTGCAGACTGCAGCTAGAGAGCATGGTGAATTGGTACAGCGGTACCTGCATCAAGCCGTGAAGCCTGAAGAGCACTCCATTGCGGCGCTACATGCTGCACTTTGGAACGGAGGGGTGTTCCTCTACGTGCCGAAGAATGTCGTTATTGAAACGCCATTGCAGGCAGTGTTGCTTACAGATGACGCAGAAGCAGCCTTCGTTCCGCACATCCTGATTGTTGCGGACACGAACAGTTCTGTAACCTACGTCGACAACTATGTATCGGACAAGGCGGAAGCCGGTCTGCATAACGGTGCTGTGGAAGTGTTCGTTGGTGCTGGTGCGCATGTGCGTTATGCTACCGTTCACCAACTGGGTGCAGATACTGCGGATATTACCTATCGCCGTGCTATTGTGGATAACGATGGAACGATTGAATGGATCGTGGGCGAGATGAACTACGGCCATACCGCAAGTGACACTAAGTCGATCCTGAAGGGTAATGGCTCAAGCTCCGATGCTAAAGTTATTGCTGTAGGTTCTGGTTCACAGAAGCTGAACTATACTACACAAGCACAGCATTTTGGAAAAAACACACCAAGTGACATGATCACTCGTGCAGTAATGCGTGAGGAAGCTAATTCGATCATTAACGGAATTACCAAGATCGAGAAGGGCGCAACCCGTGCAGACGGTCAGCAGACAGAAAAAGTCCTGATGCTGAGTCCAAAAGCACGCGGCGACGCTAACCCGATTCTGCTGATAGATGAAGATGATGTTACAGCAGGCCATGCCGCTTCCGTAGGACAGGTCAATCCCGAGCAGGTCTACTACCTGATGTCCCGCGGAATCTCCAGACGTGACGCGGAAGCATTGATCATCTACGGCTTCCTGGCACCTGTCGTGTCTCAAATTCCACTGGAGGGACTGCGGACCCAGCTCCAATCCCTAGTGGAAAGGAAGTTAGGACAATGAATAGCACCATCCGCGAACAGTTCCCCATCCTGAACCAGAATATTAACGGGCATCCGCTCGTGTATCTGGACAGTGCGGCAACTTCGCAGAAGCCGCGCCAGGTGATTGAGGCGCTCAAGCATTATTATGAATGGGACAATGCCAATGTGCACCGCGGGGTGCACACTCTGGGCAGCCGGGCAACGGATGCCTATGAAGGCGCGCGTGAGAAGCTTGCCAAGTTCATCAATGCGCGGAGCACGAAGGAAATTATTTTCACACGTGGTACCACGACTGCTCTGAATCTGGTTGCTTCCTCGTATGGCCCTGCCAATGTTGGCGAAGGCGATGAGATTGTGCTCACCCAAATGGAGCATCACAGCAACCTGATCCCTTGGCAGCAGCTTGCTAAGAAGACAGGAGCAACTCTGAAGTATATCCCGCTGCAACAAGATGGCAACATAACCTTGGAGGATGCGGAGAAAACCATTACAGACCGGACTAAGATCGTGGCAATCGCGTATGTGTCCAATGTTATGGGGGTTACCCATCCGATCAAGGAGCTTGCTGCTATCGCTCACCGTCATGGTGCAGTGATTGTCGTGGATGGTGCACAGAGTACTCCGCATCTTAAGGTTGATGTGCAGGATCTGGATTGTGATTTCTACACACTGTCCGGGCATAAAATGTGCGCACCTACCGGCATCGGTGCCCTCTACGGAAAGAGAGCGCTGCTGGAAGCCATGGAACCCGTAGAATTCGGCGGTGAAATGATTGATGATGTGGGCCTGTATGAATCCACCTGGAAAGAGCTTCCGTGGAAATTCGAAGGCGGTACACCGATCATCGCTGGCGCTGTCGGACTGGGGGCTGCAATTGATTTCCTGCAGGAAATCGGGATGGATGCCATCCACCGTCATGAGATGAAGCTTGCCGCTTATGCTGAGCAGAGGTTGTCCCAAATCGACGATCTGACGATTTATGGACCCCGCAACCGCGAGGTTGGCGTTGTAACCTTCAATCTCGGGGATGTGCATCCCCATGATGTAGCGACTGTCCTGGATGCCGAAGGCGTAGCTGTTCGTGCAGGCCATCATTGCTGCCAACCGCTCATGCGCTGGCTGCAGGTCAGCTCAACGGCTCGGGCCAGCTTCTATCTCTACAACACCGAAGAGGATGTAGACCGGCTGGTGGATGCGTTAATCAAGGCAAAGGAGTATTTCACCTATGAACTTGGATGATTTGTACAGACGCGTAATTATGGACCACTACAAGAACCCACGGAATCGCGGCTCATTCGAGGACGATGCCTTGAAGATTGAACTGAACAACCCGACTTGCGGCGACCGCATTACGCTTCAGCTCAAGGTGGAGGATGGTGTTGTCAAGGATGCACGTTATAACGGTGAAGGCTGCTCAATCAGCATGTCATCGGCATCAATGATGACTGAAGCTGTTAAAGGCAAAACCGTAGCGGTTGCGCTGGATATGGCGGATCGTTTCTCCGGCCTCATGAAAGGCGAACCGGTGGAGTTCGAAGGCTATGAAGACATCGAGGCCCTCTCGGGTGTGAATAAATTTCCAGCGCGGATCAAATGTGCCACATTGGCCTGGAACGCGCTTCGTAAAGGTATAGACGAAGAAGAGAAACATTAATAACAGCAAACAAGGAGGCTGACACCATGGCTAAGAAAGCGCCTGATATGGAGGAATACCAGTATGGTTTCCGCGATGAGCACAAGTCGATCTTTCAGTCCGGTAAAGGGCTGACTCCCGAGATCGTACGTGAAATTTCAGCGATCAAGAATGAACCTGAGTGGATGCTTGAATTCCGCTTGAAATCGCTGGAACAGTTCTACAAAATGCCGATGCCAAAATGGGGCGGCAACCTGGATGATCTCGATTTTGACGATATCCAGTACTATGTAAGACCTTCCGAGAAACAAGGAAAGACTTGGGAGGAAGTTCCTTCCGAGATTAAGGAAACCTTCGACAAGCTAGGTATCCCGGAAGCGGAGCAGAAGTTCCTGGCGGGTGTCTCGGCACAGTATGAGTCCGAGGTTGTCTACCACAGCATGCAGAAGAGCCTTGAAGATCAAGGGGTTATCTTCACCGATACCGACACAGCACTGCGTGAGCACCCGGAATTGTTCAAGAAGTTCTTCGGAACCATTATCCCGCCTGCGGATAACAAGTTCGCTGCATTGAACAGTGCCGTATGGTCCGGCGGAAGCTTTATCTATGTTCCTAAGGGTGTGAAATGTGAAGTGCCATTGCAGGCTTACTTCCGTATCAACTCCGAGAACATGGGACAATTCGAGCGTACGCTGATCCTTGCTGACGAAGACAGCTTCGTGCATTACGTAGAAGGCTGTACAGCACCGATCTACAGCACGAACTCCCTGCACAGTGCGGTTGTTGAAATCCTGTGCATGAAGAATGCACGTGTTCGTTACACTACGATTCAGAACTGGGCGCCGAACATCTACAACCTCGTTACTAAACGTGCGGTTGCAGAAGAAAATGCGACTATGGAATGGGTAGATGGCAACATCGGCTCCAAGCTGACCATGAAATATCCAGCTGTTGTGCTTAAAGGCCGCGGAGCGAAAGGTTCCGTTCTTTCGATCGCAGTAGCAGGTAAAGATCAGCATCAGGATGCCGGCGCCAAAATGATCCACTTGGCTCCAGACACTACATCCACTATCGTCTCGAAATCGATCAGTAAGCACGGCGGTAAAGTAACTTACCGCGGTCTGGCTTCCTTCGGCCGTCAGGCGGAAGGTGCGAAATCGAACATTAAGTGCGATACACTCATTTTGGATAATGAATCCACTTCGGATACCATTCCATACAATGAGATTAAGAACGATAACATCATCCTGGAGCATGAAGCGACCGTATCCAAGGTATCTGAGGAGCAATTGTTCTACCTCATGAGCCGTGGTCTTTCGGAAGCCGAAGCGACTCAAATGATTATCATGGGCTTCATTGAGCCATTCACCAAAGAACTTCCGATGGAATATGCGGTAGAGATGAACCGTCTCATTAAGTTCGAGATGGAAGGCAGTATCGGTTAATTAAGAGCTGTCTTTAAGATTTGGCATATAAAACGTGTCCGCAGCAACTTGGAGGTGCAAACGTCCAGGCTGTGCGGACACGTTTTTTGTTTGTTGTTTGTTGTCATCATGCCAAATATTAGATGTTTCATTAATGCAGACAGCGTGTACTGTTTAATTATAGTGTTTAATCAAGGAGGCCTCATGTTAAAAAAACTTCTACTCACTTGCGGATATGCAGTGGTATTAGCTGCTGTTTTGTCTTTTTCCTTACAGCACAAAGCTTTTGCCGAATCTCCCATCTCTGTGATTGTCAACAATGAAACAGCCGACACAGATGTTCAAAGTTATATCAAGAATGATACGGTTATTGTTCCCCTTGGCGTTGTGCAGAAGCTCCCAAACGTCAGCATTGCCTGGAACAACAGCACAAAGACCATAACGATTACAAATAAGTCGCAGAAAATCACTTTGGTTCCGGGACAAGAGTCAGTGGTGGTAGGCAGCAAGAAACTCACATTGCCTGTGGCTGTATCATTGGAGCAGGGCCGTGTGATGGTGCCGTTGCGTTTTATCTCTGAGGCCGCAGGCGCTTATGTACAGTGGGTACCGGGAAAACATACGGTCTACGTGGCCAAAGCATCGGATGCCCTGATTACAAGGCTGTCGGGCTCCAAGCTGGCTGAAGCCCGTGCTGCTGCGATCGAGTTTCCGCGGATCGAAGCGCTCAAGTCCCTGGCCGTGAGCAGCCGGTATGAGGATGATCTGACGGATCATTATTATTTTCCCGAGGGAGAAGCCGGAAAATTCTTCATCCGGACGGCCGATTACATCCGCTACTATGAAATCACTGATAACCGGAGTGTGCTGAAGTGGACGGCTACCCTTGATCTGGAAGACCAGACAAGCACGTCTGAGCTAAGCTTCTTACCTTATCCCGTAAGGCTCCAGGATGGAAAGATACCGGCTATTAGCGGTAAAATCGCTTTTTTTGAATATGATTATCCCAAGGCCAGTACAACCTTTGGTATGATCGACGGGAAGGGACAAATGACGATATCCGGGCAAAAGCGTTCTTCGCGGATTGGATTCTATGATATTAACGGCGAAGCTTCAGAGGCTCGTTGAGTAAGGCGATTCTCAGAAGGAGAGCCGCGGCAGTCCCGTCGCCAGTAGCTCCCCCGCATCACCGTAACTCGTTCGCCTTCGCC
Organism: Paenibacillus sp. NPDC056722; assembly: GCF_042790635.1. Taxonomy (NCBI): domain Bacteria; kingdom Bacillati; phylum Bacillota; class Bacilli; order Caryophanales; family Paenibacillaceae; genus Paenibacillus; species Paenibacillus sp. NPDC056722. The sequence goes on along the minus strand of NZ_JBHTYV010000002.1, from coordinate 320,872 downwards.
TCATGACGAGGCCTAAAAGGCCGGGCCTACCACTTCCGTCTGCTTCTGTCCGCGATTGCCGCACTGCCTGCGGGTGTACACTTCCGGGTGTCCAGAGGGCTGGCAGCCCTTGGGGCCCTCCCTGTAGGGAGGGTTTGGGAGGGTGCCCCCACTTAAAATAAAAATGCCCCTGTGTCCAACGCCGGATTGCGCGGGACACGGGGGCATTTTATGATGATGGCGGCTTACTTTAACGGAATCTTTGCCAGGCGGAGAATGTCCTGTGGACGTTCAAATTTATATTTTGCCAGGATGTGGTCATGCTTCTTGCAGCCCCACAGGGCGAGTCCGAAATCTACGCCGGCATCCCGGGCGCATTCATAATCATACAAGGTATCCCCGATATAGAGTGAGGAATTTGCCTCAGCGCCAGAGCGCTTCAGAAATTCAAGTAACGGATCAGGATGGGGCTTATGTTTTTCCGTATCATCTGCACAGACCGAATGGTCCAGATAATCCATTAGACCAAATGGAATAAAGTCATCTCGCAATTCTTCGGCGGTCTTGGAAGTCACTATGCCCTGGACAAAGGACTCGTTCTTCAACGTTTCTAACACCTCGGGAATGCCCTCAAACACTTTGATGGAATCGTAAAAATCCTTCATCCGTTCGTTCCAGCGCTGCATACCCTCATCAATATTATGGATGCCAAGCTGCGGCAGCGAAGTAGAACCTGGAATCCCCAGAACAAACAGTAATTCCTCAGCATTACTTTCCCTGCCGTAATCGAACTTAAGCATTGCTTGGAGTGAACCTAGTACGGCGATCTCTGTATCAATTAATGTTCCATCTACATCAAAAATAATGGTCTTATACATGTACTTACATCCCTCCAACTGGTATGGGTTCATGATCGAGTATATCTTAGGGTGACGTGGTTCCGCTACATGCTGTTCTTTTACTTGGAAGGAAGATGAAGAATTTTACATTTTCCAGCTAGTAAATCCCATTATGTAAAGAGGAGAGAAGGAGATGCCGACGGGAAGTCCATGTGCTAAGAATTTCGCTTATTCTTAATTCAACAGTATTCAAGAGGAAATGGAAGCATTTAAAGACATAGGCGACCTTTTCCTTTATGAAAATGTCATTTTCATTGCAAATAACGGGTTATACGGTCGATTCTCCCCTTTGCCGCATTAAAACATGGATGATAAACTGCATAAAGTCACTAAAATGGAAGCGCTAAAAAATACTTGTGAAGCCGGCTTAAGAATGAAAGCCAGCTACGCTTCGTAAAGCGTAAGGAGGAGAGACATGGATGTTCTCAGGCAACTGCGGGGCTTTTATCGGGAGAAACTGCACTTATTGATTCTTTCGATTGTATGCTTGGCTGCCGCAACTGCAGTGGGGCTTATAACCCCCAATTTGTTAAGAAGGTTGATTGACGATGTTATTGTTCCAATGAAATTTACCGAGGTGCCTGTGTTGGCTCTCACCGTGCTGGTTGTTGTAATTGTAAAAGCATGCCTGCAATTTGCACACGGATTCTTTGGCGGGCGTCTGGGAAATTTCCTGGCGTATCGTCTACGCAATGCCTGTTATGAAAAACTGCAATTCCTGTCGTTCCGTTATTATGATACGGCGAAGACAGGCGACCTGATGTCCCGGCTGACCGGGGACCTGGAAGCAATCCGGATGTTCATTGGCTTCGGATTCGCCCAGTTGCTTAACGTATTTTTTATGGTATTATTCGGCTCCATTATGATGTTCTCGATCAATTGGCAGCTGACGCTGATCACCTTGATCACGATGCCGTTCCTGGCTATTGTCGCACTTAAGTTTGAGTCCAAGATCCACCCTGCTTTTCAGGAGATGCGCCTGGCGCTAAGCTCTTTGACCACAGCGGTTCAAGAGAACGTGACGGGTGTGCGGACAGTCAAATCTTTTGCCAGAGAAGCCCATGAGGTCGAAAAGTTCTCGCACCGGAATGAACGGTACAAGGACAATCAGATTTTTGCCGCAGTGCTGTGGAGTAAATACTTCCCGGCGATGGAGCTGCTGGCATCGGTCAGCGTGGCGATCCTGCTCGGAGTAGGCGGCACACTGGTCATTCACGAGAAAATGTCACTGGGTGAGCTGGTTGCATTCTTCAGCTTGATCTGGTATATCATTGGTCCGGTATGGGGTCTGGGCTTCCATATCAACAACTATACGCAGTCTAAGGCTTCAGGGGAGCGCGTGCTTGAAGTGCTGAACCAAAAGATCGATGTCAAGGACAGCGAAACCGCCCGGGAGCTGGTTCATAACGAAGTCAGAGGCGATGTAGCGTTTAATCATGTTACCTTTGCATACGGTAATAAGATGCCGGCGGTTACGGATATTGATTTTGAAGCTAAAGCGGGGTCTGTCATCGGCTTCCTTGGGGGCACTGGCTCCGGGAAATCGACGATTACCCAACTGATGATGCGCGCTTATGACGTGAACGAAGGCCATATTACGTTGGATGGGGTGGATATCCGGGAATACAATGTCCGCAGTCTGCGTTCACAGATTGCGACCGTGTTCCAGGAGACGTTCTTATTCTCCTCTTCCATTCGCAACAACATTGCCTATGGCCTGAAAAATGTGAGCATGGAAGAGATCATCCGTGCAGCTCAGCTGGCGAAAGCCCATGATTTCATCATGGAAATGCCTGAAGGCTATGATACCGTGGTCGGGGAGCGGGGAATGGGCCTTTCCGGCGGTCAGAAGCAGCGGATCGCTATCGCGAGAGCATTGCTTAAGAATCCGCGGATTCTCATTCTTGACGATGCGACAAGCGCTGTGGATATGGAGACCGAGCATGAAATTCAGAGTGGATTCCAAGAGGTTATGCGTGGACGCACTACGCTGATTATTGCCCACCGGATTTCCTCCCTGCGACATGCTGACCAGATCATCGTGATGAACGAGGGACATGTGCAGCAACGGGGAACCCATAAAGAGTTAATCGAGGTGCCTGGACCTTACCAGGATGTGTACCGGATTCAATATGCAGATTACCTCACTAAAGTAACCGAAGGAAAGGAGGCGTAAAGTTATGGAACCTCAAGTCAACCCGGGTGCAGGAGCCACTACAAAGAAAAAAACGGCACCGGAACAAACGCTGGACGAACGGTTTGTCTACAAAGACGACGATATCATTGACAAGGCATTCGACTGGAAGCAATTCACACGGCTGTTTAGCTACATGAAGCCTTATGCCAAGCAAATGCTGCCACTTGTACTGGTAATGATGGTACTAGGAACCGTCACCAAGCTTACGGTGCCGTTCCTGACCAGTATGGCGATAGACAAGGCGATCGCACCGAAGACAGGAAGTCCAAGCTTAACGCTCCTTTACACCCTTACGGCGAGCGTGGTGGTCCTGTATCTGATTCAATGGATTGCCGGAATTTACCGGATCAAATTCACCAATATCATTGGGCAAAGAGTAATTTATGACCTGCGCTCAGATCTGTTCCGACACATCCAGAAGCTGTCCTTTAACTTCTTCGACAAGCGCCCGGCAGGTTCAGTGCTGGTACGGGTTACGAATGACATCAATTCCTTGCAGGACCTGTTCACCAACGGGGTCGTCAACCTGATGATTGACTGTGTGCAGCTTGTCGGAATTATGGTCATCTTGCTTTTCATCAATTGGAAGCTCGGCCTTGCGGTAATGGTTACTGTACCGATTATGTTCTTTGTCTCCACCAAGCTGCGGCAGAAGATTCGTATTGCCTGGCAGGATGTACGGATGAAGAACTCGCGGATCAACTCTCACTTGAATGAATCCATTCAGGGGATCAGAGTGACTCAGGCGTATACGCAAGAGCAAGAGAACATGAAATACTTCGATGCCATGAATAGCGAAAGTAAGAAATCATGGGATAAAGCCTCGGCGATGAACCAGGCATTCGGTCCAATTATCGAGATCACTGGTGGCTTCGGTACCCTGATTCTGTTCTGGCTTGGTGCTTATCTGATCCAGTCGGGTGAACTGACTGTTGGTTTCCTGGTGGCTTTCAGTACTTATGTCAGCAACTTCTGGGATCCGATCAATCGTCTGGGCCAAATGTACAACCAGCTTCTGGTGGCTATGGCCTCCTCGGAGCGAATCTTTGAATATCTGGACGAGAAGCCTAACGTATCCGATAAGCCGGGTGCGACTCCGCTGCCAACCATTCAAGGCGATATCAAGTTTGAAAAGGTCATCTTTGAATATGAGAAGGGGCGGGCGGCCCTCAAAGGCATTGATCTCGATGTAAAGGCCGGACAGTCCATTGCGCTAGTAGGGCATACCGGCTCAGGTAAGAGTACCATCATCAACCTGATTGGCCGCTTCTACGATATCACCACCGGTAAAATCACGATCGATGGAAAAGATATCCGTGATGTCACCCTGGACAGCCTGCGCGGACAGATCGGTACCGTGCTACAGGACACATTCATCTTCTCGGGAACGATCCGTGACAACATCCGTTTCGGACGATTGGATGCCACGGATCAGGAAGTAGAGGAGGCCGCCAAAGCGGTAGATGCCCATGATTTCATCACTAAACTGCCTGGCGGGTACGATACAGAGGTCGAAGAACGGGGTAGTGCGCTGTCCATGGGTCAGCGTCAGCTGTTATCCTTTGCCAGAGCGCTGCTGGCGGACCCACGTATTCTGATTCTGGATGAAGCTACAGCGAGTATCGATACAGAGACCGAGCTCAAGATTCAGGAAGCTCTAAAAACCCTGCTGCAAGGCCGGACCTCCTTTATCGTCGCTCACCGATTGTCCACCATCCGCCACGCTGACAAGATCGTGGTACTGGATCACGGCGAGATCAAGGAAGAGGGCAACCACAGCGAGCTGACTGCTCATGACGGTGTCTACAACGGATTAATCGAAGCACAGTTCCGGTTCCTGTAGGTGCCTAGGTAGCAAGCAACTGAAGAACGCTTTTAACGGCAAGTTGATAAATCGATTCATGCAAAAGAAGAGCTCAGAAGAAGAGCTCAGAAGAAGAGCTCAAAAGAAGAGCTCAGAAGAAGCGAAGAAGAGCTCAAAAGATGACATCAAAAAGAAGCCTCCAGCTCCACTTTATTGTGGGGTTGGGGGCTTTTTTGGCTAGGACGCTGGTGATTTGGAACAGGATGGAAGTATCTTGCTGTTCGTTCTCAGGATCAAAGGAGAAAACAGTGGTTCAGGCGGAGTGAAGCCGCTGCGGGTCGGGGGTTCTTCCGATCGCTGTTAAAGCCCGATTTCTTGATTGTAAAAGGAATTAGAGGTTGAAATCGGGCTTTAAAGGCGACCACTACCGTTTCTCCAGAATCCCCCGACCCTCCACTCTACTCATGCATGTGATCAACTTCAAAACCTAAGCTGTTATCCGCTGATCCTTTTTCAGGTGGATGCTATTACATCTACATGCTATCGCCTCTACATGCTATTACCTCTAAATACTATCGTATCAACGTATCGAATTTTTTCTCCAAATAGAACGCAAAGTAGCTTACAAAGCCAAGTAAAAAAGAGAGCGTATACATGAAGTCTCGAAGTGTAATTAACGGCATTTTTGTACCTTAAATCCTCTGAAGCTAAGGGTTAGAGGAGATTAAGTGCAATATTGTACCTTAATTGTTCCAGAATCCCCCATCCAGCGTGCTTTTCCGAAAAATAAGATACAATAATGCCCTTGTTTCCCTCATTTGCCTATATTCAAGAAAAATAAGGTACGAAAATGCCGTTAGTTGGGGCGGTGGCCCTCTTTTTTTACTGTTAAGACGACTGGTGAAGGGGAATTTACTGCTTCTATTGATATCGCTGGTTTTGAACAGCTCTGGATATAGGTCTTGCTGTCGACAACTATGATCCGGTGCTAGCTTTCTTATGGGAAGCTTTCAGGCGAGCGTTTTGCGCCTACAGTTCCAAGCTCCCTTCGCTCCTCGTTGTTGTTTGTTCATTTTTTTGTTCGGCTTATATATTTCCTTTTCGCTCATGCTACAGTTCAATTTATAGAGGAGAGCTCGTATGTTTTCTACGATGCCGCCTTACTTACGACGTTTTGATATCCGGCCAGACGTGCGCAGCTCAACCATCTGTGCGCCGATGTTCTGCTGCCAGTTGATATCTTGCGTTCGCGCCGCCAGTATGGCTTCATTGTTAAGCCGGGCCATCTCCCAGCAGTAAGTTGCATTCGCTTGCAAGCAGTGCTGCTGCTCCAGCTCTTCAGATTCAGTCAGCTTCCGCTGGCGGCTCAGTGAATACAGCTCAGCAAGGCGCCCGTGAATCGGCAGCATAGGCTTCATCCTTTCAGGTTAGTCTGATCAACGTTTTACTCTATTGATCAGTCTAACCGAATGCCCCCGGCCATAAACTAGGCCGGCCTCCGCAATGGCAATGCCTCCGCGAGGGCATCGCGGAGGCCACCCCCGGATAGCCTTGAGGTACCCCCGGTCCTTTGTGCAGCAAAGCAGGGGGAACTCAAGGCGCAGCCCGCCTCCGCGAGGGCACCGTGGAGGCCACTCCCAAGTAGCCTTGAGGTACCCCCCGGTCCTTTGCGCAGCAAAGCAGGGGGAACTCAAGGCGCAGCCCGCCTCCGCAGGGCACAGCGGAGGCCAGAAAAAGCCGCCCCCCGGGTCACATTACCCGGGGAGCGGCCTGCGCCGTAAAGCTTTGAGCCGTCCTGTATCTTGCGGAGCAAGACAAGGACTGCTCAAGGGCGAGCACCCCCACCCTCCAAAACATCTGTCCGCAGACGCCCCGTCATCCCGCCAACCACGCAGTTCCTTCGGGTGTCCAGAGGGCAGCGCCTTTGGGGCCCTCCCTTAGGAAGGGAGGGTTTGGGAGGGATGGCGAGCGCCCCTATGTGTAGATCTCCACAATCGACACACTCCGCTCACGGGACAAGTCGAGGAATTTATGGTCGACCTGCACCAGTGGACGGAACACGTCTATGGGGTTGTTCATGACGATGACGCCCATGTCACCGGTGTCAAGAAGGACGCGCTTGCCGATGAAATTCGGCATCAAATGCTGGATAAAGGCATGAACGGTCTTGCCGTTCAGCTTGCCGAAGCTGAGGTTATGTAATTCGTGCAGTACCGAGATCAGTTCTTGCTTGGACTGATAGACTCTGGGTGAAGTCATGGCACTATACACGTCAGCCACAGCGGCAATCTGTGCATAGGGATGAATCTCCGCTTTGGTTAAATTGGTAGGATAGCCGGAGCCGTCTTCCCGTTCATGGTGCTGGAGAGCAACCAGTGCAGCGGTAGGGTCGTTCATGGAATTGCGGATAATTTCGTAACCGTATGTAGTATGTCGCTTCACTTCTTCAAATTCTTCGACGGTCAGCTTCCCCGGCTTGTTCAGCAAATCGGGTGAGATTCGGCATTTACCGATATCGATCAGATAACCAGCCCGGCTGATCTCATAGCATTCCTGCTTGGAATAACCGAGCCAAGTTGCAATATAATAGGAAAGCATACCTACCTGAAGGGAATGATTATAGGTATATTCATCCTCCCGGTCCAGCAGTAGAAGGAGGGTTACCACGTCTTTATGCTTGTCCAGGGATTGCAGGGTTGGCTGAAGAACATCGTCTACGACGGATGGATTAAAGCTGCCTTTGGTTAACGCTTCTAAATAAAGGGTCTCGAAACCGTCGATCATGGTATCAAAGCTTGCCGTAACGGTTTGAATAACGGACGGTTTATGGGGCGGGGAGAGTGTTCCTTCCAGGGTTTCGATATCAATGTAATCAATACCGTGTTGCAACAGCTTGGATATTTCATCCATGCGCAACTGGGTTCCCTTGGACAAAACATGAAGTCCGCGGGCGTTGAAGGTGTCTGTTCCGAGATAATCCCCCGGCTTAACATCCATGACGTGTACTCTCAATGCTTATGCCACCTTATGTGTCAATTTTTCTCAGCATAGCAAGAAAAGGACAAACATTCAATGGTTAACAATTAATATTCACAATCTTCAGATATGCATCGAAGTTTCGGTTTATTCTGACTATAGCTAACTGGACGACTACAATAATTTCTCTAAGGATATTCTGTAGGTTTTAAGACCTATATAATGTATGATTGCGAACTAACAAGGTATTTAAAAGGAGAAGGGGAGGCGCAGCCATCCTCTTGATTCTGGTTCAAAGAGAGGTACAGAAATGCAGGCCTCGCAGCACTTGCAGGCCTTGGTATAATGGTATTGTAAGTACTGAAATATACCATATTGAGCTTGGAAATGTTATGCTAAACTCTGAAAGAACAAGCGCCTTACGCTTCCAAAAAAGGTGGCCTTACACAGGTGGGAAGGATGTTATTGATGAAGCCTATATCAGAGCGACTGACAATACTTCATACTAATGATATACATAGTCATTTCGACATGATGAGCCCACTTGCGGCAGTCATTGCTGAGCAAAGGGCCGCAGCGGGCGATGAACCACTTTTGTTGCTGGATATTGGCGACCATATGGATCGAGCGGCCATAGAGACGGAAGGAACGATGGGACAGGCGAACATTGATATTCTGAATCTGACGGGATACGATGCGGTCACCATTGGTAATAATGAGGGGCTTACCTTCACAGCCGACATGCTCTCTGCGGTATTCTCCGGACTTCAGTGTCCGGTAGTGTGCTGCAACTTTGTAGAGACTGCGACTGGAGAGCCGCCGCACTGGATGAAGCGCCATGTTATCCTGGAGCGTGACGGCATCCGCATAGGCGTGACTGGAGCGACAGCGGCTTTTGCTTCGTTCTATGCGTTGCTGGGCTGGGATGCACTAGACCCGGAAGAGGCACTTCGTAAGGAATGCAGTCTGTTGGCTCCACAGGTAGACATTTTGATCGTGCTGTCTCATCTGGGTCTGCCTACAGATCAGCGGCTGGCAGAGAACCTGGAGGGCGTTCATGCCATTTTGGGTGGACATACTCACCATCTGCTGGAGCGTCCACAGATTATTGCTGGTACTGCCGTCTGCGGCGCCGGCAAGTTTGGTAATTATTTGGGCAGGCTTGTTTTTGAGCGGCAGGAGCCGGATCTCGGTTTCAGACTCGTAGAGGGAGAATGCCTCGCCGTTTCCCCTGAGCTAAGGGAGGAACGGGTTCATTCCGCGGCCGTCACCCATCTGGAACGGGGAAGAGAAGCTTTGCATGAATCGGTGGCCATTACAGACCGAGAGCTTCCGGTTGACTATCAGGGGGAATCCCCATTCGGTAATTTTCTCGCTCAGGCTGTGCGCAGATTCACCGGCGCCAAGATAGCGATTGTCAATACCGGACAGCTTCTGGGACCACTGCCAGAGGGGGATATTTCACTGGGGATGCTGCATGGACTGTGTCCTTCGCCGATCAATCCTTGCATAGTGAAGCTTAAAGGGCGGGATATCCGCATAGCTCTGGAGCAAAGTTTGACGGAAGAATTCCGTAATAAAGCTATCTTCGGCTATGGTTTCCGGGGAAAACAGCTGGGCAGTCTTGCAGTAGATGGCTTAAATATCTTGTACGATTCACTTGTTTTGCCGTATGATAACGATATTGCAGTTTTTGTCGAAGGGCAGCCTCTGGAAGATGACCAGGAGTATGAGGTTGGGACGCTGGATATGTTCACTTTCCGGATCGGTTATGAGACGCTCGCCAACGGCAAGGATGCGGTGTATCTTCTTCCGCATTTCCTCCGTGATCTGCTGCGGATGGAGCTGCAGCGGCCGGGCAGTCTTGAGGAGAGTTTCATTTCCCGTTGGAACAACGGTACTACATAAGGGAAGGCCTGAATGATGGCTATGCTGTATGATTTTTTAAAATAACAAAGTTGTACCCGATATTCATTCCGCCACAAACAGGAGGATTGTATGGACACTATTACAGCCATTATTTTGGCCATTGTTGAAGGAATCACGGAGTTTATCCCTGTATCCTCCACAGGCCATATGATCTTGACGGCCAAGCTGATGGGTTTTGCCGAGCAGGAATCGATTATGAAGACCTATGAGATTGTCATTCAATTAGGTGCTATTCTGGCTATCGCGCTGGTCTACCGTCATCGGGTGCTTAACCTGCTGGGAATCGGGCGCAGTCGGAGTAATCGGGGAGGCGTGATGCCGCAGTCCCGTCTTAATCTGATTCATGTGATCCTGGGGATTGCGCCGGCATTGGCCGTGGCTTTTTTTGCACGTGACTTCATCAAGGGTCTCTTCGGAGCCAGTACGGTGCTTTGGGCGCTAGTAGCCGGAGGGATCTTAATGATTGTTGCCGAGTGGGTCAACCGCCGCAAGATCCGTATTACCGCCCACGAACTGGATGATCTGTCCTATGGACAGGCGCTAGCCATTGGCTTGTACCAGATTATCTCTGTATTATGGCCAGGCTTTTCCCGCTCAGGCTCCACAATTTCGGGGGGGATGCTCAGCGGGGTCAGCTATAAGGCCTCAGCCGATTTCTCTTTTCTGATCGCGATTCCGATTATGTGTGCGGCTTCCGGGTATGAGCTTTTGGATGCTTACCGCGATTTTACCAGTGAGACCATTGGTTACTTTGTCATTGGCTTCCTGATTTCATTCGCAGTGGCTTACCTTGTAGTTATTCTGTTCATGCGATGGATTCAAAAGATCAGATTGACACATTTTGCGATTTACCGCTTTATTTTAGCGGCTGTTTTCTGGCTATTTATTATGCGTTAATCATTTCCAAGATTCCATCGGTACAGCGGTACCCGGCTATGGTTGTTTCCTGGAGGTGTATCCAAGGAAGCGTTGTCCGGGGCAAACCGATGTAGGTGTGCTTGCCTGTTCTCCAAAGGTAACGGTATAGACACGGTGTGAGACCCAAAGTTTTTAAGCAGAATAGCAATCTACCGTTAAAGGCAGGAGTGAACCAGAGTGCGTTTAGTATCCGTCAGCCGGCTTCAACCGGGCATGAGGCTGGGCAAAAAAATTTATAGCGATGAAGGCATGATTCTGCTTTCCGACGGCGTAGAGCTTACCGATTCACTGATCAAACGCCTCGGCAGAATCGACATCGGCTATGTATATGTGCAAGATTCCCTCACTGAAGATGTAGTGATTGAGGGGATGCTGCAGGATGAGACGCGCAACCAGGCGCTCAAGGTTATTAAGACACAATTTCAGGACATGTCCGGTGCTTCCGGCATTACCAAAGGCTTTTATCATCTGGATAAAAAATTCTCGGGCGTGATGGATTCGATTCTGGACGAAATGTCTGCCCAGGAGACACCTATGATAATGCTGCTGGAAATGCATACAGCGGATAATTATCTTTATGTCCACTCGTTAAATGTCTGCCTCTATACACTTGTTATGGCTATCGCTCACGGGTACAGTAAAGCGGAATTGCGGGTCATTGGTCTGGGTGCGTTGCTGCACGACATCGGCAAGACGCAAATTCCGGTCAAGATTGTCCAAAAACCCGGCAAGCTGACGGATGAAGAGTTCCGGCAGATGCAGGCCCATACCGAAATCGGCTACCGGATTCTTAAGGACGAGCCGAATATTCCGTTGCTGTCCGCCCATTGTGCGCTGCAGCATCATGAACGGATTGACGGTTCCGGCTACCCTCGCGGACTCAAGGGAGGGGAAATTCATGAGTACGCCAAATGGATTGGCGTGGCCGATTCCTATGATGCGATGACCTCCAGTCGTGTCTACAAAAAAGCAATGCTCCCCCATCAGGCGGTAGAAGCGCTCTACGTAGGCTCCGGCACACTGTATGAGCAGCGGCAGCTGGAGCTGTTCCGGGACCGTGTGGCAATCTATCCACTGGGTCTTACAGTGAAGCTCAGCACGGGTCAGAGCGGAGTTGTGGTCAAAATAGACTCCACCACACCACACCGTCCGGTGGTTCGCATCCTTACCGGCCCCGAAGGAGAGCCAGTGGTTCCGTTCGAGATGGACCTTGCCGTGATGCTTTCTGTAGTTATTGTGGATGTAGCCAATTAAGGGTGCCGGCTGGCACCGCTTCATAGACTTCTCAATGAGGCAATTCCAGCCTCTCAGGCATGCAGCGAGATCGATACACGGGTGGGCACGTAAGGTGCACATGGCCCGGATATCTTTTCGCTGCATGCTGTTTTTTTCAGAAAATATCAGTAAATAGCAAGCAAGTACAACTCAAAAGTGCAGTTTTTTCGTTCTTCGTGGTATGATATAGGATAATAATCCGTTCATACGGATGATTTTTAGGTTAATAATAAGGAATAAGCTTTAAAGGAGCTATCACAAATGAATGTTATAAGACCAATGTCATTATCCCCGCAGAAGGAGTTATCCCCAAGCTATGACCCTTGGGATCCCATCACTTCCCTGCGGCAGTACGGGCGGCATGTACTGACCAGTGTGGAGATGACGGTTACGAATTTATGTAATATGCGGTGTGAGCACTGCGCCGTTGGTGACAGCCTCACCATGAAAGAAGGAGAGATGCTGCCCCTTAAGAATATGCTTGATCGGCTGGAAGAAGTCGAGCACCTGCAGACGATCAGCATTACCGGCGGAGAGCCGATGTTCCGCGCTTCCACCGTAGACAATATGATTGTCCCGCTGCTCAAGTATGCCAAGGAGCGGGGAATCCGCTCGCAAATCAATTCCAATCTAACCATGCCATATTCCCGTTATGAGAAGCTGCTTCCTTATCTGGACGTTATGCATATCTCTTTCAACTATGTTAATGGTGATGATTTTCATGAAGTTGGCTTTGCAAACAGCGGCCATCCTGTAGCGAAGGAAGCGGCTTACCGCTTGTATGATACGATGATCGAGAACTCCCGCAGACTCAGTGATGACGGCATGCTCATCTCTGCGGAATCCATGATTAACTATCGCACGCATACCAAGCTGCCGGAGATTCACCGGCTGATCGGCGATATGGGAGCAAAACGCCATGAGGTGCATCCAATGTACGCTTCAAGCTTTGCCTCCGCGCTGCCGGTTCTGTCGCTTAAGGATATGCAGGCTGCTATTCATGATCTGCTGGACCACCGTGATCCCGAGATGTGGATGCTGTTCGGCACGCTTCCATTCTTCGCCTGCAGCTTCCTGGAAGAAGACCAGAAGCTCCTGAAGCGACTGCGTTCCGAGAAGAATGTTACGCTTCGCAATGATCCGGACGGACGCAACCGTGTGAATGTAAACATGTTCACCGGCGATGTATTCGTTACGGATTTTGCAGATATCGCAGCGTTTGGCAACATCAGCAGCAACAAGCTGGATGATATTTTTACAGACTGGCAGACCCAGCACCCGCTTAACCAAGAAGTGAACTGTCACTGTGACGCAGCTAGCTGCTGCGGACCGAATCTTCTGGTAGCGGATATGTATTATCCGGGTGTTGACTTCAAATCAAGAAAAGCGATCAATCTGTAGAAATGAGGCGTTGTTATTGTGCATACGGAATTTGAAGTAGGGAGATTGCTGCTTAATCTTTTGCTTGTTCTGGTGCTCGTATTATTAAATGGCATATTCGTCGCCGCAGAGTTCTCACTGGTGAAGGTCAGGCAGTCACGCCTGACCCAGCTAGTTAGTGAGGGCAACAAGATGGCTGGATACGCGCTAAAAGTAAACAAGAAGCTGGACGCTTATCTGTCTGCGACCCAATTCGGGATTACACTTGCCTCGCTCGGTCTCGGCTGGGTAGGAGAGCCCGCCATTTCGGAGCTGCTGGTAGAGCCTCTGATGTTCAAGCTTGGGGTTACAGACCATACGCTGATCTCCACCGTATCTTTGGTGCTTGGCTTCTCCATTATTACTTTCTTACATATTGTGCTTGGTGAGCTTGCACCCAAGTCATTGGCGATTCAAAAAACAGAAGGCTCAGCGCTGCTGCTGTCCGCACCGCTGATGTTCTTTTATAATCTATTCCTGCCGTTCATCTGGGTGCTTAACGCATCCGCGAATGGTCTGCTTCGTTTGATCGGGGTGGAGCCTGCCAGTGAGGCAGAGGCTGCGCATTCGGAGGAAGAAATACGTATTCTCATGAATCAGAGTGCCAAGAGTGGCGTTATTGATAAAGATGAGATGAAGCTTATGGATAATATCTTCGAGTTCTCCGACCTGTTGGCCCGTGAGGTTATGCTGCCGCGTACCGACATGGATGTGTTGTACAGCAACCTTTCCCTGGAAGATAACATGCGCATTATTACGGAAACCAAGCATTCGCGTTACCCGGTAGCGATGGAGGATAAAGACCGGATTATTGGCTTTATTCACATTACCGATCTACTCTTCGCACCGCCTGAACAGCAGAATGATTTGACTACATTAGTCCGCCCGATTCCGAACGTGCCAGAGTCGATGGAGATCAGTCATGTGCTGCGGCTGATGCAGAAGAACAAGATTCAGATGACGCTTGTCGTCGACGAATACGGCGGGACTGCGGGGTTATTGACTGCAGAAGAGATTCTGGAAGAGATCGTCGGGGATCTGCACGACGAGTTCGAGGATGAACGTCCTAGCGTGGAGCAGAATGGAGAGTACATTTCAGTCGCAGGCCGTATGCTTATCGAGGATGTCAACGATTTGACCGGTGTAGTCATTGAAGACGATGAAGTGGATTCCATCGGTGGCTGGTTGTTCAAAGAGCTGGAAGGCAATCCATCCAAAGGCAAACGCGTTGTTGTCGGCGAGGTCGTCTTTGAGGTCGAAGAGTCTACCCGGCTGCGGATTACCCGGATAAACATTCACCGTGAGGCGCCTGCGAAGGATGAAGAGGAATCTTCTGAAGCGGATGAGAAGTAAGCATGGATTTGAAGAAACGAGTACTAACCATAGTTCAGTTATAAACGAAGCCTTTTCCTATCGCGCAATGTATTATGCACGAAGGGGAAGGCTTTTTTTGTCGTATATGGACATCAAGAGAGTTTTTTTTCACAAACCGTCTTATTCCGCCTTTGCCTATCATAAATTAGTTACGAAGGTAAGCGTTCAGAATAACTGCTGCACTCAGCAGTGAAATGAGCAAAGGAGGATGTTTATATTGAATTCCCAGGAGCGTGTGCATACGCCGTTTAGGGGGCCGTTTGATCCCTGCCCACCGGTACCGTTCAAGACGTTCGTCGTACCCCCCAACCAGTTCATCAACTTTCAGCCGCCGAATCTTCCGCAGTTCAGTCTGCCGGAAGCGTTAAGGTACGGAACCTTGTGGCCCGCGCTGTTCAGTCCGTATGAGTCCAAGTCGAAAGGAGGGAAATAAGCCATGGAGGCACAGCCATGCGACCAACGGTATTACGAATTGCTGGAGCAGCTGCAGGTTCTGGATTTTGCGCTCGTGGAGCTGAATCTCTATCTGGATACTCACCCCGAGGATCTAAAGGCGATCGAGCAGTTCAACCAGCTTACCCAGGAACGGACACGGCTGGCAGGCCATTTTCAGGAGCTGTATGGACCGCTACAGAATTTTGGGCGTGCCTTTTCCAAATGCCCGTGGGAGTGGAACCAGCCCCCTTGGCCTTGGCAAGTGTAGCGGTCTGATAGGATAGCAGCAGTTCACTAAAGGAGGGGAGCGTCCCGAATGTGGATTTATGAAAAGAAATTGCAATATCCGGTACGAGTCGGCAAATGTGACGTGCGGATGGCGCGTTATCTGATGGAGCAATATGGTGGAGCGGACGGTGAACTCGCCGCTGCGCTGCGTTACATGAACCAGCGGTATGCGATTCCTGACAAAGTAATTGGAGTGTTAACCGATATTTCCACTGAGGAATTCGGGCATCTCGAGATGATTGCGACCATGATCTATAAGCTGACAAAAGACGCATCGATTGAGCAACTGGAAGCCGCCGGTCTCGGTCCGAACTATGCGACCCGGGATCACGCCCTGTTCTATAACAACGCCGCCGGTGTTCCGTTCACTGCAACTTACATCGCGGCCAAGGGAGATCCGCTCGCTGATCTCTACGAAGACATTGCGGCTGAGGAAAAGGCGCGGGCTACATACCAGTGGCTGATCGACATGACAGATGATGTGGATCTGCAAGACAGTCTGAAGTTCCTGCGGGAGCGGGAGATTGTGCATGCGCTGCGGTTTAAAGAGTCGGTGCAGATTCTGATTGATGATCGGGGAAAGAAGAAGATTTTCTGAGTGGAATAATAAAAAAGAGTAAAGCGACTGCATAGTTCGCTTTACTCTTTTTAATTTTAGGCTGTAAACACTAGAAGTGGTAAATTCCTCTTCAACAATCGTCTTAACAGTAAAAAAGAGGAGCCACCTCCCCAACTAAGAGCATTTTTGTACCTTATTTTCCTAAAAAGCATGCTTAATGGGGTATTACGGAATATTTAAGGTACAATATTGAACTTAATCTCCTGTAACCCTCAGTTGCAGATGATTTAAGGTACAAAAATGCCGTTAATCACACTTTGAGCCTTTTTATATAAACTATTTTTTCTGGACTATGATTGTTGTTTTAATGCGTTCTACATACATACCATGATATCACCCTTAATTAGGTCGAACTCACCTGTAGTAACTTCCTATGTAGCAGTTTTGGGTATCCAAAATTAGCTAAAGAAAAATAATACTAACTTGATTAACGGAACAACAGTTCTTATAATTACCATATTGAAGGCTGTTGAAAGGTGAAGGAGAGAGACTGATTTGAAAAATAATATTATCGAGTATTGCTTAAAGAAGCAGGGAGCGACCGAGGATTATCCCTTTGGATTCACTCCAGTCGTGATCAAAGTTGCTGATAAAATGTTCGCGATTATTTTTGAGGAAAAGGGCAAGGATATTCGTTTAAATCTCAAATGCGACCCGGTTATTGCGGAAAACTTGAGAGAGCAGCATGAGAGCGTTCGGCCGGGATATCACATGAACAAAAAGCACTGGAATTCAATCACGATAGATGGTTCTTTACCAGAGCAGGATATCTTCGATATGATTGATCACTCTTACGATATGGTTTTCAAAAAGCTTCCTAAGCGCCTCAGAGAATCTATAGCAGAAATGAACTAAATAAAGAACTATCGGTAGGCAATCAGATCCAGAAATCCTGTCATCCAAGGGGCGACGGGATTTTTTGTATTTTAATGCTTCACAATTACAGCATTGAATTGGGCGGAAATTGAATTTAATGAAATGAAAGCAGTTGATAAAACACTGGTGAAATTTAATTCCAATAATACTCATAGGAATTATTTAAAAACATCTGGACTCTTTCGACAAAAAATGCGAGAATGAATTCAATATTTCTAATCATGTATACAGGAATTCATTTAATCTAGTAGAGTGTACTAGAGAGTTCTGTTCATGAGAGGGTGCTTAGGATTGAGTATGGAACAACTGGAGGCTAATAGCTGGCAGAGCCTTTATGATCTGGCAGAGCAGTTATCGAGCCTCCTGCCTGTAAATCTGGAAATTAAGCAATGGAACAGTGGAGGCCATTATGATACTGTACTCATTGCTCAAGAATTGAAGGTTAATGTCGAAAGCCTGGTTATTCAGGAGAATGATAATTACGGTTCTGCTGCAATAGCAGGGGCGGAGTCAGAAGGGCTGCGCGCCCTATGGCATAGACTGAATGCTACAGCTGTGTTGTGGGTGAAGGCGGATAACCCGAAAGCCGCGGCGTGGCTTGCTGCTAATCTTCCAGTCATCAGCGGCTATGCCCGGTCTCTCAGATATATGATAGCTGGGAGCGAGAGCAGCCGCAAGCATGCCGCGGAGAGCAGCCTGCTGAAGAAAGAGCTGAGTGCCTTGCTTTCTGTGGCACAGGAGGCGCTGCTGGTGCTGGACCCGGATGGAAGAATCGTAGAGTTAAATCCGGCGATGTCCAGTCTTATGGAATTGCCCCGAACACAGGTCCTGGGGAGCTTTATTCAGGAGTGGGTTTCTCCTGAGGATTGGGATCATCTCAGAGCGGCCCGGGATTTAGAGGAGCGGACGATCGTTCCTGAGCGGGCAGGCCGCAGCAGGACCAATTGGAAGGTACGCGTGAAGCCTGTCTATGATGGAGGGCAGCCCGCTACGATTCTGCTTCAAGTCGAACCCGAGAAGCTGGAAGGGAAGAAGTATCCTTTTCAAAAGCAGACTACTTATCGATTCGAGGATATCAAGGGCACAAGCGCCCCGATTCGTACGATCAAGGAGATGTCGCAGCGGGTGGCTTTAAGCGAGGTGAATCTGCTGATCTTGGGAGAGAGCGGAACCGGCAAGGAAGTATTTGCCCAATCAATTCATGCAGCCAGTTCCCGGAAGGATGGCGCGTTCATCGCGATCAACTGTGCAGCGATCCCTGATACGCTCCTGGAGAGCGAACTCTTTGGATACGAGAGCAGCGCCTTTATCGGAAACAGGAATGAGAGTAAAGCTGGACGGTTCGAGCTGGCTGACGGCGGAACGATATTCCTTGATGAAATCGGGGACATGTCTTTGCATTTGCAGGGTAAGCTGCTGCGGGTAGTCCAGGAGCGCAAGGTGGAGCGGCTGGGAGGCATGGAGCCGATTGATGTGAATGTACGTATTATCGCCGCAACACATCGTAATCTGGACAGAATGGTGGCCGAAGAGAAATTCCGCGAGGATCTATACTATCGGTTGAACGTCATTCCATTGCATATCCCTCCTTTGCGTGAGCGGAAGGAAGACATCCCGTTGTTGCTTGAGTATTTCATGAAGAACGTTTCGCTAAAATACGGACGTTTGCCGAAACGGCTCTCACCACAGGTGCTGGAACGGCTCCTGCTATATGACTGGCCTGGCAATGTGCGTGAGCTTGAGAACGTGGTAGAGCATTTTGTGCAATTGGAGATTGGCGATCTGGTTACGCTACAGAGTCTGCCGGCTCAAATCCGCGGGCAAATTCCAGGTATGGTAGCTCCGGGACGACGGGGTGGCCGTCATCTGGAGGAGAACCACGAGAAGGAGAGTATTATTCAACTGCTGAATCAGCTTGGGCGGGATACAGAAGGCAAACGAATGGTTGCGGAGAAGCTGCAGATCAGCTTGCCGACGCTCTATCGCAAAATCAAGAAGTTAAAAATTAAATAACATAGATTTGAAAAATTCAGGGCTAGCAATTGTTGGTTTTTTATTGTATTTAAAAAATGAGAAAAAAAGATAAAAACAGAGAAAATAGAAGATATAGTTTAATTAATTGTTGTTTTTAAACTAATTTAAATGATTAGATGTGATAATTAAATTGATAAAAATGAATAGACTCCAAAATCAAGCGTGGATGTTGGAAGGATTGTTAGATTAATCCGTTTTCTGTACTAAGGAGGAGCGGAGGAAAGGAGGCGGGAGAGATGGGTTGGAGGATTACCGGAGAGCAGTTGGCACATATCGGGCTGGGCGCGAACCTGCTTAGTTCAGGCGGAGGCGGAGATACTTACACTTTTCAGGCATTGGCTCAGTCGGTGATTGATCAGCAAGGGATTGATGTTGTGTCTTTTGATGAATTGGGGCCCGAAGATTATGTCGTGATCATCGGAGCTACCGGATCGGCTGCTCTGTGCGAAGAGATGATTCCTTCGGGACAGGAGGTAGTTACCGCACTCCGTGCTTATGAGGAACGTATCGGCCGACGAGCGACTGCTGTTATGCCGCTTAATATTGGAGGCGCGAACGCACTTATTCCACTGATTCTGGCAGCCCAGTGCGGATTGCCTGTGGTGGATGGAGATGGCATGGCCCGGACTTTTCCCGAAGTGCATATGTCTTCACTGCATTTAGCTGGGGTTCAAGGGAACTCGATGGCCATGACCAGCTTATTCGGAGAAACCGTGTATTTGAACGAACCGGATAATATTCTGCTATCGCAGCTTGCGTCACAGACGACACAGGACATGGGGGGGGTTGCTTATTTTGCCGGATTAGGCGTTGGCGGACAGGCGTTATCCACTGCCATTATTCCGCATACATTAAGCACCTGCTGCGAGCTTGGCCGGATTGCCCATGAGACCAGCGATGTGTCGCAGTGCCTGCACGATTTCTTCACCTGCTTCTCCAACTCCATCTACGGTCGTCCGCATGTGCTGATTAGAGGCAAAATCTACGGAGTGCTACGGCAGTTTGTAGACGGACTGGTGGAGGGCAGCTTTCAAATTGCCGGTACGGGCCGATATGAAGGAACTACATTGGAGATTCGCTATAAAAATGAGTATTTATCAGCCCGCCAGGGTGACTCATATGTGTGTCTCACCCCAGATTTGCTACTGGTACTTGATGAAGAACGGTTGTCACCCTGTATGGTGGATGAAATAGAAGAAGGCGTGGCCGTGACGGTAATGGGGATTCCTGCACCCAATGTCCTGCGGACAGGTGAATTATTGAGTTACATCGGTCCAGAGGCCAATGGAATTATAGAACCTTATGCACCCGTTGAATGGCTGGCTGGCAAGGGGTGGCTGGAATGAGAATGGGCATTGATGTGGGCAGCACATACACAGACGCTGTAATCATTAGCCAATCAGGCAGGCTGCTTGGGCAAGCCAAGTCCAGGACAACTGCAGATATCTTGTCAGGCATCCGGACTGTAATCGGACAGTTGCTAGTAGAGAGTGGAATAGAGCCGCAGCAAGTCAAGGGGATTTTCATAGGAACCACTCATTTGCTGAACGTCTTGTCCCATGGAAAAGGAATTACGGATACAGCGCTCGTACGGATCTGTTCTCCTTCCAAAATCCATTACGGACTGGGCTGGCCGCCAGCACTCCTGAAGCATGTGAAATGGATGGAGCAGATTCCAGGCGGGTTTGATTTTACGGGCCGGAAGCTAAGCAGGGAAAGTGAGCGACCGGAGCTGGACCGGCTTATCCGGCGTCTGGCAGAGAGTGAAGTTGGCGCAGTCGCTATCGTAGGCACCTTCGCTCCGCTCTACGAGGAAGAGGAGCAACGAATGGCGGCGCTGCTCCGAGAGGCGTTGCCGAAGCTCTCCATCTCACTGTCGCACCAGATTGGCAGTGTAGGGTTTTTGGAGCGCGAGAATGCGACACTGATCAATGCCATGCTCTCCCGGGTCATGGGAGAATCGATCCAGCAACTCTCGGGGCTGTTCGGTGAAAAGCAGTTGCATTGTCCGTATTGGTTCACACAGAACGATGGATCGATTCTCTCCCTTGATCGCGCGGCTGCTTTTCCCGGCTTTGCCGTAGCATCAGGAATTGCCAACAGCTTGCGTGGCAGCGCCTACCTGACCGGCATTCCTGACTGCGTTGTTGTGGATATGGGCGGCAGCAAAACAGAGGTTGGGCTGATCATCGGTGGAGAACCGCAGGAGCATATCAAAAGCGCCAGGCTTCTCGGCATCCGTGTTAATCTGCGGCTGCCAAAGGTGGTGACCCTGCCGTTTGGCGGCGAGAGCCCGGTGTATATCCGAGATGGAGAGATTACTGTTGGGCATGACTGGCCCGTTTCGGGATCAGAAACGAACCTTGCCCATCCTGGACATCTAAAGGGGGAACTGACGGAAGCAGCGGCGGGCAGCTTGACCGAGGCTTTTCTGCGGCGGCTGCCGGAGGAACATCCCTTGCGCAAGGAATACGGCAAGCCGCTTGGGCATTGGCGGGAAGAAGATGCCGAACAAGTGGTCCGCCGCACTATTGCTGCGCTGCGCGAGACGATTGAGCAGCTCCAGACCGCCAGGGACAAGCTGCCGGTCGTGCTGGTTGGGGGAGGCAGCGCCCTGCTGAAGGAGAAGCTGTTCTATAAATACGGTGAACTTGTGCAGCCGCCGGCATTTCAGTTATGCACTGCGGTCGGCGCTTGTGTAGCGCCGGTAGGGGTGCAGCTGGACCGGATTTGCTGGTTGCAGAACGAGACCAAGGAGGCTGCGCTGCAGAAGGTCAAGCAGGAGGCGATCCAGCAGTTGCTGCAGGGCGGGGCCAGGGAGGATAGCATTTCTTTTGTCCAGATGGAAGAGATTCCGTTTGACTATTATTCAGGAGAAGTGATCCGGTTTCGAATTAGAGCGGTAGGACAGCTGGAGCTGTGAAGAGCTGCATGAATGGAGATCGCTGATGATCTGAACGACACAGTCAGGACTGATTTGCTAGAAAACAGATAAGACAAATGAAGGAGCCAATAGCGTATGCGCAAGATTGAAAAGCACCATTTGGAAGATATTGCACTGGGGGCTGCTGTACTGGGTACCGGTGGAGGAGGCGACCCTTATGTGGGGCAATTGATGGCTATGGCCGCCATTGAGAAATATGGCCCGGTCACCTTGATCTCACCGGAGGAGCTGGAAGATGATGCCTGGGTAGTATCCGTTGGCATGATGGGAGCGCCCACGGTAGTCGTGGAGAAGATCCCCGGCGGCCAAGAGCCGCTGCAGGCTTTTGAAGCGCTAAAGGCGCATACCGGAAAGGAGATCAGCGCGATTTTTCCGATTGAAATCGGAGGGATTAATTCCCTGATTCCGGTTATTCTGGCCGCAACAACCGGACTGCCGCTGGTGGATATTGACGGCATGGGTCGTGCATTCCCGGAGCTGCAGATGGTTACCTTCCATCTGGTAGATATCCCCTCCGGTCCGGTGGCGATGGCTGACGAGAAAGGGAATTCCGTAATCGTGAATGGTGTGGATAGTGTATGGAGTGAGCGGATCGGCCGCCAAGCACTGACTACGATGGGCGGCTCGGTGACGACCTGCGATTATCTGATGCAGGGCTTCCAGCTCAAGGAAGCAGGCATTCATCATACCTTTAGCTTGGCACAGCGTATCGGGGAGACGGTTCGGAGTCTGAAGCATCGGAACCAAAGCCCGGTCGAGGCGCTGGTAGAAGAAGTAGCGGGAACGCTGCTGTTCACCGGCAAGGTCAACAACTTGTTGCGCCGGAACAGTGGAGGGTTCACCAAAGGCGAAGTGAGTCTAAGCGGTCTGGGGCAGGATCAAGGCCGGACGTTCACCCTGTACTTCCAGAATGAATTTTTGGTGGCAGAGGCTGACGGAGAAGTGGTGGCAACCACACCGGATCTGCTGACCGTTGTGGATGTAGAGACAGGGGTTCCGGTGACTACCGAATCCCTGCGTTACGGCAACCGGCTAGCGGTAATTGCTATTCCCTGCAACGAAAAATGGAGAACGGTGAAGGGGATTGAAACGGCGGGTCCGCGTTATTTCGGATACAACGTAGATTACATCCCGTTGGGTGAAGAAAGCAAGGAAAGAAGGGTGCTTCAATGAGCTACAGAATCGGGATTGATGTTGGTGGTACGCATACTGATGCGGTCATTATGGATAACAACAGGCAGTTGGTCAGCAAAATAAAGGTGCCCACAACCGAAGACATCGGGTCAGGTATTAAGCGCGCCATCGCCGGCCTGCTTACACAGAGCGAGTTAGACCCGCGCGAAATTCAGTTCGCTATGCTGGGAACAACACATTGTACCAACGCTATCGTCGAACGCCGGAATCTGGCCAAAATTGGAGTCGTGAGAATTGGCGCGCCAGCGAGCCTGGCGATTCCCCCGTTCCTGAACTGGCCGAAGGAACTGCTCGATAAGGTATTCGTCGGCAGCCATATTATCAGTGGGGGCCATGAGTTCGACGGACGTAGAATCGCTCCGTTGGATGAGGCTGCACTACGTGAGATGGCCGCTGAATGGAAGGGCAAGGTGGCGGCGGTAGCTATAACCTCTATTTTCTCACCGGTAGACTCCGGCGATGAGCAGCGCGCACAAGAGATCTTCCGGGAGATTCTCGGCGATGACATCCATTACTCGCTGTCCAGCGAAATTGGCAGCATCGGACTGATCGAGCGTGAGAATGCCACGATCTTGAATGCGGCTTTGGTTCATGTGGCGCGCTTGATGGTACGGGGATTCGAGGAGTCGCTGGCTGAGAATGGCATTCGTGGGGCGAGAATCTTCCTCGGTCAGAATGACGGTACGCTCATGACCTCGGATTACGCGCTCCGCTTCCCGGTGCTGACCATTGCTTCCGGTCCGACAAACAGCATCCGAGGTGCAGCCTATCTGACTGATGCCAAGGGGGCGCTGGTGCTAGATGTAGGCGGAACAACGACGGATATCGGTGTGCTAGTTCAGGGCTTCCCGCGTGAATCGTCTTTGGTCGCTCAGATTGGCGGCGTACGGACGAACTTCCGAATGCCGGATTTGCTGTCCTTTGGGCTTGGCGGTGGAACTCGGATTCGCGGAGAGGGTGATACCTTGACTGTCGGACCGGACAGTGTGGGTTATCTGTTGCCTGAGAAAGGGCTGGTCTTCGGCGGCACGGATCTCACAGCGACTGACATAGCTGTCGCAAAGGGGTTGACTGAACTGGGGGACCGCGGTAAATTGGGCAGCTTGTCTCCGCAACTGGTGGAGTCGGCTTATGCAACGATGATTGATCTGGTGGAGGAAGCTATCGACAAGATGAAGACCACATCTGATGATATTCCGGCCATCGTGGTCGGTGGAGGCAGCATTATTCTTCCCGATCAGTTGACTGGTGTGTCCGAAGTCATTCGCCCGCTCCACTTCGAGGTGGCAAATGCCATTGGTGTGACCATTGCTGAAGTGAGCGGTCAGGTAGAGAAAATCTATTCCTTGGAGGAATGGGGACGAGACCAGGCGCTGGAGGAAGCCAAACGTTTGGCTGCCGGTGAAGCGGAAGCGGCAGGCGCAAGTGCTGATTCCGTCGAGATTGTTGATATTGAAGAGGTGCCATTGGCTTACTTGCCAGGGAATGCTGTACGTATCCGGGTGAAGGCTGTCGGTCAGCTCACAATATAGATTAGGACTGCCAATAGGAGATTAGAAAGCGGGGAGAAGAGAATGATGAAGAAGAGATCAAGAAATACGCTGCTGTTGCTGATGCTAAGTGTAATGTTGGTGTTATCAGCCTGCGGCAGCAAGGGTAATACAACGGCAGCTAACACAGGCAGCAATACTGGAAGTAATACAGGGAGCAACACTTCGAGCGGAAATGCGCCGAAAGGCGGAATTGCCGTTTACAGCGTGAACAGCGATGTGATGACCTTCTGGGACCCGAGTGACAGCTTCAGTAATGAGATTATCGCGATGCACAATATGTACGAAACGCTTTTGCGCTACAATGCGCAAACGAAGACCTTCGACAAGGTGCTGGCTGAAGATTATAGCAAATCGGCGGATGGCCTGACTTGGACTTTCAAGCTGCGCAAAGGTATTAAATTCCATACGGGAGCAGAACTGAGTGCAGATCTGGTTAAGAAGTCCATTGAGCGAACCATCAAGAGAGGTAAGGGCGCTTCCTACATCTGGGAATCCGTTAAGGAAATCAACGTAGTCGATCAATACACGGTAGAGTTTAAGCTGAAATATGCCGAAGCACTGGATAACGTGGTTTCTGCGGGCTACTCCGCCTTTATCTTTGATGCTGACGCGCTGGATAAGAACGGTGAAGATTGGATCAACGAAGGTCATGACGTAGGTTCCGGTCCCTACACTGTTCAGAAGTGGACCAAGGGCAGCGATCTAGTCCTGACCAGCTATCCTGAATATTGGAAAGGCTGGACGCCTAAAAATTTTGAAAAGGTAGTGTTCAAAACGACGCCGGAAGCCAATACCCGCCAGCAGCAGTTGGAAGCAGGCGAAGTCGATATCACTAACCAGCTTACCCCTGAAATGTTGAAATCTCTGGACGGCAAACCTGGAGTTCAAGTTCTGAAGACAGAGGCGTTCCAGAACCTGACGCTGCAGATGAATACGCTGAAAGCACCATTCAACAATCCGAAGGCGCGTCAGGCGCTGGCCTATGCTCTCAACTACGACAGCATTGTCAAAGATATTATGGGCGGCATGGCAGAGCAGTCGACTGGTTACCTGCCGAAGGGTCTATGGGGCCAAGATTCGAGTCTGTTCAAATACTCCTACAATCCGGACAAAGCGAAAGAGCTACTGAAAGAAGCAGGTGTATCCGGAGGGAAACTGTCAATCACGTATTTGTCCGGTGACGAGGCTGAGCGTCAAGTGGCTGAACTGCTGAAGGTTGAGCTGGCCAAAGTCGGATTGGATCTTGAGATTAAAGGAATGACTTGGGATGCTCAATGGGATCTGGCCAAGTCTCCGGATGCCAGCCAGCGTCAGGACTTGTTCCTGCTCTACTACTGGTCGGGTTATTCGGATCCTTATGGCTACCTCAGCATTGCCTACAAAACTGAAAATCCAATTGTCTATAACCTAGGCTATTACAGCAATCCCAAGTTTGACAGCTTGATTGACCAAGCGCGGAAAAGCGCCGGTTCCAACCGCGACGGAGCAACTGCCTTGTACAAGCAAGCCCAAGAAATTCTGATCAATGATGCTCCGGGTATTTCTATTTTTGATCTGAAGTACGGTTATGCTTTGCGTGATAACTTCAAGGGCTTCAGCAGCAACCCTTATTATGCCAACGTAGTGTTCTTCTACGACACTTACCGGGAATAGGCTGATGATCCGCTTTATCATTAAAAGACTCTTGCTGGGACTCTTTGTCCTGGCAGGAGTCTCCGTGATTACATTTACAGTTGCGCGTGTGGTTCCGTCTGACCCCGCTGCACGTTGGGTGGGGCCGCGCGCGAATGCGGAGCAGATTGCGGCGGCACGCATCGAGCTTGGTCTCGACAAGCCGCTGCCGCAGCAATACATCACTTATATGAAGGGCTTGTTCACAGGAGACTGGGGAACCTCGATCCGTACCCACCAGCCGGTGCTGAGAGAGTTATTGTCCTTTCTTCCGTCCAGCTTGGAGCTGATTCTGGCGGGGATGCTAATAGCAGTAGTCATCGGCATTCCATTAGGAGTGATATCAGCGGTTAAAAAGGATTCTTGGATTGACCAGCTAACCCGCACTTTCAGTGTTGGGGGTGTATCCATTCCTACCTTTTGGCTGGGTCTGATCTTACAGTTGGTATTTTTCCGTCAGCTAAGTCTTTTTCCGCTTGGAGAACGGGTAAGCACAAATACTTCGCTGTTGTATCCTATTGATAACTGGACTGGATTCTATTTGCTGGATTCCCTGCTCCAGGGCAACTTTGATTTCTTCAAGGATGCAGCGCTGCATCTGGTACTGCCCGCGCTGACCATGGCGGCGTATCCCTTGGGACTGGTTATACGCATGATCCGTTCGTCGATGATTGACGTGCTTGGCGAGGAGCATATCCGTGTGCTGAAGGCCTATGGTATCCCGGCTTGGCGCAGAGTCTTTGTCTATGGGCTTAAAAACGCCCTGGGTCCTACGGCGACCTCGCTGGGTCTGACCTTTGCCTACGCGCTGACCTCCACGTTTCTGATCGAAGCGGTGTTTAGCTGGCCAGGTCTCGGCATGTATGCTTCACAGGCGATTTTGGCTAATGATTATCCGGTGACGATGGCGATTACATTTCTCGTTACCGTGACTTATATTCTGATTAATCTGCTTGTTGATGTTGTAGTTGCTATGCTCGATCCCCGGATTAAGCT
This sequence comes from Paenibacillus sp. NPDC056722, assembly GCF_042790635.1. Taxonomy (NCBI): domain Bacteria; kingdom Bacillati; phylum Bacillota; class Bacilli; order Caryophanales; family Paenibacillaceae; genus Paenibacillus; species Paenibacillus sp. NPDC056722. The sequence goes on along the minus strand of NZ_JBHTYV010000002.1, from coordinate 293,492 downwards.
GTATCAGAACGCTTAGAGCAGCTATGCTCCATTACATGATTAGGAGGAAAACGACTGATGAATTCAAACTCGCTGCCGGCGCCGCTTCCTCCGGTGATCGAAGAGACATCTGCAGGACGGGGCTATAAGCTCAAGGAGTTTATCCTGTTTCTGCGGGTTCACAAGCTAGCGGCTATCGGCCTATCTATTATTGTGATTCTGCTTATTATTGCCGTGATTGGTCCCCTGATCTCTCCTTATCCTGATGATGCCTACAAAGCAGTCCATCTGGAGAACAAGCTGCTGCCCCCTTCCTGGGCGCATTTATTCGGGACGGATGAATTGGGACGAGACCTGTTGACACGGACCATTTACGGCACCAGATTGTCTTTTCAGATCGGCATCTCGGTTATTTTATTGTCCATCCTGCTCGGGATTCCTTATGGTCTGATCTCCGGCTATTTCGGCGGCTGGGTGGACAATGTGATGATGCGGGTCTGTGAAGTGTTTCTGAGCTTTCCGTCGATGCTGCTATCTATTTCGATTGTAGCCCTGCTCGGGCCATCGCTTAATAATATGATGCTCTCCATTGCCCTGTCGTGGTGGCCTTGGTTCGCGCGGTTAATGCGTAGTGAGGCGGTTGCGATCAAAGAGCGGGGCTTTGTGGAGGCGGCCAAGTCGATGGGCGTTCATCCGCTGGTCATTATTTTTCGGCATATTTGGCCCAATTCACTTTCTGTCATTATTGTGCAGATTTCGATGGCCTTCGGCTCGGTCATCCTGACGGCAGCATCGCTCAGCTTTCTTGGGCTTGGCGCGCAGCCGCCGACACCGGAGTGGGGACTGATCATAAGTACAGGCCGGGCTTACTTCTTGACCAATTGGTGGTATGTTACGTTTCCGGGCGTGTTCATTCTGCTGACGGTCATGGCCTTTAATTTTCTGGGCGACGGGCTACGGGATTATCTCGATCCGAAGACCAGAAACAGCTAGAAAAGAGGTGTATCCATGAATGAACTGCTGAGAGTGGAGCAGCTTCGAGTCCGTATCGAGACCCGGGAGCGTCAAGTCACCGCGCTGGATCTGGACCATATTTCTTTGCAAAAGGGTGAGATGCTCGCACTGGTGGGGGAGACGGGATCGGGTAAATCCCTGACGGCATCGTCGATCCTGCAGCTTTTCCCAACAGCGGCAGCCCGGATTACTGGAGGCCGGGTGCTGTTTAATGGTACCAACCTGCTGGAAGCATCACCCAGCGTGATGAATGGCATTCGCGGGAAAGAAATCTCGATGATTTTTCAGGACCCGATGAGCTCGCTGAATCCGGTTTTCCGCATCGGCAAGGTGATGCTAGAAATTATCCGCAGGTACACGGGTGCTGGAAAAAAACAGGCTAAGCAACTGGCGGAAGAGTCGCTGAAGTTCGTAGGGCTGCCGGATCCGTCCGGCATCATGCGCCGCTATCCGCACGAGCTTAGCGGCGGACAGCGTCAGCGGGTGGCCATAGCTATGGCAATGGTCTGTAAGCCTAAGCTGTTAATTGCCGATGAGCCAACCACAGCACTGGATGTGACCATCCAATCGCAAATCCTGTACCTGATCAACAAATTGAAGGAAGAAGAAGGCATGTCGGTGCTCTTCATTACCCACAACTTGGGGATTGTCTCGCAGATGGCTGACCGCATCGCAGTGATGTATGCCGGAAGTATCGTGGAGACAGGGCGGACGGATGAAGTTTTCCGGTTTCCCCGTCATCCGTATACCCGGCTACTGCTTGACGCCATACCGAAACTCCGGGAGCGCCGGGACCGGCTGCCCGTAATCGCTGGCACTGCGGTGCTGAAGGAGGCGGCAGGCGGACAAGGCTGCAGCTTTGCTGGACGCTGCCCACGGGCGACTGAGCGCTGCACGGCGGAGAAGCCCCAGCTTAGGGCTGTGGTCTCCAGCCATGAGATAGCTTGCTTTCATCCTTGGGAAGAGGAGCGGTGAGGAGAGAATGACAGAAGTTCTAGTCGAAATCGATAACCTAAGTAAATATTTCACTGTACGCTCCGGCTGGTTCGGTGCCAGTAAGACACTGCATGCCGTGGACAACGTCAGTCTTAGCCTGCATAAGGGGGAGTGCTTTGGTCTGGTTGGGGAATCCGGCTGCGGCAAAAGCACGCTGTCACGGACGCTGCTCCAACTGTATGCGCCCACCTCGGGAACAATCCGGATTGCAGGCTCGGATATCTCGTCCGTCACACGGCGGGTGCGGCGCCGGAATACCAGGAACGTACAGATGGTGTTTCAGGATTCCTATTGGTCGATGAATCCGAAGCTGCGGGTCGGGGATGTCGTCGGCGAGCCGCTGCGGACACATACGAAGCTGTCGGCCGCCGAGCGTAACCGGAAAGTTGCTATTCTGCTGGAGCAGGTGGGTCTGCCCGCCGACTTTGCCCGCCGGTTCCCGAGCCAGCTCAGTGGAGGGCAGCGGCAGCGCATCGGAATTGCCAGAGCCATTGCCTTGCAGCCGGAGCTGCTCATCCTGGATGAGCCGACCTCCGCGCTGGATATGTCCGTTCAGGCGCAGATTCTGAATCTGCTCAAGGATTTGCAGGAGGAGCAGCAGCTTACGTATCTGTTCGTTTCGCATGACCTCAGCGTGGTGCGGCATATGTGCACCCGTATGGCGGTTATGTATTTGGGACAGATCGTGGAGACCGGGACAACCGAGCAGATTTTTGCCCATCCGCTCCATCCCTACACCCGTATGCTAATGCAAGCAGTCCCTGATATTGAGGGGAATGCGGAGCTGACATTCTATGACGGAGAGATGCCTAAAGCGATCGATCCTCCGGTCGGCTGTCGCTTCGCCTCGCGCTGTCCGCATGTAACTGAGAAATGTACCCAGGAGAATCAGAGCCTGAGGGAATTGGACGGAGACCGATCCGTCCGCTGCCATCTGGCCATGTAGACGTGCACGTCCAATTCTGCGGGCACTAGATAGAATAGGCATCCGTGGAGTGAAAAGGCAGTCCCGCAAGTGAGAGAGCACCCTGCAGGTCATTGCCGCCAAGTAGGCCCTGCAGGGTGCTTATTGTTTGTGTTCAGAAATCTTATGATTCGAGGAGGGGAAACGATGCGTATTGCCACAGATATCGGAGGTACCTTTACCGATCTGGTCTATGTGAATGATGCCGGTGAGATCGGTGTCGCGAAGAGTGACACCACCCCCGGCCAATTTGAGCAGGGGGTGCTCGACGTCATTCGGCGGAGCGGTGTGAACCCATATCATATTGACGATTTTATTCATGGTACTACCGTGATCATTAATGCGCTGACCGAGCGCAAAGGGGCGAAGACCGGGCTGATTACAACCAAAGGCTTCCGCGATGTGCTGGAGATCGCCCGCGGCAACCGTCCTGATCTGTTCAACGTGCGCTACTTGAAGCCCGCTCCGTTCGTGCCGAGACATCTTCGGCTGGAGGTGAGCGAGCGTCTGGATTATACAGGCGCTGTCGTAGCTCCGCTGGCTGCAGCGGAATTGAAGGCTGCTGTGCAGCAGCTAAAGGCTGAGGGAGTAGAGGCTGTAGCGATTTCTTTCCTGCATGCCTACACCAATCCCGCCCACGAGCAGGAGGCGCTGCGGTTGATTGCCGAATGGTGGCCTGAGGTCCAAATTACGGCTTCGCATGAGATTTCTCAGGAGTGGCGCGAATATGAGCGCACCAATACTGCTGTGCTGAACTCCTATGTAAAGCCAACCGCAGCCGCTTACATTGACCATATGGAGCAGCGGCTAACGGCGGAGGGTGTGAATGGGCGCAGGTATGTAATGCAGTCCAATGCGGGAATGACCTCGTTCAGACAGGCGAAGCAGACTCCGATCCAGATGGTTGAGTCAGGTCCGGTGGCGGGGATTTTTGGTGCAGCGATCCTGGGGAAATGGATTGGCGAGGAGAACATTATCGCATTTGACATCGGAGGAACGACTGCGAAGTGCTCGCTGATCGACAAGGGTGAAGTGAAGGTGACTACGGATTATAAAATTGAGCAGAACGAGCGCAATGCCGGCTATCCGGTCAAGGTTCCTGTGGTCGATATTGTAGAGATCGGGACTGGCGGAGGCTCGATTGCCTGGATCGATGAAGGGGGCTCGCTGCGCGTAGGACCTAAGTCGGCTGGGGCGTTGCCAGGTCCGGTAGCTTACGGCCGTGGGGGTCAAGCGCCGACCACGACGGATGCCAACCTGTTGACCGGGCGCTTATCGCTGGACAACTTCGCTTCTCCCGCCAGTATGGAGACAGTGCGGCAAGCAATCGAAGAACAGATTGCCACACCCTTCGGCCTCTCTGCTGATGAGGCTGCGCTGGGGATTCTTCGGATTGCCAATTCGAATATGCTGAATGCACTCAAGCTAGTATCGGTACGCAGAGGCTATGATCCGCGTGATTTCACCCTGATCGCCTTCGGTGGCGGCGGACCGCTGCATGCGGCGGCGCTGGCCAGGGAGCTCGGTGTGCGCAAGGTGGTCGTGCCTTTTGCCTCGTCCGTATTTTCGGCTTGGGGAATGCTCATGACCGACCTGCGGAAGGACCATATCCAGACGTATATTCGGCGCATTGAGCGTCTGGATCTTGCGGAATTGAACGGGATATTGGCGCAAATTCAGGAATCGGGTCTCCAGGCTTATCTTGATGAAGGCTTGCGCCGCGAGGACATTGCCTGGGTACGTTATGCAGATATGCGTTATCTGGGTCAGGAACATACCGTGAAGGTAATCATGCCTGAAGAGGATTTGACCGCAGCACTGCTGGCGGAGCTGAGCAGCCAATTCCACGAGATCCATGAGCGGGAGTATACTTTCCGCCTGGAGGGGGTACCTGTTGAGATAGTGAATCTGCATGTCAGTACCATCGGTTCTGTGCGCAAGCCTGTACCGAAGCCGCTGGGCCGACATGGTTCTGATGCTTCTGATGCGCATACAGGAACCCGTCCAGTGCTTTTCGATGAGGCTAATTGGCTGAATACTCCGGTCTATAACCGAAATAAACTTCAGCCGGGGAATGAGATCGAAGGGCCTGCCATTGTGGAGGAGCCTTCTTCATCGGTTGTCGTGTACCCGGGGCAGCGGCTCGCTATGGACGGCTACGGAAATTTGATCATTGAGACGGAGGTGCATAGCAGATGACGACTGGCAGCATGATTGATCCTTTTACCCGAGAGATTGTCAAAGATTCGCTCGTCGCCATTGGCGAGGAGATGTTCTATTCGCTGGCCCGCACTTCCATGAGCCCGATCATCTATGAGGTGCTGGATTTCGCCAGTGGACTAACCGATGCCAAAGGTCAATTGCTGACCCAGGGGAACGGGGTTACAGGCTTCATCGGCATGCTTACCTTTATGGTGAAGAATACCTTGGACAAATTTGGTCCGGAGGGACTTCATCCCGGAGATGTCATTATTCTGAATGATCCCTATGGCGGCGGCGGTTCGCATCTTTCGGATGTCGGACTGGTCATGCCTATTTTCCATGAAGGGGAGCTGGTGGCCTTTGCGGCCAATAAAGCGCACTGGACAGAGGTAGGCGGTAAAGATCCTGGCTCATGGACGACCGATTCCACTGAAATTTATCAGGAAGGTCTGCAATTCCCTACAATCAAGCTGTTCAACAAAGGGGAGATTAATCAGGCGCTCATTGATCTGATCGAAGCAAATGTACGTTTTCCGAACTTGTCGCTTGGAGATATGTGGGCCCAAATTGCCGGATTGCGGACGGGGGAGCGAAGATTCGGCGAGCTCTGTAATAAATACGGCAAGCAGACGGTGCAAGCATCGATAGACTTTCTGTTGGATCATGGGGAACAAGTGTCCAGACAACAACTGAGCTTGCTGCCGGCAGGGGTCTATGAAGCGGAAGATGAGGTGGAGGATGATGGCTTCGGCAACGGGCCGTTTCCGGTAAGGGTCAAGGTGACGATTACCGCCGATGAGTTCATCTGCGATTTCCGCGGCAGTCATCCGCAGGTGAAAGGGCCGATGAATGCTTCCTATACTGCGCTTGTCTCCTCGGTACGGACGATTTTTCTGGCAGTGACCAATCCTTCGCAGGATGTGAATGACGGGGTGTTCCGTCCGCTGCGTGTCATTACCGACCGGAAATCGATTTTGTCGGCGGAGCGGCCAGCGGCGGTATCAACCTATTGGGAGAGCATGCAGTTCGGGGCGGAGCTGGTTTGGAAGGCGCTGGCCCCGGTCATTCCGGACCGTTTGAACGCGGGGCATCTGCTCTCGGTCTGCGGGATTATACTAAGCGGCGTCCATCCCGTTACACAGGAGCCTTATCTGATCGTTGAGCCTTCCGTAGGCGGCTGGGGAGCAGGCAGTGACATGGATGGGCTGGCCGGTCAATTCTGTATCGGGGATGGGGAAACCTATAACGTTCCGGTTGAGGTGGCGGAAGCGCGCTATGGGATCAGGGTTGATGAATACAGTCTGACTGCTGACGGTGCGGGAGCCGGGGAGTTCCGTGGGGGGAGCGGAGTGATCCGTACCTATCGTACTTTAAGTGATGGGCACTCCTTCTCGGGTACCTTTGGGCGGCATGAGATTGTCCCATGGGGTTTAAATGGCGGACTTGCAGGATCAGGCAACGTCATTGAAATCCGGAAGGCGGATGGCCGGCAAGTGCAGCAACTGGGCATCTGCGCCAGAGTTCCCCTTGATCAAGGAGACGTGGTACGCTTGATCACGGCTACGGGCGGCGGATACGGCAACCCGCTACTGCGTCCCGCTGACAAGGTGTTGGCCGATTGGAAGGACGGCTATATCAGCTTGGAGCAAGCACGTGATCTATATGGGCTTGTGATTGATCCTGCTACGGGACATCTGGAGCAGATTACTGCTGCCCGCGCTGCGCTGGGCTGAGAAGCGGGGGAATCGCTGACGACCAAGTGGCGGGCGTAGGACAGGAATTGCGAGCAAGATGGAGAGGATAGCTTGCCGCAATTTGATGATTATTATCGTTTCATATTCAACAAAGAAAGGCCTTGTTAGCTTTACTAAACAAGGCCTTTTCGTATTAATCTCCATTTTTCCCCGTTTGTTTGATCAACTCATAGGCAATATACCCAATCATTCCCAAGAACAATCCTGTACCCGCAATAATGTATACGATCGTAAATATTTTTCCGAGATCTGTCTGGGGAACGAACGTTGGATGTCCTAATGTACTCAGCGTGGCAACGCAAAAATAAACAGCATCAATGATAGACAGGCCTTCCTGTTTGACATAGAAAATGGTTCCGGACAACAGCGTCATCATAACCAGAAGAAATAATACCTGAAAATTTTTACGCTTGAATGCTCTCCATAAACCTGAAAATAATCGTTTTAATGTTAGTAACAATGAAAGCATGTAGCTCCACCCTTCACAAATAGTGGTGGTCCCGGCAGTGAGCTGAGAAAATCCCATCCTAAGTCCAATACACCCTTTAGTATTAGAGCATACATAGCAAATCACCGTCAATCATATGGGATGGTGGTTGTGGTTGCGCAGTGTTAATAGAGACTGGAGCTTCAGGCACAAGAATCCCATAGTTCCATCAATTTCGTAATTGCTGCATTAATGCTGTCGAGGGGCACACCATCTCTGGCTTCCGTAGATATTCCTTCTAAAAAGGTAACAAATAATGTGGTTAACATTGCAACATTTGTGCCTTCTTTAAGTTCTCCGGTCTGGATCGCTCGTTCAATACAAGTATGGAACTTTTTCCTTGTCGTGGCTCTTTCAAGAGTTAATATTTCACGAATATGATTATTTTCAGGTGAACACGTATTTGCAGACAAAATGACTAAACAACCCAAGGGATGGGTCTGTTCAGTTTGCAGGACAATCCACCGGGAAGCAGTCATCGATCACTGCTGTTTTCCTTACACCGGGAATTAGGCCCATCCTGTTGGTTGTACTGACTTGGATGACAGCCCATAATATTCTGTACACTTATATTGCTCCGTTTCTTGCAGCTAATAGCATGAGTGAGAGAGTGGGTCTGGCGCTGGCTTTCTTCGGCGTTGCGGCACTGGTAGGCATATGGATAACTGGTGTATTCATCGACCGCTCCCTGCGGAAGCTTGTTCTGATTAGTCTGAGTGCTTTTCTCTTAATCTCTCTTGCCATGAGCTTTAGCAACTCTAATGGCCTTTTGATCTATATCATTGTTACGGTCTGGGGATTAACCTTTGGCGGGGCAGCAACACTGCTGCAAACGGCGCTTGCTGAGGCTGCAGGGGAGAGCAAAGTGGATATGGTCATGCCGATTAATACTACAGTATGGAATCTAGCTATCGCCGGCGGAGGAGTAGCAGGAGGACTGTTGCTTGATACCTTTGGTGCCAAATCTTTTTCGTGGGCATTGTTCATTCTCATATTCATCGCACTTCTTGTGGCTTGGGGTGGCAAAAAACACGCTTTCCCTCCATTTAAAAAATGAACGACAACCAGCCCCGCTTAGCGTGGGCTGGTTGTCGTTTGCTGGCACAGCACTCCTACTGATGCCGCCGTTCATCTAAGTGTCTTCATGCCCGGAAGCATAGTTTTACTTCCACAAATCCCTCAGGCTATCGAACAGTTGCAAGGCAGGCAAGCCGGCAAACAAACCGAATATCATGAGAGCCAACGCTGATGGCAATAGCCTTCTGTCGAGCTTTATCCCCAAAAACAAATAACCACCAACACCCAGCACGACTGCTATTCCAGTCCAAGTGGCAAGAGCAGGATCTTTATGTGATAACAACCCGTCGCCAGTACTGAACGCAATGGTTAATAAACCATAGAAGCATGCTATTCCTACGACTATCGAAAATAATAAATAGACTATTTTGATGGTTTTCATCATGGGAACAGAGATTTCCTTTCTAAATGGAGGAAAATTTTACAATTTAATTAGATTTTACCTCGCATCTCTGCTAAGGTCTATCCTTCCAGCCTCCTATGAGAGACTTAATTCCTTTACCTCAACTCGTACAGCAGCAATAAACACCTATACTTCCACCCGTAGCAGTACCTGTACCTGTCATCCCCACATCCTTCACATATACTATCTTATAGCTTATTAATTCTATATATAGAACGGAGAATGAGGATGAAGGTCGTAATTCTGGCGGGCGGGTACGGGACAAGAATCAGTGAAGAGACACATTCGAGACCCAAGCCAATGATCCCGATTGGTGAGAGACCGATTCTGTGGCATATTATGAAGACTTACAGCCATTATGGCTTTAATGAATTTGTGATTTGTCTGGGGTATAAGGGGCATGTGGTTAAGGAATATTTCGCCAACTACATCCGGGACGAGTCGGATTTTACGTTGGACTACAGAAGCGGTGATTCCCAGTACCATTCGCAGGGAGCCGAGCCCTGGCAGATCACACTGGTGAACACGGGTAAGGATTCTATGACAGGTGGGAGGATCAAGCGCATTCAACGTTATATTGGCAATGAACCTTTTATGCTCACCTACGGCGACGGTTTGTGTGACGTGAACTTTCAGGAGTTGCTGAAGTTTCATAAGGCGCATGGCAAGCTGGCTACGGTCACCGCTGTGCAGCCGGCTGGGAGATTTGGTGCGCTGGGTCTTGGTGCGGGGGACAGGGTCAATGATTTTCACGAAAAATTGAAGGGGGACGGCAAGTGGGTCAACGGGGGATTTATGGTGCTGCAGCCGGAAGTCTTTGATTATATAGAAGGGGACCATACGATCTTTGAACAAGAGCCTTTGATCAACTTGGCGAGCGGAGGGGAGCTGCATGCATTCCGGCATGATGGCTTCTGGTATGCGATGGATACGCTCAGAGACAAGAATCATCTGCAAGCGCTGTGGGATTCCGGGCAAGCCCCCTGGAAGCTGTGGTGATGAGCATGAGTGCGATAACTCCGCTTGTAAGCATTCTGATTCCAACTTACAACCGGCCTCATTATCTGGAGCAGGCATTAAGAAGTGCCTTAGCCCAGACGTACCCGAACATCGAGATTATCATCAGCGACAACAGTGACAACGACCATACCCAGCACTTGGTTCACCATTTCCAGTCAGAGCTTGGTATTTCGAGCATCCGTTATGTAAAGAACAAACGCAACATCGGTCCAGTGGCCAACCAACTGCAATGCATGAGGCTGGCTAGTGGCGAATACGTCAACTATTTAATGGATGATGATCTGTTTGATCCTGTCAAGATTGAGAGAATGGCAGTTTACTTAAAAAGATTTCCCGGAGTCACGCTAGTATCATCACGGAAAAGCATTATCGACAGGGCCAACCGTGTGACCCAGCTTTCGCCGGACACGGTGCCTTTTGCTAATTTCAATGGTTATGAAACGTTTGTTAGTGGAAGGGCTGCGATGGCCACCATGCTGCGCGATCGGATCAATTATATCGGGGAACCGACGACCGGATTGTTCCGGAAAGCTGATCTGGCAGAGCCCTTCGGTGTCTTCTATGGCCGTAAAGCTTTCAATAATGTCGATGTAGCGACCTGGCTGACCCTGCTGTCCCGCGGCGATTTGGTGTATATTACAGATCCTTTAAGTTCTTTTCGCAGGCATTCAACACAAATATCGGTCAGTCCGTTGTCCCAAATGGGCGAGATCTGCGACTGGGTAGATCATATCCTGCTTGCCACTCATACGGGAATACTACCTCAAGACGAAGAATGGGTGCGGACAATATTGGCGCTCAAGGGGGTGGCCGTGAACCAGTTTCCAATGTGGAATGCGCAGACCCATCGGTTGTTTAACCACGAGTTTGTCTCAAGAATCACACAATTGGCGGAGATTTGTGCGGTAAATGCTAATCTGCATGCAGCAGGCCAGGAGTTCAGGGAGCTGCTGAGAAGAATATGACACACGTTATTATGAAAATAGCCCGGACTTGATCCCCTATTCTAAGGGATTCAGGATCGGGTTATTTTGTGCCTGGCCGCAGGAAGCGGTCAGGCTGGCACATAGGAGGCGGTGGAATGATCCCGCCTCCAGCCAATAAAGGATTGACCCCTGCTTTGCCGTCCCGGGGGACGGGCGTAGAAGGTGGTCAATCCTTTTTCAGAACATGGTCGTGCCGGTTTCGCTTATTGGTACGCCTGAACGGCTGAGATCACATATTCGACCTCTTCCGGTGTCAGGTCAGGGAACAGCGGAAGAGTCACAAGTTCACGCCAGATCCTGGTGGCCACCGGATTCTCCGAAGCGTATTTCATGAACAGAGGCTGCATCGGCAGTGGCATATAGTGAACACCAGTAGCGATGCCGCGGGCCTGCATGGCGGCGATAAACCGCTCCCGCTCCTGAACCCGTACAACAAAGGCCCAGTATGAGGAGTCGTGAAGATCATAAGGAATGGCGGATGTTACCTTCGTCAAGCCTTGAATCCCCGCAGTGTACTGTCCTATAATCTCTTCTCTTCTACGGTTCATACGATCGAGCTTGCCGAGCTGAACAAGGCCGATAGAGGCCATAAGATCATTCATATTATATTTGTAGCCGATATCCGAGATCTCGTAATACCAGCTATTCACATCTGGCTGACCTAGCTGATACTCCTCATAACGCTCCCAGGTATCTTTGTTGATGCCAATCCAGCGTGAATGCCGGAGCGGCTTCAGCAGCTCCGTATCGTCTGAGGAGATCATCCCGCCGTCGCCGGTGGTCATGCATTTTTTCTCCTCAAAGCTGTAGCATCCGATATCTCCCCAGGTACCCAGCGTCTTGCCTTTATACTTCCCGCCAGCCGAATGCGCGCAATCCTCAATCACCTTCAGGCCGCGTGCCTTGGCCCAAGACACCAGATTGTCCATAGGCACAGGATGTCCGCCAAAATGCACCGGCATGACAGCCACGCAGTCCTTGTCATATTTTCGTTCCAGATCTTCAAGATCCAGGCCCAGTGTGTGTTCGTCGATATCTACGAATACGGGAATAAGGCGGTTATATAGCGCAGCCATGGCAGTGGCGGCGAAGGTTAGTGCAGGCACAAGCACCTTTTTTCCCTCCGGGAATCGATAAGCAGACAGCGCCAGATGAAGCGCAGCCGTACAGGAATTGACGCCCACAGATTCTTGTGAGCCGACATAGCGGCTCCATTGCCGCTCAAATTCGGCAACCTTGGGTCCCAGACCAAGCCATGCGCTGTCAAACGAGTCTTTGATGCTTGCCAGCTCCTCCTCACCGACAGAAGGCTTAAACAGTCTGATTTTCATGTGATACCCACCTTATCTTTTATGGAATGCGGCGCTCATTATTTGTCTAAAGGCTTCGCGTGTAATGGTCATGGTCACCAGTTCCCGCTCCGGCGCTTCGGTCAGAGGAAGGGAGGCTGGAACCCAACGGATGACGCCTTCTTCCTCCACTTTGAGCAGAGGTACCCGTTCTGATTCCACCGCTCCCAGGCCCTTGTAGATACGCATCGCCCGGTAATTGTCTCCTAGCACGTGAATACAGGCGGTCTCGACACCCAGTACCTCAATACTCCATTCACCGAGTGCAATGAGGGCGTGGATCATGATATTCCCGAACGCGCCTTTGCGTCCCCGCAGGAGATTGTCGAACTCACAGCTTTTGGCAGTTTCGTTGTAATTCAGCAAGCCTACCTGTCCTACAGGAGCGTGTTCTTCATCCTCGACAAAGAAAAGAATCCGGTCGTCTGCGCCAAGCACCTGATGCTCCAGCCAGCGCCGGGTTCCATCTTCAGACCCTGGGAACTGGGTAGTGAACCAGGAGGAGGAAGAACTTCTCCATTCCGTAAGTTGCGTGATCTCATCAGAGTTGTGAATAACCTCTGCAGTGATGGGACGTAATCTGCCGCGCAAGGTACCATTGACTACAATAGGGATACAGTAAGAGGAAGTTTGCTGCACGTCTGCGTGCTTGTAGGATCGCAGGAGCTCCTTCATCCGGAACAATCCCTTCGTTGGTTATTGGGTATATCCATGGATCTTGGCGAATCGTTCAAAGGTCTTGATATCCAACTCCCCGACCTTTCTGGCATATTTATGCTGTGACAACTGTGTGGAATGATAGCGGAGATAGCTAAGCGGTTGAACCAGAATCGCGGCATTGCCTTGTGTCATCAGGTTGACCCAGCTGGCCATATCCACGGCGAAGAAGACCTGTTTACCCGCGAGCACACCGAAAGGCTCTGTCAGCGCACTGCGCTTGAACAGTACAGTAGTAGGCTCGCCGAGATAATTGGTCTGGTTGCGCAGCATCATCTCTGTCAGCACCCGGCCGTTGATTACGGTATCCCGGGTAGAGAATTTCCTGAAGGTTAAGACCGGCGGGACATAAATTTGCTTGCCGTTGGCATCAATGACTCTCCGCTGGGAACTGACAAGGACTACGCCGGCGTGTCCCAAGATGAAATTCATCATTTTTTCGATTTTTTGGGGATGGAATAGATCATCATCATTTAAATAATTGATGTACTCCCCGTTCGCAAGATTGAGACATTGCTGTTGGTTGGCAATAGGGCCGATGTTCTTGGGATTGCGATGGTAGCGTATTTTGGAGCCGTTCGGATGTGCCTGGTAGCGGGCCACTACCTGTTCAGTCTGTGTATTGTCGCTGTTATCACTAATGACGATTTCAAAGTTGGAATAGGTTTGGGCAAGAGCACTTCTTAGAGCCTGTTCAAAATAGTCGGGCCGATTGAAGGTGGGAATCAAAATACTAACGAGTGGTTGCATAAGCCTGATCGCTCCTTTAATTTTGTTCTAAACGACGCTTGAATTCCTCCAAGGTGGGAAGAAGCATATCCCTGTCTGACATAGTCGGCTTCAGAATCGGCCAGGTAATTCGCAGTGTCTCGTCGTTCCAGCGTACGCCGCCTTCATGCTGCGGGGCATAGCAGCGGTCTACTTTGTACACAACTTCACAATCGTCCTGAAGGGTGCAGAATCCATGACCGAATCCTTTGCCGATATATACCATCTTGTTGTTGCTTTCCGTCAGCAGTATAGAGTCCCAGCAGCCAAATGAAGGGGAATCAGGCCTGAGGTCTACAAAGACATCGAAGATGGCACCTTGAGTGACCCGAATAAGCTTAGTTTCCGCATGGTCACCATACTGCAGATGCATACCCCTGATTGTTCCTTTCTTGCCTGAAAATGAGCGATTCTCCTGAACCCAGTTCCAGTCCAAACCATGCTCCTTGAACAGCTGTTGGTCATAAATCCGCGTGAAATGGCCGCGGTGGTCGTTCCTCGGACTGAGACTGATTTCATAAATTCCCTGCAGTCTGCCTGGCTTGATGATCATCAGCCATGTACTCCTTTCATATAGTCGCGGATCTGTTGCAGGCTGACCTGACGCATGTCCTCTTGGTGCTGGTCCGCTTTGTACCATTCCACGGTCCGGGCCAGCGCCTTCTCCAGGTTCCAGCGGGGAGTCCACCCAAGCTCCTGCTTCGCCATTGACGAGTCCAGCCGTAGATAATGAGCCTCAGGCGGATGGGTGGTCTCCTGATCAACAACATAGTTAGCCCCTTCCCCCCATAGGTTGCATAACTGGCGAACCAGTTGCTCCACGGAGTGGGCGTCATCGGGACCGAAGTTCCATCCCTGATCATAAGGGGAACCGGACTCGACCAGTTTTTGCGCTAACAGCAAATATCCGTGTAGTGGCTCAAGCACATGCTGCCAGGGCCGGACTGCCTGCGGATAGCGGATCTGGACAGCTTTCTGGCTCAGTACAGCCCGGACAATATCGGGAATCAGGCGTTCCTTACTCCAGTCTCCGCCGCCGATGACATTGCCGGCTCTGGCTGATGCGACAGCGACCTTAGCAGCACCGCTCCCCGATAGGAAGAAGGCTCTGCGGTAGCTATCTGTAATCAGCTCCGAGCAGGCTTTGCTGCCGGAGTAGGGATCACTGCCGCCGAGGCGGTCGCTCTCCCTGTATCCCCAGCTCCAGTTCCGGTTGTCATAACACTTATCTGTAGTTACATTCAGAACAGCCCGGATCGGGCTCCCCTGCGCTACGGCTTTGCGGACCGCTTCAAGCACATTCACAGTTCCCATCATATTAATCTCGAAGGTAGCGGCAGGATGGATGTAGGATTCACGGACGAGCGGTTGGGCCGCCATATGAATCACAACATCGGGGGCAGCCTGCGCAAGGGCATTGGATAAGGAAGCAGAATTTCGGATATCATCCAGATAAGAAGTAACCAGTTCATCCATGCGGCAAATATGGTACAGGTTCGGATTGGTGGGAGGCTTCAGAGCATACCCGGTTACTGAGGCGCCAAGGGAATGTAGCCACAGAGACAACCAGGTTCCCTTAAAGCCTGTGTGTCCGGTGATGAATACTTTCTTGTTCCTCCAGAATGCGGCATCTGCCTGTTGCTGGGCGGGCATCATTGACTTCCTTTCCTCCTTCGCCTGCATTAATAAAACTCTTCCTCTCATTGCCTAATAGAAGATATAAGTTTGTGACAGCATATGGTAAAAGGTAGGGTCCTGAAACTGGCACTAATCTATAGACCTATTAATTTCAGGAAATATGTATCCATCCAAGCACACCTCTGATTCTTGCATAATATAGCAGCAGGAAAGGAGGGATAAAGAATGAGTGATGTGGAAGCCAAACTGGCGCAGTTTCTGGAGAAAGCACAGGGGCTGGTCTTGAAAGATGACAATGTGGTGGGACAATTTCTTAGAAAGCTGGGTTCCGTTCAATCCAAAGTAGATACTGCGGCGGGCGACAACATTGATCAAGCCAGCTTCAATCAATTGCAAGACGAAATGGCCGCTCTGAACTTGGATGAAGCTACAAAATCCGAGTTGTTGGGTGCAATTGGTAAAGTGGATGGCGGAGTGAACAGTGTTTCTGCTGGTCAATTTGTCGACGATGTCTTCGGCAGACTCCGGAACCTACAATCTTCATTCACAGGCTCTAATGTGGATGTGAACACAGTAGTTGGAGAGCTTAGCCGGACCATTGAGCAAGCAAAGACTCAGATTGAACCGTTCTTGGGTTCGTTGAATCTGAACGGAAGTAATGTGCTTGATACTGTACAAAAGTTGCTAGGCAGCCGGTTACGCTAGTGCCGTCTATAGGCTGACGAGGGGCTGCCCCACAAGGTCGTATCTGACTGCGGGGCAGCCCCTTTTGTGTATGGACTTATTAAGTAGGCAGGGAAATGAAAGCTTCATATCTTCTATACAATTGGAGGTTTGATCGAATGGCCGCACAGTTTAAATTGGAGGATTTGACAGGATTGATCGAGAAAGTGGTCCGGCCGGGCCTGCTGCCTCAGCTTCTGGGCAAGGATAACGTCGTTCCTAAAAGCATCGCAGACTTTCTGAAGACAGGCTCCGACCAGCCGACTCAAACCGCTAGTGATCCTGCATCGGCCGATTCGACGTCTGGTACGTCATCTGCCAAAGCTTCATCGACCAAAGCTTCATCGACCACAGCTACATCCACCAGAACGCCATCCGCACGCAGCAATGTAATCGGTGGAATCCTGGGCGCTTTGGGCCGAATCAGCGCTGTCCCGTTCGTAGAGCTGGCCCGTGAGAATATTGGTAATAATGTGCTGATCACAACAAACCGGGAAATCATTGAAGGGATTGTAACTGAAGTTGGTGGCGGATATGCAGCGCTAACCGAAGAGGGAGGCGCGAGTGTAATCGTCAATTTCCGGAATACACTGGCGTTTCAGCCTAGCATTCCAGCGGAGGTGGAAGCAGAATGAGTTTTTCCAAGAAGATCGAAGCATATGTAGGGCAAAGCGTTCAGGTAGAAACGGCAGTGGAGACCTTTGCCGGTGAGCTTGTATCCGCAGATGATACCTTTACCGTGATTAACAGAGACGGTGCGGAAGACAATCGGGTGACCATTCTTACCGACGCAATTTCTTATGTAAGAAAAAGCCTATAGCATGTAAACTAGGGCGGCGAGATAGCCGTAGTCATATAAAAGAGGGGGTGCCGGGGCACCTCCTCTTTTTACATCCTATGGTAGTCTAGAAAGCGCAGGATAGGCTCTCTAAAACGTTATTCATGCGATTTCAGACCAGGTAAAGCAGGTGGACAGAATACGGTTAAGAGTCTCTTGATCATAGATTCCGGTCGCCTGGTTCCGCTCTAGCAGCTTATGCGCCCAAGCGAGCGCTCGTGAATACCCCTCATAATTATGGACAGGAATGGTACGCTGATAGAATTGCATGTGAATGTCGAATTCTTCCTCGGTAGGAAAGACACCCAGGTTATACAGGAGCATCCTGCGCACCCGGTCCGCCGTCAGACGCTGGGCCAGATGCTGCTGGGTAGAGATTTGCCCCTCATGCACGCGATAGGAGAAAAGGTATTCGGGCAGATTCTCGATCCGTGTAAGTTCCGACAGCCGGCTCCAGAATTCATAGTCCTCGGCATGTGTAAAGCTTGGATTGTAGTGGATGTCATGCTCCTTCAGTACGCTGCTCCGCATAAATACGGTAGGATGTCCAACACAACAATAGAAAAGCTGCCAGCAGCGAATATCTTCATGACTTGTAGGTTTGGAGACGAGCTCCCCATTGTGAAAAAGGGTGATGAAGGTGCCGAGAACACCGACCTCGGGGTGGTCTTCCATATATCGTAGCTGTCTCTCAAAACGATGGGGCGCGCTGATATCGTCGCTATCCATTCTCGCAATATATTCACCTGTGGACAGGTCCAGTCCTTCATTAAGACAATAAACCAGCCCTTTGTTGGAATTGTGGGTAATGAGACGAATCCGCGGATCTTCCAGACTCTGGAGATATTCCAGTGTACCGTCGGTGGAGCAGTCGTCGATGATCAGAAATTCAAAGTCCCGGCAGGTCTGATTCAGTATGCTCTCCACCGCATTTTTAATATAAGGCCTGGTGTTATAAGCCGACATTAATACTGTTATCTTGGGCATTCGGCGTTCTCCCCCTCAACCGATTTTCAAACTTCTGCAAAAGGTCGTATAATTAAGTTTATTTTATTCTATTTCCACAGCTTTGCTTAGACGAAAGTCAAACACAGTGGAAAAGGGCCGATTTATGGACCCAGGAGGAAGACATATGATCAGATATCCATTTTTAGAGAAGAACGCAACAATAGGAGTGACAGCGCCTTCATCAGGCGTGAGTGCAAAAGGTCATGATCTGTTCAAGTTAGCTTGTGAGCGTATGGAAGAGAAGGGCTTTAAGGTCGTCTGTGGAGATACCGTATGGACACAGCATAAGGCTAAGTCGGCTCCAGCTCCGGTGCGTGGCAAAGAGTTCAATGCCATGATGGGGGATGAAGCCATCGGGATGATTTTTCCGCCTTGGGGCGGTGAGTTGCTGATTGAAATGCTGGAGTTTGTCGATTTCGAAGAGATTGAACGCCAAAGCAAATGGATTATGGGTTATTCGGATATAGGCACGTTGCTGCTGGCGGTGACCCTGAAGACGGGGCTGGCTACAGCCCATGGGGCATGCTTCTATGATTTACGGGGAGAGTTCAGCGATGAGACTACCGGGCAATGGCTGTCCGTGTTGTTAACGAAGGCAGGCGGCTCCAATATTCAGCACTCTGCTCCCCGTTATCATAAAGAGAAGAAACAGAGTGAACCCTCGCCAAGTGTCTTCAATCTGACGGAACCCGTGCAATGGAAGACAGTCTCAGGATCACCGGAAACGGTCAAAGGAAGATTGCTTGGTGGCTGTGTGGATGTTATCCGTCATCTGATCGGCACACCATATGGCGATGTGGAAGCTTTTCAGAAGGGGGTCATCCATGACGAGCCTATTCTGTGGTATCTGGAAAATTGCGAGCTTAACACTGCAGACTTGCGTCGTTCCCTCGTACAGATGAAGCTGGCAGGCTGGTTCCGTAACTGCTCGGGATTACTGTTCGGCAGAAGTGCGGCCAATACTCCATTTGATGGATACACCGCTGAGGACATGTACAGGGAGCTTGCCGGGGAACTGGGCGTGCCCGTGATTTATGAGGTGGATTTCGGGCATGTCCCGCCGCAGCTGACACTTATTAACGGAGCTTATGCAGAGATAGAGGTATTCGAGGGTAAAGGCACCGTACGGCAGCACTTTCTTCCTTAAGAGATAACGCTTTATAGATGTGGGCAAGGGATTTTCCAATGATTATTTCTGTTACTTATTTCCTACAAAAAGGAGCTGTGTCAGATGAAAGTATTGTTTATCGGAGGAACGGGTCAGATCAGTCAGGCTGTATCCAAGCTGGCTGTAGAGCGAGGAATAGAGCTATATCTGTTCAATAGAGGACAGCGGGATGAATTCGTGCCGGAAGGCGCGAAGGTAATCACGGGAGATATCCGCCAGCAGGCTGAGGCCGCGGCTGTGCTGAAGGACCATGAATTCGATGTCGTGGTGGACTGGATCGCCTTTACACCGGAGCATGTTCAGACCGATATTGAGCTGTTTACCGGCAAGACCAAGCAGTATATCTTCATCAGTTCCGCTTCTGCTTATCAGAAGCCGCAGCGCAGTTATCTGGTGACGGAAGAAACGCCAATGGAGAATCCTTACTGGCAGTATTCCCGGGACAAGATTGCATGTGAGCAGTTGTTAATGGAAGCATACCGGAATAGCGGCTTCCCGGTGACCATTGTAAGACCGTCTCATACCTACGGGGAGACGGCGATTCCGGCGGCGCTGACGAGCTGGGAGCATCCATGGACGCTCGTGGACCGTATCCGCAAAGGCCAGCCGATCATCGTGCATGGGGATGGAACCTCACTGTGGACACTTACGCACAATACCGATTTTGCCAAAGGATTCGTAGGTCTGCTGGGACATCCTGAAGCGCTGGGAGAAGCGATTCATATTACCTCGGATGAGGTTCTGAACTGGAATCAGATTTATGCAGGGCTCGGCGCCGCGGCAGGCGCAGAGCCACAGGTGGTGCATATCTCCACAGACTTCATAGCCGCCTTTACGCCTCCCGGCACCGCAGATGGTTTGATTGGCGACCAGGCGGTGAGCAGCGTATTCGACAATAGCAAGATCAAGGCGCTGGTACCGGATTTTGTCTGCACAGTTCCGTTTACCGAAGGCGTCAAACGTTCACTGTCCTGGTTTGAGAATCACCCAGAGCTTTGCACAGTGGACCCGGAATGGTCGGCGCTTGTGGATGACCTGATCGAAAGACATGGTACAGCGCCGAAGCCCATTTCGTACTATACCTAGAGCGGAACGAGCCCAATGGCGCAAGCCACTGCCCGGTAGGGTGTGATAAAGCAGGGCTATGCTTGTACCTGATCCAGAGGTGATGCCGGCCCTGCCCCTTTCCAAAGACGACTGGACCCTTGCGGATCAGCGTCTTTTTGTGCTGCGTACCCCTCCCTCTACGTGAGGTTCAGGCATGAATCAGGGAATCTTGAATATACTCTCACTACCGAAATTCCCGTTAAAGGAGTCCTGGCCATGCCAAAACATCCCTATGTCTCCCGTTTCTTTGTCAACTCCGATGCAAGGCGCGATAAGTTGATTTATGATTTGCCGGAATCCTGGTGGAGTCGCCCTTATGAATATGAATGGTGTACGCACTTTGTCTCCGCTCATGATGTGGTGCTGGATGCAGGCTGCGGTATTTCCCATCCGCTTAAGTTCTACCTCACTGGCGTCTGTGAGGAGGTTCATGCCTGTGATGTGGATGCACGAATTGTCAGCAAGGATGCTGTAATGGCGGAGATTTCCCGCGATATTGGGGAGGAGGCAGCATGGCAGGTACAGGCTAGACGGACTACACGTCTGCATCTGGCTCAAGCTGATCTGACAGCGCTGCCTTATGAGGATGAATATTTTGACATAGTATTCTGTATCTCTGTCTTGGAGCATCTGCCGCTGGTGGAACAGTATCGCGCACTGGGAGAATTCCACCGGATTTTGAACGATGAGGGTCTCTTAATCCTGACCTTTGATTACCCAACAGTAAATCTCCAGCTCATGAATGGCTTGCTGCTGGAGGTGGGATTCCAGTACTGGGGTGAAACAGACTTTGAACTGCCTGCGGATGCCGTACGGACGGAAGCGTGGGGTGGCTTGAATTGCTTCCGGGCTGTGCTGAAAAAACAGCAGATCTGACAGGCAATGATTTATTCAGGTCCATATGCCTAGACCCTCTGAAGGTGACTATTGGACTTTATACCCTTTATCTGGAAGTTTGTGCCTTGTATAGTAGAATAGCATCAAACTGCAGTGAAACAATAAGATAAAGGGGTTAAACTGTTGCGCAGATCAGCAATCCTTATGATTATTATGCTACTACTTGTTACGGCCGCGTCTCCTGCTAACGGAGAGGGGGCGGAACCACAGCGCATTCAGCTGGCCTTTGCAGGCGATATCCTGCTGGACGGCTTCGTGGGCGAGCAAATTGCCCGCTACGGGGTGAATTATCCATTCGCGAAGGTCGCGCCGGTCCTGCGAAAGGCAGATCTGGCCTTCGCTAATCTGGAGACACCGGTATCTACCAGGGGGACGCCCTCACAGAAAAGTTTTGTTTTTCGTTCCAATCCCTCAGCTTTGAACGGGCTGACCTTTGCGGGCATTGACGGGGTAACTCTAGCGAACAATCATATTCTGGATTACGGCAAGACGGCAATGCTGGACACGTTGGTTCATCTGGACAAATACGGAATTGGACATACCGGTGCAGGCGCCGACATCAAGCAAGCGTTCAAGCCCTTTGTGAAGACGGTGAAAGGGAAGAGGATCGCTGTGCTCGGCGTCAGCCGTGTGCTCCCTAGCCCTTCCTGGTATGCGGGGCCTTCTACCCCCGGTGCGGCTTCGGCGTATACGCTAGAGCCCCTGCTGAGCGAGATCAGGGTCTCATCCAAGGTCAATGATTTCACGGTTGTGTACATCCACTGGAACGAGGAGTTTAAGGATTATCCGGAGAAATATGCCCGCACCCTGGCTAAACAGATCATTGACAGCGGAGCGGACATGATTGTAGGCGCACATAGTCATTGTCTGATGGGCATTGAGTATTACAAGCACAAGCCCATCTATTATTCGTTAGGCAACTTTGTGTTTAACCGTTCCACCCGTGGAGGAGATAAGACGCTTCATTCCATGCTGCTGAACATTGAGCTCAAGGGCTCGGATATGACGGGGCGGATCACTCCCGTGAAGATAATCGCGGGTCAGCCCAATTTTATGGGGCCGGATTACAATGCTCAGACGATACAGCGCCTCAACAAACTTTCTTACAATGCGAAGATTGATTCGTCAGGCGAGGTAAGGGAGAAGTAAGGATTTTTGCTCTGGAATTTGGACTATAGCGGCAATGACAAAGAGGGTGCCTCATTTACCATGATAAATGGTGATGAGACACCCTTTTGCTCGGTACGAGCAGCTCTACGGCTGGAGTGCCTATTCGTGCACCGTGAGCCGAGCTTCTGCGGGAGTACGCGGTTTGGCTGGGGGGATCACTTCAGGGTAACCGATATGCAGCACGCCTACGATTTTCTCGCCAGGAGCAACGCCGACGGCTTCCCGGAAGAAAGGGGAGAACATGTAGGGGTTGGTCTTCCAGACGACGCCCAGCCCCTGCTCCCATGCGGCGAGCTGAAAGCTCTGAATCCAGCTGCACACGGCGCCGAAGTCCTCTGTCCATTGCTTATCCCGCGGGTCTTCCGGCATGACGACAATGAGGTGAACCGGGATCGTCATATACTCCTTCCGCCGCTGAATCTCGTATTTCTGCCGTTCTTCTTTCGACATGGCGCCTAGCACGGCTTCCGTAAAGGTCTCCCGGGCAGCGCCCTTGTATTGGATAAATCGCCAAGGCTCCCGTAGCGCGTGATTAGGCGCCCAGTTGGCGGTGTTCATTAGCGAGAGCAGCAGCTCCTGTGGAACAGGCGTGCTCTTGTATTGCCGGATACTCCGACGTTCCCGGATCGCTTGTGCAACGGGAGAAGCGGGGGAGTTATTCATTTTCTGTGCCTCCTGTATGCCCGTGTAATAAAAGTGATTCTCTCAATTATACTATAGGAATTGGTTTGAGATCTAAAGTTCCGGAGAGAGAAGTAGATGGATAGCGATCCAGTTTTAATAGATTTATCTAGTGCAATGTAAATGATGTATGAGCAATTTATATATTTTCCATAAATAGCTTTCAATGAAAGCTATTTTCATATAAAATAAGTTACGAAATCTTAACTTTGTCGAATAAACGCGTATCTTTGTCGAAAATGTTGTCGATAAATATCAAAAAATGTAGAAATAAAATTGACAGGAAAGAAATAGCACCTTACAATGCAGATATGGCGTAATCATTACTACTTTATAGAAGCTTTGATAGCTTTTAACTCTAGTGATTATTTAGGTGTTATTTCAAGGGAGGATACTTAAGATGAAAGCAACAGGAATTGTAAGAAAAGTAGATGAACTGGGACGTATCGTAATTCCAATTGAACTGCGTAGAACAATGGGAATTGACATAAAAGACCCGCTCGAAATCTTCGTTGATGGCGAAAAGATCATTCTCAGAAAATATGAGCCTACCTGCATCTTCTCCGGCAGTGCGGAAAACCTGATCAACTTCAAAGGTAAAATGGTCAGCAAAGATGTTCTCGATGAGCTAATTTCAAGTTTCGACAGAATCTAATTCAGTTTCCGGCCAGTCCGGGAATGTTCAGCCTAAAGAGGCCGGTTCGCAGCACAATATTGTGCTTGCTGACCGGCCTTTTGTCATGCTCTAAAAGGGATATCAGGGTGCTCCCTTGATGGATTGACCTCAACCTCAATATTTGCATGAACATCAACTTAATCTCAACATTTGCACCAACACCAACACCAACACCAACACCAACACCAACACCAACACCAACACCAACACCAACACCAACACCAACACCAACACCAACACCAACACCAACACCAAC
>NZ_JBHTYV010000002.1:211408-269516 GCF_042790635.1 Paenibacillus sp. NPDC056722 | reverse complement strand
ACATTAACCTCAACCTCAACAGTCGCTTTGTCTCGTAACGGACTCCAGAGCCTTTATTGCCTAATCAGAAAACCTTTCAGGAAGCTAACGGACTCCAGAGACGCTATGGGCAGATATCCTGCCCCAAATCAGCTGTTTGGGGGGGAATAGCGCCCTCTGAGTCCGTTGCAAGCTCCAGAAGCAGCTTTATTTGCACATAACGGCAATACGGTCCGTTAGCTCCCTTCCGTGCGTGAGCTCCAACATTTTAAACCAGGTGCTTTGGCGAAGCTATAGAAGATATATAAGATATAGAAGCTATATATGCTATATATATTCATATCTGTATAATAGATCTATCTTATATTGATATAAACAAAGCAAGATGAATTTATCCATCGCTATCCCGCTGGCTTTCTTATATCATAGAATGCATAAATACAGCACAAGAAGGGAGTTACTTCATGAGTCAAGAAAAAAACAGGTTTGAGCAGAACGGGCAAATCCCGCAGTTGAAGAAGCCGGAAGCGGTCATCTTTGATATGGACGGGACCTTGTTCCAGACGGAAAGCCTGCTGTTGCCGGCCTATCACAAAATGTTCGACATTTTGCGCGAAGAGGGATTATATACAGGACCGACACCGCCGGAGGAACGTATCCTTGGAAGTCTCGGTATGCTGCTGGATCAAATCTGGAAGATTGTAATGCCGGAGGCGGGGGAGCATGTACATCGCCGCGCGGATGAACTGCTGCTGCAGCTGGAGATTGAAGGCCTGGAGGCTGGAAACACGCTGCTTTATTCGCAGGTGGCAGAGACGCTGGTGACGTTAAAAGAGCGTGGTGTGCGTCTGTTCGTAGCCAGCAACGGCTTACAGGACTACATCCACAGTATTGTAGTGGTGCATGAATTGAAGGAGCTGTTCGAGGGCTTGTACAGTGCAGGCGGGCAAGGAACAGCAACCAAGACTGACCTGGTGCGCATTCTGCTAGAGAACCATGGAATTGGCAGCGCATGGATGGTGGGAGACCGTTCATCTGACGTAGAGGCGGGTAAAGGAAACGGGCAGACCGTGATTGGCTGTGCCTACGCAGGCTTCGGACGTCAGGATGAGCTGAAGGGCTCCGATGTGATTATCAATTCTATTGCCGAGCTGCTGGAGCTTTATGACAATGCGGAATAAAGCAGTTTGACTGATTTAATTATATTTTCATACAAAATACGATGGTAGCTTCCGCCCGTACTGGCTGCGGATGATAGCAATAGCAGTTAAACAAGTGAAAGAGCCTCAGTCCGTGTATTTCGGGCTGAGGCTTTTTCAGTGATGAATGGGAAAGAAGCGAGGGAGGGATATGGAGGGGAGGGAGTGTACCTCCCTATTCTTCGGTGACTTTGGAAGCCGCCGGAGCTTCTTTATTCCTGTGAATCCACAGCGCATATTCCAGCGGTCGTACCAGCGATTTACGGTACGTTTCGGTGTCGCCGGACCGGAGAAAGACCTCGCGGGCGGGCTTGGGATTGACCTCCAGGATATAGATTTTCCCTTCACGGTCAATGGCAAGATCCAGGGCTAGCTCGCAGAGGGAGCTGAAGCAGTCCTCCAGATAGGCAGCAGCTTCGATCCCCAGCTTCTCGGCCGTTTTCATCACCTTCACGGCTTTCTCCTGACTGCCGAGCCAGCCCCTGAGCAGCTTCTCAGCCCGAACAGCATGGCCTCCGCCATGCAGGTTAGAGGTTACGCTGCGCGCCGCACCGACACGTCCGGCCATCCCCGTCAGCTCCCAAACCCCATACCCGTTCTTCTGAACCAGCATGCGGTAATCATGGAAGCGTCCGCTCGGCAGACGCAAAGGAATGCCCTGCTGTGCAAGAAAGGTAGTTCCAATACACCACTGGCGGACTACACTGTCAAGCTGGGAGAGCGAGACCTTGCGGGGGGAGATAATGCGGCGGTTCTGCCGGCGGCCCTGAATATCGAAGATGCCTTGTGCACTAGCCTTCTTCTCGATACGAAGGATGCCGCGTCCGCCGGTGCCGTTAATCGGCTTGATATAGACGACGGAATGGTTTCTCAGCATCCGTTTGAGATCAGTGAATGACTGATAGAGTAGCGTCTCCGGGAGATGCTGCCGGAAACGCTGCTTTTGCGAAAAGGTTTGGTGGATGGTCCATTTGTTACGCAATGGCCGGTTTAGAAAAGTCAGATGATTGTAGCGGGCGCGGAAGCGGAGAAGCTGCTGGAAGCGGACGCTTTTCTGGATACGGCAGCGATCAAAGATCATAGCCGGCAAGGCCCTCCACTTGCGGGACCATTTCCCTGTTTTGGAGTCATAGACCATCGCGTAAACTTGCTCTTTCGAGGCGTGTACATCCATAGGCGTAAAGACAAACACATCCAATCCGAGCTTGCCGCCTTCAATAATCATCCTCCGATAGACACTTTTTTCTTCGAGCTGCTTGGCATCGTTCAGATATAGCGTAAGAATGCCTAAGACGGGTTGCGACACAGTAGTTCACCTTCTTGTGTAGAGATGGTAGTACTTCCCGTATGTTCGGGCGAACGCAGCTCAAGCGTAGGCTTGCCGGTCGGCCCTGTGGTAAGAGCCACGGCAGCCAAGCCGGCACGGAAGCACATCTTCAGGCTGGGGGTATTGTCACTAGCGACACTGCATTCCAGTCTGCCGAGGCGTTGCAGCTGAGCCGTTAGTAGCGAAGAGCCGGTATGCTTTCCCCGGTAGAGTGGGTGGACAGCGACAAGGCATGCTTCCTTGCCGAAGCCGGACACGAAGCTCAGGCCTGCGAGCTGGCGGCCATGCTGGCCGCGCACGGTAGCGATCAGCAGCGAGACACCAGGTAGGGCAAGCTGCTCGGGTGTCAATGCAGCCAGTGCCCGGTAACCCTGGAGCGTGATCCGCCGATCACCGTGCTGCCGGATGAAATGCAGCAGGCCGTCCAGCCGAGCGGTCCACTGCGCAGGGGCTGTGTCATAAATGGAAGAGATTTGCATGTCTTTGTCACTTCCTTCAGGCAAGTTTAATCGGGGAGCTGGGACAGATGCTGGCTGTACTGGAAGATCCGTTCCAGCGATAGCTTGCGAATCGCCGGTTCATCGAATTTCATCGGTCGCGAATTAGCCTCGAAGAACCAGAGGCCTCCGTTATGGTCGACTCCAAGATCCATGGACATTTCCCCCAGTCTATACTCGGAGGCTCGCTCGATCTGGCGGGCCATTAACAGAGCTGTCGTGGGCACACTCTTGAGAATGGCCGCAGCCCGTTCGGTACTGAAGGTACCCTCCAGCATGCTGGAGGGTTCCTCGATGGTGCCGCCGCGCGGTACATGTGTGGTGATGCTCCGGGCACCAGCCAGCCTTGCGCCGATGCCTGTTACGCCCCAGTTACCCCGGCTGTTCTTTTGCAACAGCACGCGGAGATCGAAGGGACGTCCGCGGTGTGTGGCCAGGTCAATAGCCTGCTGGACGATATAGCGAGCCGTTCCCTTCTCTTTACTAATGCGACTCCAGAGGCGTTCCATGGAAGCAGTTTTGTAGGTGACATTTTTTTTGCCGGTCTGGATTTGCAGCCTGTAGGGCAGTGCCGTATCCGCAAGATATTTCAGCCGCATGATGCCTTTACCAGCTTTGCCGCTCTCGGGCTTCAGGTAGAGACTATCATGATTTTTCAGCATGGCGGTCAAGGTGCCCGGGCTGCGCAGTCGGCGGGTCGTGGGCACATGCTTCGAGGTGAAGCGAGAGCTGTGCAGCCATTCGAACAGATTCCATTTGTTGAAAAAATACGGATTGTACAGATGGATGTCTGGATGCTCCAGACATTGGGCAATTTTGCGGGCCACCGGCTTTAGCTCTTCCTTTTCCCTGTTTGCCACCCGATTATAGATGACCTGTGGCAGTGGTACAGGGATACTGTACCACTGCTTGCCACTGGGAGAAGGAATGAAACCGTTGATGAACCGTTCCTCCAACTTGAGATCACGGACCGTAACTACGTATACAAGGTAGCCCAGTTCTTTGCCCGTACGGATAATATCGCGGAAATTACTGCGATTTCCACAAAATTTCAGTCGCTTGTCACTGGTGGTGAGAATGGCGATAATGGGCTTGCTCTCATCGGGAATGCGGGTGTTCAAGGCTCATCCCTCCTGCGGAATTTGCTGAGATACAGGCAATGTTCCAAAATATGCTCGATGGAAGCTCTGCCCTCAGCGCGCAGGGAAGGGTGGCGGAAGATAGAGCGTCCGGGCTTGGCATTCGCCTCGAACATCCAGATTTCCTCGTCCTGGTCGATCCCGAGATCGAAGCCGATCTCGCCCAGCAGATGCCGGTGCTGGATTTCCAGCGACTCTGCCAGTTTGATAGCAGTACCCTTGGCACGCTGAAGCACCTCATCGGCCTTGCTTCCAAATACACGGCCAAGCGCCTGCTGTGGCGTGAGCAGTGCACCGCCATTCTTGAGGTGGGTAGTGACGCTACCGCGTCCGGCTTTCTTGGCGCCGATGCCTACGACAACCCACTGGTTACTGCCATTCTTGTGCATATGAAACCGGAAATCGATAGGGCAGCCGTCAATTTCAATGAGGCGAATGCCCTGCTGCACGATATAATTCTGAAGCTGCTGACCGTGGCGGCCCCGCAGCATACGCATCAGGCTCTCGAAGCTTGAGAAGCGCAGCAGCACGTTCTTGCCGTTCTTACGGTAACGGGCAAAATAGCCCTTTTTCGGTAAATAGGTAAGCCGGTATATGCCGTGCCCCAGACTGCCTGCCGACGGTTTGTAATATACGAAATGATGACGGTCCAGCATGTCACGCATTTTATCTACGTCGGGATAGGTGTGGGTCTCCGGCACGTAGCGGTTCGCCGCGGAATCGTTCTCCAGCAGCCTATAAATATCGGATTTATTGAAGAAGCTCCAGTTGAAGTAGGGGATCTTCTTGCGCATGAACCGTTCCCGCAGTTGGTTGATGTAGGGTGAGGTTTCTGCTCTTCTGCTGGGAAGCCGGTTATAGACGACATCAGGTAGCGGCACCATTTTGCGTTCGAATTTGCCGCTTGAGGTTAGGAAATAACCGTATACCTGTTCCTGCTGCCAATTGATATCGCGTGGAGTGAAGGCAAAAATATAGCATTTATTGCTTCCTTCTCGCAGCAGTTGTTTGATGAATCCTGTGCGGGAACCGAAGGGCTGGGAAGAGGAAGTCGGTCCGTCGGACAATATACCGACCAGCGGCCCGAGCTGCACCTCATCGTTCTCCAAATTGCGCAGGTAAATGCCGCCCGACTTCGGAACCTTGATGGCGCTCTTCACACCAGAGGCGAGGAACATATGCTTGCCGGCTCGCTTGATGGGTTTGATGATCGCCGGAATCGTATCCTTACCCAGCCGTAGGCGGATGTTTTTCTTGCCAGATAGCTTCAGGCTTTTCATCAGCGAGCCCGATACATATACGACTCTCTGGGGCTGTTTGGTGAAATGGACGTTGCAAAAAGTGAGACCCATTTATGAATCCTCCTTAGGAATCATTGATTTATTCCCGTGTGAATGAAGTCGCAGTGGTGGCCATGTCGGCTGCCCACGCCTTGAAAGTAGCAGATGGCGGGCGTAACGCAGCGGGTTTTCAGCAGAAAGTCTGACCGCCCGGCGGTCGCCTGTCAGACGGAACACGGATCGCCCCGGCTTGGAATTGGCTTCGAGCAGCCAGATTCGTCCGCCTTCGTCAATCCCGAAGTCGAGGCCGAGCTCGCCAAGTCTGCCGCAGGCATTCTCCAGCACAGGCGGCAGGAAGGCTGCATAACTGGCCAGCTCTTCCACGATTTCTTTGCCTGCCGAGCCGTATTCTGCTGTCAGGAAGGGCAATGGAGAAACGGCAGTTCCTCCGCCGTGCAGGTTCGAGGTAAGTGTCCCCTTGCTGCCGAGCCGGACGGCCATTCCGGTGAGTCCCCACACGCCACTGCCGTCTTTCTGCATAAGAACACGAACGTCGAACGGCTGACCTGTGCTGCCAGTGAGGTGCAGATAAGGTTGTATAATATAGCGGCGTGAATCGATGAAGTCGTGTATCCAGTCGATACCTTCCTGCCCGCTGGCAAAAACAAGATGGAACGGTGTGTTGGCACCGTCCCGGCCACTCACGCGAAGCCCCCCTGTGCCTCCATGAATCAACCTGGCATGTAATGTGCGCTTGCCATGCGAACCGGCCCTGGGCTTCAGGAATACGCCGTATTCTCTCTCTGCGAGCATGGTGCCTAGTCTGTCCCGGCCAGTATAGATCCGGGTCTCAGGCAGTAGCGGAGCCGTGCTGCGAATAGACTTCAAAATCTTGTAGACGCTCCATTTGTCGGGCAGTCCACGGGACCAAGGCAATGAGCGGGGAAGGGCAGCTAGTGCTGTCGATGCTTCCTGCCGTTCCTCCCGGCTGCTGTAGAAGCAGCGGTTGTAGACAACATCTGGCGGTGCGGTCGTAACGTTCTGCCAGATCCCGTCTTGCCAGACATACCCGGTAACACTTGATCCGTCTGCTGCTACTCCTTCAGGCTTGAAGACGAGGACACCCAGATTGAACAGTGGGGCGGCCTGGCACAGCTGACTACAAAAGGCGGGCTCTGCGATAGGAGGGCTGCCGCTGTTGCGGCCTGTCATGACGCCAAGAAACCCTAGTGCCGATGTCTCCATGAGGTCCTCCTTATAAACCGGCCAGGTAACGGCAGTACAGAACCATTTGTTTGACGGACGGTCTTATTTTTTGATCGTTCAGCGGTGTGTTGTCGTTCTTGGATGGCTTGGAGTTCACTTCCAGAAGCCAGATCCGGCCGGATTGGTCGAGGGCCAGATCGATTCCAAGTTCACCGAAGTGAGCGGGGATATGACTCTCTATCCCGCGGGCTATAGCAAGGGCGGCTCGGGGCAATCCGAGCTGCACACTATCCTTCACACCGGAAGGAAGGCTGCTTTTGTTCACCGCTTCCCGGACGGTGCTGAGAGTACCGCCCCGCGCCAGATTCGACACGAAATGATTGTTGCCAGCCGTACGGGCGACGATGGAAGTAACACCCCATTTGCCAGTGCCATTCTTCTGCACCAGAGCCCGGAAATCGACAGGCCTCCGACCCAGTTCCATCAGCGGAAGGCCCTGCTGGATTTGGTAACGGGTGCTTTTCATTTTGGGGGCGATGGCCTGAAATAGCTTCGTAAGACTGGGGTAAGACTGCTTGCGGGTACCCATAGGTGTGGTGGACTGCAGCCGGTATCCGCCGCCTTCTTCCCTGGAAATGCGGAGGATACCCTTGCCTAGACTTCCGCGTACAGGTTTCAGGAAGACGCTCTGGTAATGACTGCACATTCTCTTCAGAACGGCAGAACCGGTCAGCATATGAGATTCTGGCAAGTACCGCTGCAAGGAGGTATCCTGTTTCAATGCTTCGAACACCTCTGTTTTGTCAAGGAATTTTTCGTTGAAGAAATGTGTGCCGTAGCGTGATTTTACATCGGCCAGGAAATGCTGTACGCTAGGTTTGTTCTCTACCTTGCGCGTGGTGAGTCGGTTGTTGATGACATCGGCAATGGGCAGACTTCGCTTACGCCAGCCCTCTTCGTATACCCAGCCCTGAATGGAAGAACTGGGTGTCTCCAGCGCTTCAGGGGTAATGAAATATACATAGGCTCCCTGTGCATGGCAGGCATTGGTCAATTCCCGGCAGAACATCGTGATGGCTCCAAACAGCCGATCGGGCTGATCGGGATAGTGGCGGCTGACAAGAACGCCGATCAATGGTCCAAGCCGGAGGGTGCGGCTGCCCGTGCTGTAGGAGACGTTAAGTTTATGCCGGAATTTAAATCCGGCCCGCCCCGCCAGCCCCTCACTTATGCGCAAACCGTCGGACTTTGGAACCGGAATGACGGTTACGTCCTGCCGGAATGAGCCGAAGGCGAGCTGAAGCGTACCGTGTGCCGGAATTTTCAATCTTTTCATGGATCGGTCTCCAAGCATGAGGGCATTTTCCTGCAGGATGCTCGATTGGACCGTTTGGACAGGGATCTTGAGCTTAGACATCTTGGATCTCCTTCCGGTAGCATGATGCCGGCAAATTGATAGCTAAGGGTTGCATATCATTCATCATATGGAGACATCTGACCCTTGGTGATTGACCTATTTTTTTAATAACAATCTAGGAGGAATGAAGTAATGAACGTTTATGACAAAGCACATGAATTGGCACGGGCCATCAAAGATAGCAGCGAGGTGGCAGATATTTCTGCAGCGATGAAGCTGGTTGATGCTGACCCTGAAGGTAAAGCGATGCTGGAGAGCTTCCGCCAGAACCAGGCAGAAATGCAGCAGCGTATGATGAGTGGAGAGATGCCGGCACAAGAAGAAATGGAGAAGATGGAGAAGCTGTTTGAGGTGCTGAACCTGAATCTCGGCATCCGTCGCCTGTTCGATGCAGAACGTCGCCTGAGCGTAGTGATCGAGGACGTAAACAAGATTATTACGGAGAGCTTGCAGGAGCTTTACGGAGAACTGGGCTAATCCTTAGCATTCTACGTGTCATATAAAAAAAGGGTACTCCCTCGGCGAAAGCCTGGGGAGTACCCTTTTTTTTAGTGAGAAAATACATGACAATACACAGCAAAGAGGTTCACGTCATTATTCCTGCTTGCTAAAATAACCTGACCAAACAATTCGTTCAGAAGGTTGAAGTTGCCTGTGGGAGCTAACGAACAGTAGGTTTAAGGCTGTACGTGTAAGCAAACGTTCTGTAGGTTGAGGACTGCACGTGTCGGCTAACGACTGTAGGCTGAAGACTGCATATGCGGACTAACCACTGTAGGTTGGAGACTGCATATGCGGACTAACCACTGTAGGTTGAAGACTGCACGTGTGGGCTAACGGACCGTAGAGTCGTTATTACCGCATAAAACTACTCCTGAAAAATGTAATGGACACAGGTGACGTTATTTCGTCCCCAACAGCGGATTTTGAACAGGATGTCTATGCATAGGGTCTCTGGGGTCCGTTAGCTTCTTGAAGGGGGGAATCTCTAGTCAATAAAGTCTTTGGAGTCCGTTACCGGAAGAAGCAGCCACTAATTTTGAAATGGATTCCACTTTGAGATGAACCCAACATAGTTTAGTGTGCTAATAGACAATTCTGACAACAAACTGTGATCAAAGAAGTTCACTCAACTCGTTTATTCCTGCTTGTTCTCAATAGCACAGAGCAGAATGCCCGCAGCTATGCCGAGCCTTCGGTCGATCATGGTTTTTCTGTCGTCCGCGAAATCAGCGGTCACTTTGGACACGAACGGATTGAAGTTCCGTCGGAACACTGGAATGGATATCCCGTCTATCACGACATTGTAATTCTGGGGAATCATAGGGAAGATTCGACACAGCAGCGCCATAGCGATGCTCTCCTCCTTGATTTTTCCAATCTCCAGGTCATGGCTGTCGAGGATGGTCCATTCGTCCTTTAAAATCGATTTGAATCCCTTGCGCCGCAATGCACCGAGATGTTCTCCGGTTTCCGTGTCATGCACATCATAGGTGGCCCCGAAGTCGATGATGCTGCGGGCTTTGATGCGCAGAAGTTCTTTGTACATACTCTCATCCGTATAGATGGAGATATCTTCCTTGAGTTTGAACGCTTTAAGGTGGGAGTACAAGACCAGCTCTCCTGCACTGTCATAGATATGGAGTTTGGCCCCCAGGACGGAGAATACTTTTTTACGAATAACGTATTCGGTATGGGTAAAGGCTCTGTTCATGGCATTCCACGCCTCTCTGATTGGATGAAGTGCAGCGGTCGTTATGTACTATAGAGCTATACCTTCTTCAGTTACAGATTATACCAGTCCTGAAAGTCAAAGATAAGTTTTTTGTAGACTTGTCTCATATTTCTGGCTCTGTGTTCATAGAGTAGAGATATAGATTCACACGGCCACTGTGAATAAACTTTGGACAAGGAGCTGTTTTCCATGAAAAAAAGAAATAAGTTCAAGCACAGTCTTTACCTGATCATAGCACTGGCTATGCTGCTGTACGCTATTCCGAAGCTGTCGCTGGCCAATGGGCCGAGCTGGGTGTTCGGATTTGGGGTTGTTTGGTCGGTCTTTGCTTTTCTGGTCATTGCTGCTCATCTGCACTTTATTATTGGGGTGGATGAGGAGAAGCAGAAGCGGCTGGAGGCTGTACGTAAGGAGAAGATTGCAGCCTGGGGCCGGTGGTATGAGGAGAAGAGAGTCGTGCAAAAATGATAGATTGCCGCAGGACAACCCCCTGAATTCACCATAATGGTGAGCGCAGGGGGTTTTTGAGGTTGCATGGAGTATCCTGGATTTCTCTCTGACCGAGCCCTGAAACCCTGTTGAACTAGGGCTTTCTCCCCGTGTATAATAGAACAGTATAGTACAGATCGGGTCATGGGGGTGTAACAGTTGGAAGGTCAAGGCGATGCAATTACCAAACATGAACAGCTGCTGCAGCACATTGAAAGTCTAAAGGTCGGTACCAAGATATCGGTCCGCAAACTGGCAAAAGAATTGGCCGTCAGCGAGGGTACGGCGTACCGGGCCGTCAAGGAAGCTGAGAACCTCGGCATTGTAATTACCAAGGAGCGGATCGGAACCGTTCGGGTGGAGAAGAAGCCGCGCAATATTTCCGAGCAGCTCACCTTCGGAGACGTTGTGGATATTGTCGAGGGCCATGTGCTGGGCGGCGCGGGCGGATTGAACAAGCATTTGCACAAGTATGTCATCGGGGCGATGAAGGTCGACGCGATGATTCGTTATATCGATGCAGACAGCCTGCTGATTGTCGGGAACCGTGATGATGTCCACTCGCTGGCGCTGGAACAAGGGGCCGGGGTGCTGGTCACGGGGGGCTTTGGAACAAGCCGCGAGGTTAAAGCACTGGCTGACCAGTTGGATCTGCCGGTGATTTCGTCCAGACATGATACCTTTACGGTCGCATCGATGATTAACCGGGCGATTTTCGACAGGCTGATTAAGAAGAAAATCATGCTCGTGGAGGATATTCTGGATAGCAGGCCCAGGCTGCATACGCTGAAAATATCCAGTACAGCCGGCGAACTGCTTCAGCTGTCCCAGGACAGCGGGGAGCAGCGGTTCCCGGTAACTGATGAATGGAACCGCGTCATTGGCATCATCGGCCGCCGTGATGTGGAGACCTTGACGGCAGGGCAAAATATTGAGAAGGCGATGATTCGCAATCCCGTCACTGCCGGGCTGCAAACCTCCTTGGCATCAGCGGCTCAGATCATGATGTGGGAAGGGATCGACTTCCTGCCGATTGTGGACCGCAACCGCAAGCTGGTAGGCTCACTGACTCGTAAGGAAGTGCTGCAGAGCTTGCGGGATGTTCGCAATCAGCCGCAGCTTGGCGAGACCTTCGACCATCTCATCTGGAACGGATTCGCGGAAGAGCGGGACGAGGAGGGGCATTTGTTCTTTCACGGCTTCATCACCCCGCAGATGGCAACAGATCTTGGGACGATATCGGAGGGAGTGCTGTCTACGCTGATGACCCTGTCTGCGTTCAAAGCGGCCAAGGACATCACCGGCAATGACTATGTGCTGGACAATATGTCCACCTACTTCATTCGGCCGGTGCAAATTGAGCATTCTGTAATTGTTATGCCGAAGCTGCTGGAGAGCAGCCGCCGGACCTGCAAGATCGAGATTGAGATCAGTCACCAGGATACGCTCGTAGCCAAGGCTGTGCTGATGCTGCAATCGATCGACCACGGATAAGGGCAACTGGCTCTGAACGTACAGATTCCGGAGATGAATTATAAATAAAAGTGGACCGTGCACCTCCGTACACATGTAGCGCAGCATGGCGTGCTGGTCAGAGAGCGGTGCGTCCTCATGTCCTACCTTTAAAGCTTGGCTTTGATTTAGCAGGAAAAAATACCGTTAATTCTCCCTTTTCAAGGGTTTTACTCGAATTAAAGGGAAATTCTCCAGTTGTTTTTCCCTTGTATAGGAAAATCCAGAGGGATCCTGGAGAATAACAGGAGTATTTCCTGTTATTTTTTGGAGACACTCTATTTTCGGAAAATTAACGGGAGAATATCCAGTTGTTTAAGCGCTGCATGACATCCATTTCTACTTTACCGGATCTGCACGGCTAAAGGCCGAATGGTTCTAGCTTGATCATCCCTTGCTCAAGCAAGGCGCCGACCGCAACAGGGGAGGACGTCAACCACAACAGGGGAGGGCGTAGACTAGAACAGGGGGCGCCGACTGCAACAGGGGAGGGCGTAGACTAGAACAGGGGGCGCCGACCGCAACAGGGGAGGGTGTCAACCAGAACAGGGTGCGTTGGCCGCAACAGGGAGTATCGACCACAACAGGGGAGCTTCGGTCAAAATA
Organism: Paenibacillus sp. NPDC056722; assembly: GCF_042790635.1. Classification (NCBI taxonomy): domain Bacteria; kingdom Bacillati; phylum Bacillota; class Bacilli; order Caryophanales; family Paenibacillaceae; genus Paenibacillus; species Paenibacillus sp. NPDC056722. The sequence goes on along the minus strand of NZ_JBHTYV010000002.1, from coordinate 257,130 downwards.
GAACATGGCGGGTTCAGGAACTTCCTGAGCACCGCCATGTTCTATTTTTTTGCATTTTTTTTAAGCTGATGGGCATCTCATCAAGGAATATACCTAGTTTCGGGATAGCCCCATTTAACGTATGCATTTGGCTCTGTAATCAGCGTTTAGAGCCCGCAGATTGGGCTGTGGCCTCGTCTTCGGCTGCTATCTTGAGACGGCTGTAATGCCCGAAGCTGCGCAGCCCCGAGAACAGATTGAAGATGCCGATGATCAGGAAGGCAGCCTCGACAATGATGCCGACGGTGGAACCGCGGTAGAGGAACATGGACATCATGGCCAAGGTTAAGAGCATCGCGCCCAGCAGCATATTCATGAAGGATTTTTTGAGTCCGCGATCCACGGGGTCCGCGCTGCGGCGGGAAGCGAAGCTGTAGTAGGCCGCGCCGATGACAAAGGCGACCAGCAGAATGAATAACGTGTACTTGACGAACATAATCATGGTCAGGCAGCTCCTTTTCAGGTCTACGAGAGTCGGTTTGCAGGGTTCGAGGATGAACGCCTGCCGCTGCCTTTTATTGTATCATGATTGTCCTCAGCTGCGCTTGTAAGGATTGATTTCCACCCAGATTTGCAGCACGCCTTCCATGACAAGCATCGTGCGGATGCGTACGGCATATTCTTTGTCTCGTACAATGTAGAGCTTTCCGTCCAGCAGAAGGCGGGCCAGCTTGCCATCAGTATCAATTTCGAACATGCTGCGGCCACGCATCGGTGCGAGGTCCTTGCTCATTTTACTGATGATCTCCTTCACACTGGCAGGGTCCATGACTGGCTCCCCCTCCTTGGTCTTGCCTTCCTCGGCTCGGAGCTTGATTTCCCGGATGACTGTAGAGCTGTTGTTGTATTTCTTAAGGGTCTCTATATCCTTACGGTACTGTTCATTCTGGACGAGCAGATCCTGATTCTGCACCCACAGCACATTATATCCCATATGAAAAATTGCGTTGTATACAACGCTCCCTGCGACCATTCCCAGCACAAATATGGCGATAATTTGCGAGAAGCGGCGGTAGCGGTGAAAGGGCGGAATCCTCACATCACTACCCCCTGCCACAGACCCATTTGACTAGTTCACTGCCCATATGAGCGCCAAGAAAAGCGAAGACAAGATAGAGGATCTGCTTGATCGCCGGAGACAGATTGCCGTCAAATACATTGCTTTCGATGACCCGCATGGGATCGATCGTTCCGCCCACCGCGGCGGCAAGCGCCCAAATTTTGATCCGGTTGGCCACGTCCAGCATGGTATCTGTAGGCGGTTGAAGGGAGAGAACAGCACCGATGCCTCCGAGCATCGCTCCGCCGAGGACAATTCCGCAGGCGATAAAGAAATCAAGGACAGCCTTGCTCAAAAAAATGCTCATAATAGCCCCTTTCCGGAACGCGGCCATCCTCTGCCTCGGCCTGTCCCTATGCTCACTCTCCATTCTATGGGCGTGTCCCCCTCTAATATGATAAAATAGTTTCATATTATGTTTGATTTTTGGAGTGGAAGGAAGTGGGATCATGAGCTCTTTCGTGCATTTGCATGTGCACAGCGAATACAGTTTACTGGACGGAGCGGCGCGGATTACCGATCTTGTGCGCCGGGCCAGCGAATACGGCATGACATCGCTGGCGCTTACGGATCATGGAGTGATGTACGGGGCCATTCCCTTTTATAAAGCTTGCCTAGCGAAAGGCATCAAACCTATCATCGGCTGCGAAGCCTATTTGACGGCTGGTTCACGCCGGGAACGGGGTAGCCGCAAGGACCAACCCATTTATCATTTGATCCTGCTCGTTAAGAACGAGATCGGGTACCGAAACTTGATGAAGCTGGTCTCTATCGGACATCTGGAGGGCCATCACTATAAACCGCGGATAGATATGGATGCCCTTGCCGCACATGCGGAGGGCATTATTTGTCTCAGTGCTTGTCTGGGTGGTGAAGTGCCGCAGCATCTGCTGCATGGCAGGGATGAAGAAGCTCGCCGGGCGGCGCTGCGGTATAAAGAAATTTTTGGCGAAGATTTTTATCTAGAGCTGCAGGATCATGGTATTGCGGAGCAGAAGCGCGTGAATCCAAAGCTAATTGCGCTTGCTGCGGAATGCGAGATTCCCCTTGTGGTAACCAATGACGCCCACTATCTGACCAAAGCGGATGCTGAGGTGCAGGATGTACTGATCTGTATCGGCACGGGCAAGACTGTGGATGACGAGGAGCGGCTGAAGATAGGCTCCAATCAGCTGTATCTGAAGAGCGGAGAAGAGATGGCGGCGTTGTTCCCGCATGTGCCGCAGGCTATTGCCAACACGGCTGTGATTGCAGACAAGTGCAATCTGGAGCTGGTCTTTGGCAATCACATTTTGCCAGCATACTCGCCATTGCCGGAAGGGATGGATGCTGCTTCCTATTTGCAGCAGCTCTGCGGAAAGGGACTTGAGGAACGGTACGGAGATACGCCATTGTGGGAATCGCCGGAACAAAGAAAGCAAGCCGAAGAGAGACTGGCCTACGAACTGGGTGTCATCGGGAACATGGGCTTTAGCGATTATTTCCTAATTGTGTGGGACTTTATCGCTTATTGTCACCAGAAGGGTATTGCCACCGGGCCGGGCCGGGGTTCCTCCGCAGGCAGCCTGACAGCCTATGTGCTGCGGATTACTGATGTTGACCCGCTTAAATATAATTTGCTCTTTGAGCGCTTTCTGAATCCCGAACGGATCACCATGCCGGATATTGATATCGATTTTAGCGACGAACGGCGTGACGAGGTTATCAGCTATGTCGTGGATAAATACGGCAGTGAGCATGTGGCGCAGATCATTACGTTCGGTACGATGGCTGCACGGGCGGCGGTGCGCGACGTGGGCCGGGTGCTCAACCTGCCTTACGGCGAGGTGGATAAGGCTGCGAAGCTTATTCCGGGTCAACTCGGCATCAGCATTGCCCGGGCGCTGGAGACATCCCCGGATCTGAAGGCGATGTATGAGACTAACTTGAGAACACGGGAACTGCTAGATATGGCGATGAAGGTCGAGGGCATGCCTCGCCACGCTTCGACCCATGCTGCAGGGGTTGTGATCTCCAAGGGACCGCTGACGGATGCAGTACCGCTACAAGAGGGCAATGAAAGTACAGCCTTGACGCAGTATTCCATGGAGCATTTGGAGAGCGTTGGTTTGTTGAAAATGGACTTTCTGGGCCTGCGGACTTTGTCGATTATTGAGCGGACGATGAACTGGATCAAGGAAATGACCGGCAGTCCTCCCGATTTCCGGTTGATTCCAGACAATGATCCCGGGACTTATGAAATGCTGGGAGCCGGTGAGACCACAGGGGTCTTTCAACTGGAATCGGCTGGTGTCAGACGGGTGCTGAAGGATCTGAGACCAAGCGGTTTTGAGGATGTAATTTCAGTTCTCGCGCTATACCGTCCGGGTCCAATGGAGTTCATTCCGAAGTTTATCGCCGGTAAGCATGGTCATATAGAGGTGGAATTCCCGCATGCTGATCTGGCGCCGATTTTGTCGGATACGTATGGCATTATTGTCTATCAGGAACAGATTATGCAGATTGCCTCCCTGATGGCAGGCTTCTCGCTTGGAGAGGCAGATCTGCTGCGCCGTGCGGTGTCGAAGAAGAAGCGGGAGACGCTGGACAAGGAACGCAGTCACTTTGTGCAGGGCAGTCTGAAGCAGGGTTACACCGAAGAGGATGCCAACGCCGTATATGACATGATTGTGCGCTTTGCGGATTACGGCTTCCCGCGCGCTCACGCTGCCGCTTATGGTGTACTGGCTTTCCAGACAGCTTATCTGAAGCACCATTATCCGGTGCAGTTCATGGCATCCATGCTGACTGCAGTGATGGGAACCCACCGGAAGGTGGCGGAATACGTGCTGGAATGCCGCCGGATGGGAATCGGTGTTACGCCGCCGGATGTCAACGAGAGCGGCGTGCTGTTCACTCCGGTGTCTGGCGAGGACGCGGGGCATATCCGCTTCGGCCTTGCCGCTGTGAAGAATGTCGGCACACTGGCCGTGGAGAATATTATGGAGACCCGCAAGGAGCGTCCATTCGACAGTTTACTCGATTTTTGTCGACGCGTGGACCTACGGGTCTGCAACAAGCGGGTGGTGGAATCGCTGGTGCAGGCCGGTGCTTTCGATCGTCTTCCTGGGCATCGGGCTCAGCTTTTGGCCATGCTGGATGAGACAGTGGATGCGGCAGTAAAATGGCGCAAGGAGCGGGACGAACTGCAGATCCAGTTGTTCGATGATCTGGTCGAGACTCCCAATTGGGAGATTCGCTACCCTGATATCCCTCGGTTCTCAGTAGGGCAGCAGTTGGAGCTGGAGCGTGAGCTGCTGGGCTTGTACCTGTCCGGCCACCCGCTGGACGACAGTGCAGGCTTGCTGGAAGAGCAGGGCATCCAGCGGCTGATGGACCTCAGCGAAGTCCCGGACGAGAGTCAGACTGTCACGGCCGGAATGGTCGTGTCTGTTAAGGAAATTACGACGAAGGCGGGCAAGGCCATGGCCTTCATCGAGTGGGAGGATCAGATCGAGCGCTGCGAGGTCGTATTGTTCCCCGAGGTGTGGAAGCGAAGCCGCAGCCTGATCGATAAAGGTGCGCTGCTTGCCCTCCGGGCCAAGGTGCAGCAGGAAGACGAAGGCTTCAAGCTGCTCGCCGAGGAGGTCGCGCCGCTCTCGGGTGATGCGCTGCGCGGTCTGCTGCAGCGCCGCAATGCTGCCGCGGCCCGCACTCAGGGCGGGGGCCGCTCCGCATCTGCGGGGCGGACGGCAGGTTCCGCGCCGTCCCGCGGCCCTGCGGCCGCAAGTGCCGTCGGCGCTGCCGGTGGACCGGCAGGGGCGCCTCCAGCCAGCCCGCCGTCGGCGCCTACGCCAGCGCCGGGGGGGCCTGTGGCCTCCGGACAGAGCCGTCCGCCGGCCACAGAGAACGGCCAGCGCGTGTTCATCAAGATCACGCCGCATACCGAGGAGTCAGGCTTGCTGCCGCGCCTGAACGGGCTGCTTCAGGCCCATCCGGGGCCTGTCGCAACCGTGCTGTTCTACGAGCGCTCGCAGAAGCTGCTCGCGCTCAGTGACAGCTACCGGATCGATCCCTCTCCGGCCCTGCTCACAGCCATTGAAAGCATGCTGGGTGCAGGTACAGTGAGAATAAAATAAGAACATTTCACTCCTTTTTCGCATACATTTAGGAAACCACATGGCATATCCTGTGCGGAAAGGGGAACATCATCATGTCATATCAGGAGTTTGCAATAGATTTACTGGAGAGTCGCGGCGTAACCTTGTCGTCCATCGCGAAAATTGTATATACTTTGCAGTCAGCATATTATCCCGCCTTAACGGAGGAAGAGTGCCTTTCAAGTGTGAGAGCGGTCCTTGGCAAGCGGGAGGTACAGTATACGCTGATGACAGGAATTGCACTGGATGAGCTGGCGGAGCAGAAGCAATTGCCGCAGCCGCTGCAAGCTGTGCTGGAAGCCGATGAATCGCTGTACGGGGTGGACGAGACGCTAGCGCTTGGTATTACCAGCGTGTACGGGATGATCGGTCTCACCGGATTTGGGTACCTGGATAAAATAAAGCTTGGCATTATCGGCCAACTGAACGATGATAAAGGCAGGATTCATGTGTTCATGGATGACCTCGTGGCGGGCATTGCCGCGGCGGCCTCTGCGCGGATTGCGCACCGTCACGAAGGGGCAAAAGTCTATCCTGGACCTACTGGCAGCGACCAATAAACAACGGATGATTCAGAGCTTACCGGTCTGCCCTAGTCTTCCATTCCTGGCGGGTGTCCTGTTGCGGGGAAAAAGAGAACTGTGTTATCATGATTCCATTATACGGGATACGGGTGGGAATTAAGATTGGGGAGGCCTTGCAGGGCATGTGGACGGTAATCTATATCGCGCCAACCGCCAGAGTGGCGGATATGATTCAGAGCAAGCTTACGGAAGAAGGATTTCTGGTGAAATGCCGTCCGGTAAATATGTCCAAGCAGCAGTTTGAGATTCTGGTGCCTTCAGGGGAACTTGAAGAAGTGCAGGAAGTCCTAAATCTGATTTTGCATCCCTGAATGATTATTTATAAAGCAGATATGACAGCGGCAAGCTGCATAACTCAAATAAACGGCTGAAGAGGTGCGACCCTTGTTCAAAGATTTATTTCAGAAAAAACGGAAGTACGCGACGATTCCTTCAGAGCGTCTGGAGCGAAGCGGCGGCCCGGTGGAAGGCGAACGCCCCAAACGGGAGATTCCTGAAGGACTGATGAGCAAGTGCAGCAAGTGCGGCACGATCCAGTACAGCAAGGAACTGGAGAAGAACCTCAAGGTCTGCCCGTCCTGCGGGTACCATATGCGACTGAACGCTTCTGAGCGTATAGCAATTACACTTGACCCGGAAGGGTTTATTGAGTTTGACAGCGAGATGACTTCTGTTGATCCACTGGAATTTCCAGGTTACGCAACCAAGCTGGAGCAACAACAACTGAAGACAGGACAACCCGATGCCGTCATTACAGGGCAGGGATCCATTGAAGGCCAGCCTGTTATTGTAGCGGTGATGAATTTCGAGTTCTTTACCGGGAGTATGGGTTCGGTTGTCGGAGAGAAAATTACCCGAGCTATTGAAGAGGCGACGGAGAGAAGACTACCGCTCTTGATCTTCTCGACCTCTGGCGGTGCGCGGATGCAGGAGAGTATTCTCAGTCTGATGCAGATGGCGAAGACCAGTGCTGCACTGGCCCGCTTTAGCGAAGTCGGAGGGCTGTACATTTCCATTATCACCGACCCAACAACCGGCGGTGTATCCGCAAGTTTTGCCAGCCTTGGCGATATTATTATAGCGGAGCCGGGAGCAGTCTTCGGCTTTGCCGGTCGGATTGTGATTGAGCAGACGATCCGCCAGAAGCTGCCGGATGATTTCCAGACGGCAGAGTTTAACCTGCAGCATGGCCAGCTGGATCTGGTGGTACACCGCAAGGAAATGCGTGCCACACTCTCCAAGTTGCTGGAGCTGCATAATGTGAAAGGGGGAGTTTAGGTGGCAGGAGAGTTGCCTTTTGAATTGCCCCTGGTTGAAATGCGTAAAAAAATCGCTGAGTTGAAGCAATTTGGTGAAGAGAAGGGTATCGATTTCAGCGATGAGGTTGCACGTCTGGAAGATCGTTACCGGGTGCTGGAGAACGAGGTGTACTCCAATATTTCTCCATCCCAAAAAATGCACCTGGCCCGGCATCAAGGCCGGCCGACTTCGCTGGATCTGATTAATCTGATCTTTACTGATTTCATCGAGCTGCATGGTGACCGGATGTTCGGTGATGATCTGGCTGTCGTAGGCGGGATCGCCAAGCTGAATGGCTTGCCAGTGACCGTAGTGGGCCAGCAGCGCGGGAAGGACACGAAGGATAATATCCAGCGCTTCTTCGGCAGTGCCCACCCGGAGGGCTTCCGCAAGGCGCTGCGGCTGATGAAGCAGGCGGATAAGTTCAAGCGTCCAATCATCACATTTGTGGATACCAAAGGGGCCTATCCCGGCAATACCGCTGAGGAAAGAGGCCAGTCCGAAGCGATTGCCCGCAATTTGCTGGAGATGTCCCAACTTAGTGTTCCTGTAATCTGTGTGGTGATTGGTGAAGGCGGCAGCGGAGGTGCACTCGCGCTGGCTGTCGGGAATCGCGTACTGATGCTGGAGCATGCCATCTATTCAGCGATTTCCCCGAATGGTGCGGCATCCATCCTGTGGAAAGATGCCTCCAAGGCAGATGTAGCAGCTGAAGCGATGAAGATTACAGCGGACGATTTGCTCGCCATGGAGGTTATCGAGGAGATCGTGCCGGAGCCGAAAGGCGGCGCACATCGTGATTACGAGGCGACTGCAGTAGCGATCAAGGATGCGCTGTGGCGTCATTTGCAGGAGCTGTCGGATCTGGATTGCGGCGAACTGAAAGAGGATCGTTATCTTAAGTTCCGCAAAATCGGCGAGTTTTCCGAAGCCCAGCAGGAGCAATTGATACTGGAAGAAGAAGTGCTGAGCAAGGAGTAATACCCTGCTTTTAATTTGCACTTTCTGACATATTATAATTTTGGAACGCCACGTTGCTGGAAGTTTCCATTAACCATTTTATACCATTGAAATAATCCTGGTGTCATGCCGGGATTATTTTTATTTTAAGGGCATTTTCTGAAAATTCGACGTGAAATTACAGCAAAAAGTCGCTGGAACATTGATTTTGTGTCTGAGTTGCAGTAATATTCATAAGGGCGAAGTAAAAGGTACATGTGATAAAGTTCCTATTCAAACCACAAGCCTTATAGTAGATTCTGTAGTTGGAAAAAGTGAGACAGAGAGAACGAAAAAACGGAGGATAACCTAATGCGGAAAAGTAAAATTGTATGTACGATCGGTCCTGCTAGTGAATCGTTGGAGAATATCAAAAAATTGATTTTGGCTGGTATGAATGTAGCCCGTCTGAACTTCTCCCACGGCGATTTCGAAGAGCACGGAAACCGGATTAAAACCATCCGTCAGGCATCTGCGGAACTGAACAAGACGGTTGCAATCCTGCTCGATACCAAAGGACCGGAGATTCGCACAGGCAAGCTGGAAGTAGAACCAATTGAACTGGTACAAGACGAGTATCTGACACTGACTACGGAAGAAATTTTGGGTAACCAAAACCGTATCTCTATCACATACAGCGAACTTCCTAACGATGTTCAAGTGGGTTCCACAATTCTGATCGACGACGGCCTGATCGGCTTGACTGTTGTCGACATTCAAGGCACAGAAATCAAGACCCGTATTGTCAACGGCGGAACGATTAAGAGCAAGAAAGGTGTTAACGTGCCTGGAGTTGCTATCTCGTTGCCTGGTATTACGGAAAAAGACACCAACGATATCATTTTTGGGATCGAGCAGGACATTGATTTTATCGCCGCTTCCTTCGTTCGCAAAGCTAGCGACGTTCTGGAAATCCGCGAATTGCTTGAGAAGCACAACGCTTCCCACATTCAAATCATTTCCAAAATCGAAAACCAACAAGGTGTTGACAACCTTGATGAAATTTTGGCAGTTTCCGACGGCCTGATGGTTGCCCGTGGTGACCTTGGTGTGGAAATCCCTGCTGAAGATGTGCCATTGGCTCAAAAGCTGATGATCAAAAAATGCAACGTGGCTGGCAAACCAGTTATCACAGCAACCCAAATGCTGGATTCCATGCAACGTAACCCGCGTCCTACCCGCGCTGAAGCGAGTGACGTAGCGAACGCAATCTTCGACGGAACGGATGCAATCATGCTCTCCGGCGAAACTGCTGCAGGGAAATATCCAGTTGAATCTGTACTGACTATGTCCCGTATTGCTGAGAAAGCGGAATCCGCTCTGGATTACCGTGAAATCTTCAATAAACAGCAATTTGCACAAGAAACAACTGTAACTGAAGCGATCAGCCAATCCGTTGCGATCTCCGCACTGGACCTGAACGCTAAGGCAATCATTTCTTCCACGGTGACTGGTCATACTGCACGTGTAGTTTCCAAATACCGTCCAAAAGCACCTATCATTGCCGTGACAACACAAGAGAGAACTATGCGTCAATTGTCTCTGGTATGGGGCGTAACACCGGTTTACGGACAAGTAGCAACCTCTACGGACGAGCTGCTTGAAACGGCACTTAAAGGTGGTAAAGATTCCGGTCTGGTACAAGGCGGCGATCTCGTCGTGATTACTGCTGGTATTCCACTGGGCCGTTCCGGTTCCACAAACCTGGTTAAAGTGAGCCAAATTCCTAACTAATAAGGCTGTATGGGGCTTGCCCCTACCGCAGGTTGATCCATGTCAAAAAGCAATGGTGCATGCACCATTGCTTTTTTTTCAGAAGTATAACCCCATATGCATGGGGTTATTTTCACGTCCGGATTGCTATGATTTGTGGTATCCTAGTGGGGCCGATGTCTAGGAATGGAGCGAGATCGAACGGAGCTAGCCATACAGGGGGACGGTCTTTTGTGCCGGTAGATTCTTCTGACGGTAAAAGCATCGCCACAGGCGCTGGGACAAGAAGGTATAGCAATCGTGATCTTGTTCTGGAGCATAATTCCGCCCTGTGCCGGTGTGAGCTTCGCTCGTTTGCCGTTAATCCGGCACCGATTGAAGGGGACTTGGCTTACACGGGCGAGCGCCGTAATTCGTCCGCTAACCTTTGGGGCTTCCAAAATCCATTCGGCGGAGCTTTGTGGTCCGGTGTAGCACTGGTGAGTTCGAAAGATCCATTTCCGGGTCAGATTACGGAGCGTGATGCACCATTTAGTACGGCTGATCTTGATGATGCTGGCTTGCATGGAATCACCGGGTGATACCGGTAGTGGAATAATAGTCTCAAATGCCGGTAGGATTTCCCACCAGGCATAATAATGCGCTTTTCCGTTCTCGAAGGTATGACCTGTCCCCGTCTGAATCAGGTTGCTGTTCCCGAAGCCGTCAATGCCAATCCAGGCAGACGAATAGGTTGAACGGGCGGAGGGCTTGACGAAGGGAACATGCCATTCGCCGGAAATTCGATGATAGGCTCCTTTTTTACCCCTGATCGCATATCCGCTCCAGTTACTGGAGGACCAGCCGAACCCTTTGTTGCGAGCCTGTGATGTATTGGTTTTATCCTTAATACAGGGCTGATGGCGCTTGACAGAAATGCTGTGATTCATAGATTCACCACCTTCATTGGTTCTGTTGTATCTAATGCACCAAAGAAATACGAGGCATGGGTGTTCCGTTAAAAATAGGATGGAGAGGACTTTTGGCATACATGGAAAAACTTCTGAAGCTGCGCAGCTTCTATCTCTTTCTGGGGCTGGCTGGCGGCTCATTCGGCTCGTATCTCACGCTGCTGCTCGTCCACAACGGGCTTGACAGCAGCCAGATTGGCATGTTGATGGCCACTGGCACCTTGATCGCTATTGTGATCCAGCCGATGTGGGGCATTATTTCCGACCGGTATAACCAGACACGGCTTGTGCTTATCCTAAGTGTAGCTGTACCGGCTGTGTTGGCTGTTTTTTACCAGTCCGAATACTTCTTCGTACTGCTCCTGGTATATACCATTGCCACGATATTCTCCTCCACACAGGCCCCTATCGCCGATTCTTACGCCATTGCGGCAGCAAATAGGGTGGGGTCAAGCTATGGTAGCATTCGCCTCATGTTGAGTATAGGAGCAGCTGTAGGCGGGTATCTGGGTGGCAGATACATCACTGCGTTCTCTGTGTCGACGATTTGGCTGCCGTTTATGCTGTTCAATCTGGTTGCGGTCCTGATTGCCTTGACGTTGCCTAAGCAAGCTGATGAAAATCATATGATGAGCCAGTCCTTCTCCCAAGGAGTGCGCAAGTTGCTCGGCAACCGGGTGTTTCTAGCCTTTCTTGGCGGCAGTTTTCTTGTCAATCAGACGATGGCTGCGTTCGGAACCTATTTCGTGCTTGCTTTCAAAACAGTCGGCGGCTCCACCAGCTCTGCCGGTATTGCCTTGTTTATTGCCTCTGTCACTAATGTGCCATCCATGCTGTACGCCTCCAAGGTGATCCGCAGGTTGGGCCGGGAACGCACACTGCTGATCGGGGCGCTAATATATGTGCTGCGCTGGGGCATTCAGGTGGCATTTCCGTATCCGTCCGTTATGATCGGGGTACAGGTGCTGCATGGGTTGTCGTTTGGTCTGTTCTATATTTCAGCGGTGGAATATGTATCACAGATTACTTCGGCAGACATGCAGGCTACAGGGCAAAGTGTGTTCAGTATGGTTTTCTCCGGATTTGCCGGGATCGTCGGCAACCTGCTGAACGGATTTCTGTTGAATCAGGGTGGGGTTATGGCGATGAATGTAGCGTGCATGGTGAGTTCAGCCGCAGGGGCAGTTCTGCTTATTTATGTATCAAGGAGTGCGCGGCGGAAAAACAATATACCCGCAGAGGGGCTCAGCGCCTGACGTCCGCATAATTTTATTAAATAGAGAGAGGAGCATTTCCTTATGGCTTCACGTGATCTGGGAACATCCAGCCCTTGGTATGGGACGGTTTTTCGTGTCCGTTATCAGGAAACTGATCAAATGCGCGTGGTCTATCATGCCAATTACTTGAACTGGTTCGAGACCGGCCGTACGGAGATGTTTCGCCAGCTTGGCTTTACGTACCGGGATCTTGAAGATAGAGGGGTGCTGCTACCCGTCACCTCTGCAGATTTGCAATTTAAAAGTCCGGCGCGCTATGATGATCTTATTCTCGTGTACGCGCGCCTGACGACCTTTTCTCAGCTGAGAGTCGTCTACGAATATGAAATTCGGCGGCTGCCTAAGGAAGGGAGTAATTCTGTCGGTGATCCTGACTTTTATGTAGGGATGAAGGCGCCGCTTTATGCGGGTGATCACCCCGGTGAACTGCTGGTTACAGGCTCTACAAGCCATGTCTGGCTGAACCGGGAATGGAAGCCTACAAGGCTGGACAGAGCCCTTCCGGAGCTGTTTCATGCGATTACAGGGACGCTGCGGGATAAGGGGGGATCATTATGATGAGGAACAAATGGCTATGGGCTGCATTATTTATTATCCCGGCCGTGGAATTATTCGGGTTTATCTATGTTGCAGATTTTCTCGGCGCACCCAAAACATTGCTGCTGATGCTGACAACCTCAGTGATCGGCCTTGTGATGATGCGATTTGAAGGAAAGAAAGTGCTGCAGGACAGCAAACGGCATGTGGAGGAGGGGCGTGTCCCCGGCCGCACCATGCTGGACGGCTTATGTATTTTTTTTGGCGGGCTGATGTTGATTCTGCCGGGCTTCATCACTGATATCATTGGATTTACACTGGTGTTTCCATTGACCCGGCCGTTATATCGGACCTTTCTCCTACGATGGATTGAGAAAAAAATGAAGAACGGCACCTTCACGTATTACCGCCGATAATCGGCTTGGCCTGACGGGCTGTGCGGAGAAGAACGCATAGTCCGTAAGTCTGATCATTCGTTGTGAATGAAGCAGGAGAAGAAACGATAGAAGTAATGGGGTAGTTGTAATTCCGTACCACTCATAAAATGAATTTTCGCGCGTGCAAAAGGACCTCATCCTCCAGAATAGTGGAAGAACGGGGTCCTTTTGTTCAGAATCCGTGAGTTTCTTTTTTATAAGGGCAGATTTCGAATTTCGCATCCCCTGCACCTCTATATTTAACGGAGAGAATAGTCTATTCTCCCAAATAAGAGCAATTTTGTACCTTATTTTTCTGGAAAATAAGTAAATGAGGGAAATAAGGGCATTATTGAATCTTATTTTCGGAAAATCATGCTGAAAGGGGCTATTGTTGAAGAATTAAGGTACAATATTGCCTCTAATCTCCACCTAACCCTTAGTAGCAAATATTTAAGGTACAAAAATGTCGTTAATTACATTTCGGTAACATTATAAGTTCTTCGCCTAGCCTAAGAATCGTTGGCGCACCGGTGGGGATAGCGCTTTTGGTTGCATTTGCCTTTAGATTTCTTATATTTTACCGCTTGTAGTGGTTTAAATCTAGAGACAAACTATGCTTGCGGCTGGATTTCCTATAGAAAGCCTTCAGGCGAACGCTTTCGCTCCCACAGTTTCCGATTACTACTCTCAATCTCGGATCTCCACCCCCGATCTCATGCATCATCCATTTTTCCGCAGTATTCCCGGCTTACCGCAGCATACACCACGTTCCTGGGCATACCCCGCACTCCTGAGCATACCCCGCGTTTCTGAGCTACCCCGCGTTTCTGAGCTACTCCGCGTATCTGAGCTACTCCGCGTATCTGAGCTACCCCGCGTATCTGAGCTACCCCGCGTATCTGAACTACCCCGCGTATCTGAGCTACTCCGCGTTTCTGAGCATGCCCCACGTTCCTGAGCGTTCCCCGCTTTCTCAGCATTCCCCGCACTCCTGAGCGTTTCCACACTTTCCTCATCGTTTCTTTCCATTCCTACTCCCATCTTCATTTTCATCCTATCATTTACTTTGCACGCTCTGAGACTGCTTGCATTCACTGGAGCCAGCCCGTGGCTATGGTTCGTATGTGCTGGGCATTAGCCTGCAACAATTCGTATTCACCGAAGCCGACCCGTGACTATGGCTCGCATGTGCAGGGCATCAGCCTGCAACAACTCGTATTCATCGGAGCCGGCCGCTGACAATGTAGTTGTGCAACACGTGGAAAACACCGGCCCGATTGAAAGCATTTAACGTCACAAGGAGGACCGGTCCGAGTATCAGTCCCAGCATCCCAAACAGTTGAAGGCCGGCGAACATTCCGATCAGCATGGCGAGCGGATCAAGCCCGACGCTGCTGGCGAGGACTTTTGGCTCCAACACCTGGCGGGTAATGAGAATGATCCCGTAGAGCACCGATAGCCCTATACCGAGGGCCAGATTGCCGGTCATGTAGGAATAGACTAACCAGGGGATCATAACGATGCCCACCCCAAGGTAGGGAAGCAGATCGACAATACCGATCATGAGCCCGATAGCAAACGCTGACTTCACACCCAGCACTACTAAACCGGCAATGACAATGACTGCGGTGATAGAGATCAGGATAAACTGTGCCCGGATGTAACCGAACAATGCCTTGCGCAGATCCTGCCAAATATCCGAGACGGGCTTGAGCAGCGGTGCAGGCAACCATTTGGTTATTCGACCGTTATGACGCTCCCAACTGGTACTGAGGAAGAATGCAGCCAGGACGACCACGACGGTAATGGTGCCGACGCTGGGCAAGGCGGAAATCAGTTTCAGAATGACGTTGAAGAACCCTGTCACGAGTTGGGTCACAGCATAACCGACCGTTTCGGTGGTACGGCTAATATTGCTGTCGATGGTGGCGTGATAGCCGGGATTGTCCTGATAGAACTGGTTGATTTGGTTGATAATATTCTGAATACTGGCGTTGCGGCTCCAGGACAGCAGCAGTTCCCGCCACTGATCAGTATGTAAATTGAAGGTCTGCAGCAGCACGATCAGCTCCTTGACGAGCCGTGTAATCAGTGCGGTCAGTACCAGAGCGGTACCTCCAATATAAAATAGCAGGGACAGCGAGACGGCGAGCCAGCCGGGAAGCCTTAGATCCTTAAGCAGAAGCACCAGGGGGTGCATGATATAGGCGAGCAGCCAAGCCAGCAGCAGAGGGTAGAGGAGCGGGAGCAGTACATAGGTGGCCAGCACCAAGATGACGGCAGCCAGAACTACCCACAGGCCGCGCAGGACTCTTTTTAGCACCAGACGGTCCATATGTTGTTACCTCCTTTCCTCTGGCGCAAGGGTAACCTTGCAGGATGTGAATGCTCGTACTATGTATATTCATAGAGCAACGATAAAGACTAAAAACGGCAGATGAAAAGGATGCGAAAATCACCCTTATACACTGAAAGCGTAATCATGAAACAGCGTTTCATATTTATTTTTCTATCTCTCCGATAAAATCATTTGATGCGCGGGTAAGCTTCCATGTTGTTCACATAACCGTCAAAATCCGTTATGATGATTATATGATGTACTTCGAGGCGTTTCTTTCTCCGCATACGACCGTTTTTAATGTCTTTATTACCTAATGTTTTAATCCTTCAAATTGTAAATGTTTTCATGAACCCTAATGGCATTTATACCCTTGTTGGCAAAGGAGAGATGTACTATGACAGCTATCAAAGGCCTGGAAGGCATCGTCGCAACCACTTCTTCCATCAGCTCGATTGTGGATGGTGTGCTCACGTACCGCGGGTACGATATTGACGATCTTGCGGAACATGCTACTTTTGAAGAAACCGCTTTTTTGCTATGGTTTGGCAAGCTACCGACAGCCGCTGAGCTGCAGGTATTGCAGCGTGATCTTAGTGCATTCGCACCGGTTCCGGAGCAGGTTATTGCCCAAATGAAGCTGTATCCCAAAGATGCCAGCACAATGGCTGCACTGCGCTCTGCGGTCTCAAGCCTCGCTCTTTATGATGAGTCGGCAGACGATATGAGCCGTGAAGCCAACCGAATCAAGGCGGTGAAGCTACAGGCACAAATTCCGACTCTCGTTGCTGCGTTGTCACGTATTCGCAAAGGGCTGGAACCTGTAGCTCCAAAGGAAGGCGTCTCAGTAGCTGAGAACTTCCTGTATATGCTCCGTGGCCAGGACCCGGATGGAATTTCTGTCAAGGCACTGGACACTGCGCTGGTGCTGCATGCTGACCATGAGCTCAATGCGTCCACTTTTGCTGGTCGTGTAACTGTAGCAACCCTTTCAGATATCTACTCTGGCGTTACCTCCGCGATCGGTGCCTTGAAAGGCCCGCTGCACGGTGGAGCGAATGAAGCCGTTATGAAGATGCTGGAGGAAATTGGCGGTATTGAATCCGTAGAGCCTTACGTGCGCGGCAAGCTGGAGCGTCGGGAGAAGATTATGGGCTTCGGGCACCGTGTCTACAAGAACGGGGATCCTCGCGCCAAGCACCTGATGAAGATGTCCCGGGAGCTTGGAACTATGAAAGGCAATACTGAGCTGTACGAAATGTCAGTGAAGATCGAAGAATTGATTACCGGCGAGAAGGGCCTGAGACCTAACGTCGATTTCTATTCCGCTTCCGTTTATACCCAGCTGGGCATTGAGCGTGAACTGTTCACGCCGATCTTTGCCATCAGCCGGACATCGGGATGGACAGCGCATATCCTGGAGCAATATGAGGATAACCGCCTGATCCGTCCGCGTGCAGAGTACACCGGTCTGCTAGAGCAGACATACGTTCCGGTCGACGAAAGATAGGGCGGCCTTGCAGGCCGCTCCTCTCTTTTAGTAGAATTAGAGCCAAGCGTACGCGCCGTAATTTTTAAAGTATATGATTCATATCACAAAATATTGGGAGGAGTACAAACAAATGTTGAAACTGGAAAAATACGAACTGCCGACAGAGGGCGAACAAATTACGATAGAGGACGGCAAGCTGGTTGTTCCGAATACGCCGATCATTCCATTTATTGAAGGCGACGGCACTGGCCGTGACATTTGGAAAGCCTCCAAACGAGTGCTCGATGCTGCAGTAGCTAAGGCTTACGGCGGTTCGAAGCAGATTGCTTGGTACGAAGTTTTTGCCGGCGAGAAGGCCTTCAATACATATGGTGAATGGCTGCCGAACGATACGCTGGAAGCAATCCGCGAATATATTGTAGCGATCAAAGGACCGCTGACTACGCCAATCGGCGGAGGTATTCGTTCCCTGAACGTGGCCCTGCGCCAGGAGCTGGATTTGTATACATGTCTGCGCCCAGTACGTTATTTTGACGGCGTACCTTCCCCTGTAAAACGTCCTGAGCTGGTAGATATGGTTATTTTCCGTGAGAATACGGAAGATATTTATGCTGGTATCGAGTATCAGGAAGGTTCGGCAGAAGTGAAGAAAGTGATCGAATTCCTGCAAAAAGAGATGAATGTGAACAAGATCCGCTTCCCGGAAACTTCCGGTATCGGCATCAAGCCAGTATCCTCCGAAGGTTCCAAGCGTCTGGTACGCGCTGCTGTAGAGTATGCAATCAAGCACGGACGCAAGAGCGTTACGCTGGTGCATAAAGGCAACATCATGAAGTTCACTGAAGGTGCCTTCAAGAACTGGGGTTACGAAGTGGCTGAACAGGAGTTCGGCGATAAAGTATTCACTTGGAACCAATACGATGTAATCAAGGATCGCGACGGCGAAGCTGCTGCGAATGCTGCACAGAAAGAAGCCGAAGAAGCTGGCAAAATCATCATCAAGGATGCCATTGCAGACATCGCGCTGCAACAAGTGTTGACTCGTCCTACGGACTTTGACGTCATTGCAACACTGAACCTGAACGGTGACTATCTGTCCGACGCACTGGCTGCGCAAATCGGCGGTATTGGTATCGCTCCAGGAGCGAACATCAACTATGTGACAGGACATGCTATTTTCGAAGCGACCCATGGTACAGCTCCTAAATATGCGGATAAAGACGTTGTAAACCCAGGTTCGGTTATCCTCTCCGGCGTTATGTTGCTTGAGCACCTGGGCTGGCAGGAAGCTGCTGATCTGATCTACAAAGGCATGGAGACTGCAATCAACAACAAGACCGTTACTTATGACTTTGCCCGCTTGATGGAAGGTGCTACTGAGCTGAAATGCTCCGCATTCGCTGACGAAGTTATCAACCACATGTAAGAGTGCTGCCGGTGACAGTCATGGACGAATTAGTCCGGCTGTCCCGTCAAAACCGATCTAGGAGGATAAATGGTGGCTATCAAACGGTATAAAATTACAATCGTGGGTGCCGGGTTCACCGGTGCTACCACAGCACTTATGCTGGCTCAGAAGGAGCTTGGTAATGTGGTGCTGCTTGATATTCCCCAGCTTGAGAATCCGACTAAAGGCAAAGCACTTGATATGATGGAAGCCAGTCCTGTGCAGAAGTTCGATAGTCAGATTACCGGTACGTCGAACTATGAAGATGCCGCGGATTCTGACATTGTGATCATAACAGCGGGGATTGCCCGTAAGCCGGGGATGAGCCGTGATGATCTGGTCAACACCAACGCCGGGATTGTGAAATCAGTATGTGAAAATGTGAAGCGTGTAGCCCCGGAATCCATCGTAATTATTCTGAGCAATCCTGTGGACGCTATGACTTATGTGGCATACAAGACCCTGGGATTCCCGAAAAATCGCGTCATTGGACAATCAGGTGTGCTGGATACCGCACGCTATTGTACTTTTATCGCCGAGGAGCTTGACGTCTCTGTTGAGGATGTGCGCGGCTTTGTACTGGGCGGCCATGGCGATGATATGGTGCCGTTGGTTCGTTATTCCAGCGTCGGCGGCATCCCTATCGACACACTTATTCCAGCGGAGCGCATCGAAGCGATCGTGCAGCGCACCCGTGTGGGCGGCGGTGAGATCGTCAACCTGCTGGGCAACGGTAGTGCCTACTACGCGCCGGCGGCTTCGCTGGTGCAGATGACTGAAGCCATTCTCAAGGACAAGAAGCGGATCATTCCGGTCATTGCCCTGCTGGAAGGTGAATACGGCTATGAGAACTTGTTCATGGGCGTTCCTACACGGCTTGGGGCTGGCGGGATTGAGCAGATTTTTGAACTGGAGCTGACTTCTGAAGAGAAGGCTGCCTTGGATAAATCGGCAGAATCCGTACGTGACGTAACGAACATCATTACAGTCTGAGTTGCGGTAAATGTTGAAGGGAAGAGCACCCGGAAGCCATTGAAGGCTTTCGGGTGCTTTTTTGTATATAGGAAGAGGCTCGATGTCACTACCAGTGCTTTCCGAAATAGCTTCGTAAAAGCAAACTCGTCAAACCAGCTCTGTCTGAACAACTTGGTCTGAACAATCTCGTCAAACAACTTCGTAAAACAACCGTTTCAGAGGATTGAAGCTCTTGCAAGGGCGCTAACGGACCCTATGGTCGTTATTTATACATTAAGTTGCCCTTGGAATATGTAATGGACTCAGGTGACGTTATTTCCTCCCAAACAGTGGGTTTTTAACCGGATTTCTGTTCATAGGGTCTCTGGAGTCCGTTATTTTCTTAAAAGTGGTCGATCGGAGGGAATAACGTCGCTGGAGTCCGTTATAATACGAAACACGAAGCGAGTACTGATTTTGAGATAGATCGCAAAACAAGGATTTTGAAAAAAGATGGAGAATCTTGTAAAGAGAAAATATAACGATGCCAGCGACGTTATCACTCAATTTGCATATGAGGCTATGGACTTTGTACGTTGCAAATGGCAGTGCGAATGTATAGCTCACATAAAAATCCCGGGTCCTCCGCACCACGAATATTACATTAATTGTATATTTTTTGTTGGTAAAGTGTGGTTTTACCCTTTAGGCTGGGGTTAATGAGTAATTTTTCGCCCCAAATAAGGTATTTTACCTTTTTATGGGTGAAAATCGCTGTCGCTCCCCATGTGGGAGCGTGGATTGAAATTTGAACGGCAAGTACCACTCAAACACCCGTGGGGGGTCGCTCCCCATGTGGGAGCGTGGATTGAAATGTGTACAGCACATCAAGCACGTAATGGAAGCCGGTCGCTCCCCATGTGGGAGCGTGGATTGAAATATCCTCTCTGCATTTCCGCCGAATGTGTCATTCGTCGCTCCCCATGTGGGAGCGTGGATTGAAATTTTCAAAGCAGCTACTGGCGCGAATCCTATGAATCGTCGCTCCCCATGTGGGAGCGTGGATTGAAATTCTGGATCAACTACGTAATCACAATCGATTTCTGTCGCTCCCCATGTGGGAGCGTGGATTGAAATTATGGGAAAGAGCAAAATTACATGACAGACACAGTCGCTCCCCATGTGGGAGCGTGGATTGAAATATCGGACCTTGGCGTATCTGGCGCGGACGTTTAAGTCGCTCCCCATGTGGGAGCGTGGATTGAAATACCGTGAGATTGCCGCGCTAATGGACGATGTAAGCGTCGCTCCCCATGTGGGAGCGTGGATTGAAATGAGGAATTCGCGCGCTTGGCCGTTAAAGAGATCGACGTCGCTCCCCATGTGGGAGCGTGGATTGAAATGGTAATCTGCAAGAATGGGTTAACTTCGCCCGGAGGTCGCTCCCCATGTGGGAGCGTGGATTGAAATTGCGTAATATACGTCGGGGCTGACGGAGCCTGCGCGTCGCTCCCCATGTGGGAGCGTGGATTGAAATGACTCTCCTACCACATTAACCGCTACAACCTTGGTCGCTCCCCATGTGGGAGCGTGGATTGAAATAATAACAGCGGTGGTTTTCCGGGCGGGGCGCTCGGTCGCTCCCCATGTGGGAGCGTGGATTGAAATATAAAAAACGCAAGGAGTATATGGATGTGCAGATGGTCGCTCCCCATGTGGGAGCGTGGATTGAAATGATTGCTGGAAGATGATGTGGGCTTATCATTTGAGTCGCTCCCCATGTGGGAGCGTGGATTGAAATGACCTATCACCTGATACCGGACTGATCGGAAGCCGTCGCCCCCCCATGTGGGAGCGTGGATTGAAATTAAACGGGTAAGATCATAGCCATAGGGCGGTTTATGTCGCTCCCCATGTGGGAGCGTGGATTGAAAATGTTCGTCATATGTAGTCCTCTGGGCTGAAGCATTGTCGCTCCCCATCCGGGAGCATGGCACCAACCCTCTCCCCAAACACCTCCTTTTCTCAAACAACCTTCCAATTTCATCCCGATATCCTTTTCTTGGCTATTGATATTGGGTATAATTGATAGTGATATAACTTTTATCACAATGAATACAGGAGGAGGTAGATTATGGACGGGAAGATTTTGTTTTTCTTACATATGATCGGGACTCTGGCGTTGGGATTTTATCTGGTACTGCCTTTTATTCTGGGACGTGCGGAGAAGCTGTCACCAGCTGCTAAAGAAGGTACGCTCAGCGCGATTGGCGGATTTAACCGTTTTGCCCAGTATGGATTGGTTATTCAACTACTGACTGGTGGTTACATGATGACCAAAGGCGAGTACTCCGTACCGTGGATGATTATCGTAGTTGTGCTGTTGCTTGCGATGTTTGCCCTGGGTGGCATTATGAGCAAGCCGCTGCGTCTGGCCGCTGCCGGTATGCGCGAGAATCGTGATGTCTCGGGCGAGACTGCGAAAATCCGTACCATGAGTGCACTATTAATGGTGGTTCTGTTATTGATGGTGTTCTTCATGGTGTACAACCAAATTATCTAGTTCTGCATGGAACAGATTGAAAGCGGATAAAAGACCGTTACTTGTGAGCATGGCTGACGAGAGGCGGTCTTTTTGGCGTGAAAAATAATAGTTTTCTAATCTCCTCTTGTTGAGCCGCTGTGTTTGATCCACTCCAATGTGTGGTAAGTAACATAACGTAAAGACAGGCCAAACTGTCAGTAACGCATAAACATGGACCCTTGAGCCATCCTAAGATGATCAGCTTACATCCAATTGCACCGCGAAAGGAGACAGGGAAGATGTCAGATAGCAAGCAGACGAAGAAGACTTTACCGCCACAGGAGCAACAAAGCCAGCCCGGTATCGAGAGTCAAATGAATCCACGTCCTGAGTATGAGCCGAAGGGTTATAAGGCGGCAGGCAAGCTGCTGGGCAAGGCAGCGTTAATTACCGGAGGGGACAGCGGGATTGGCCGGGCGGTGGCAGTTCTTTTTGCCAAAGAAGGGGCCGATGTGGTCATTTCCTACCTCAACGAACATTCGGATGCAGAAGAGACTAAACGTCAGGTGGAGCAGGAGGGGCGTAAATGCATCCTGATCTCCGGGGATATCGGCGTGGAGGCCTTTTGCCAGGATTTAATCAATAAATCTGTGGACGGTCTCGGCAAACTGGATATTCTCATTAATAATGCCGCAGAGCAGCATCCGCAGGATAAAATAGAGGACATAACCTCTGAGCAGCTCGAGCGGACCTTCCGTACGAATATTTTCTCCATGTTCTATTTAACAAAGGCAGCTATGCCGCATTTAAAAGAAGGCTCGACCATCATCAACACGACTTCCATTACGGCTTATCGCGGAAGCCCGCAGTTGCTGGACTATTCGTCCACCAAAGGGGCGATTCTCAGCTTTACCCGTTCGCTGTCTGCTAATCTGGCCGATAAGGGGATTCGGGTCAATGGGGTCGCGCCTGGGCCAATCTGGACTCCGCTGATTCCATCCACCTTCGATGCGCAGAAGGTTAGTGAATTCGGGGCTACTCAGCCGATGAAACGCCCGGGACAGCCAGAAGAGCTGGCACCGGCCTATGTTTATTTGGCCTCCGACGACTCGACATATGTAACCGGACAGGTTATTCATGTCAACGGTGGCGAGGTTGTTAACGGTTAAGCGTATTTGGAGGTTATAACAGAAGCGTCTATCCTATCCTTGAACAGGATTTGGAGAGGCGCTTTTTTGGTGTGCAGCGGGAGGTATAAAGTGTAGATGGTCAACCTGTCAAATTTAAAGTAAACCCTTTCATACGAGGCTTAATATGATATTATATTAATTATAAATAGACCTGAGACAACCTAGGACTGAGAGGAGCCTGATGAAGCATGCAGCAATTTGAAGACAGCATTTATAACCTGATTGTAGAGACCTCCACGAATCTGCCGGGTGATGTCCGGCGGGCGGTTGCCAAGGGACGTGCACTTGAAGACCGGGCGACCCGGTCGGGGCTGGCACTCGCCACGATTGCGCAAAATATCGGGATGGCAGAGCAGCAGGCTTCGCCGATCTGTCAGGACACAGGCATGCCTACCTTTATCATCCACACACCAGTGGGTATCAACCAGATCGAGATGAAGAAGGATATCTTCAGCGCTGTGCAGAGAGCGACCAAGAATGGCAAGCTGCGCCCGAACTCTGTAGACTCGCTCACAGGGGAGAACAGCGGAGATAATCTTGGGGCCGGAACACCAGTAATTCATTTTGAACAATGGGAAGAAGAAGGCATAGATGTCAGGCTCATTCTTAAAGGTGGCGGCTGCGAAAACAAAAATATTCAGTACAGCCTTCCTGCCGAACTAGAAGGACTGGGCAAAGCAGGACGTGATCTGGATGGTATCCGCAAATGTATCCTGCATGCGGTGTATCAAGCACAAGGTCAGGGATGCAGTGCCGGATTCATCGGTGTTGGCATTGGCGGTGACCGCACAACGGGTTACGAATTGGCGAAGAAACAGCTGTTCCGTAAGGTCGATGATGTCAATCCGTCGGAAGATTTGCAGAAGCTGGAAGACTATATTTTAGAGAATGCCAACAAGTTGGGGATTGGGACGATGGGCTTTGGCGGCGAAGTGACGCTGCTGGGCTGCAAGGTTGGTGTGATGAACCGTCTTCCGGCGAGCTTCTTTGTCTCTGTTGCCTATAACTGCTGGGCTTTCCGCCGTCAAGGGGTGCTGGTCGATCCGACTACGGGCGGAATCACAGAATGGCTTTACGAAAGTGGAACTGGAATCTCCGTGGAAGATGGCACCGAGGCTGCAGTTCCTGTAGCGGCTTTGTCGGAGTCTTCCGAAGCAGGTAGCGTCTCTGTGCCATCGATCACTTCAAGTCACGGAGCAGGTGGCGGTTTGGAAAATGCAGGTTCCGGGACAGCTACAGGCGTTTCACGAGAAGTGCGTCTGACGACACCAATCAGCGAAGAGGACGTTCGCAGCCTGCGGGTCGGAGATGTAGTCATTTTGTCCGGCGAGATGCACACTGGACGTGATGCACTGCATAAATACCTGATGGATCACGAGGCGCCGGTAGATCTCAATGGCGCAGTGATTTATCACTGCGGTCCGGTTATGCTCAAGGATGAGGAAGGCTGGCATGTAAAAGCGGCGGGGCCGACCACCAGCATCCGCGAGGAGCCATACCAAGGTGATATTCTGAAGAAATTTGGTATCCGTGCCGTGATTGGCAAGGGTGGCATGGGATCCAAAACATTGAAGGCTTTGCAGGAATACGGCGGCGTGTACCTCAATGCCATTGGCGGAGCTGCGCAATATTATGCGGAATGCATCAAGAAAGTTAACGCTGTAGATTTCATGGAGTTTGGGATTCCGGAAGCCATGTGGCATCTGCAGGTGGATGGCTTCGCAGCCATCGTCACGATGGACGCTCACGGGAACAGTCTGCATGCTGACGTGGAGAAGGATTCAGCTGCCAAATTAGCTCAATTCCGGGAGCCGGTATTCCAGTAAGTCACTATCCAGCCCGTTTGATAGCCTTGTTATATGTGGATGCCCCACGCATAGCGACGGACTCAGCGGGCTTTCTTATTCAGTTGTAAAGGAGGAAGCAACAGATGTCACCACACTATGTAAGAAACGGGCTTCAGACGATTACTCCTTATTTTATTGTATCTAATGCTGACCGCTTGGTAGATTTTGTAGTGCATTGTTTTGAGGCCCGGATCATTGATATGCTGCGCAGCGACGACGGGCGGATCAAGCATGCCGAACTCCGAATCGGTGACTCAATGATCGAGTTGTCCGAAGCCAATAAGAAATATCCGCCGGTGCAGCAAACCATTCATCTATATGTTAGTGACGTGGACAAAACCTATCTAAAATGCCTGGAGTCCGGTGGGATCATTATCGATGAGCCGGTGGATAAGCCATATGGTGAACGCGGTGCCGGCATTAGAGATCCCCATGGCAACCAGTGGTTTATTGCGACTCGTACGCAAGATTGAGTGCCTCTTAGCAGGATGTAACCAGGAAGGGCGCCGCTGCAGATTTTCTGCGGCGGAGGCCCTTCTTTATTTTGGCATTTTACATTGCGTTAAAACTTGGCCTGTATAATGAACAGAATCGAACTGGCATTTTAACAAAAATGAGGTTAGGATTATTTTTAGAGAACATTTGTAAAGAAAGAGGAAACTTATTCATGAAACCGTTTCGTATTCGGCTTACAATCATACTGATGACACTTATCGGGATTTCGATGATCGGTGCCGGATTTACAATGGCGCATCTCTTCAAGGAATCACATATTTCAGCGCTCGAAGAAAACATGTCCCGGGAAATAAAATTACTGTCGGGTACGTTTCAGTTCAGGGAAATGAACAGCCCGGATGCTATGACTTACTACACGGAGCAAGCCAGACATATCGCAGGGTTGACGAAGTCCAGAATCACTTTCATTACCAAGGACGGCAAGGTGATCGGGGATTCGGAGAAGGATCCGCTGCTGATGGACAACCACTCTAAACGGGAGGAAGAGGTGCTGGCTGCCAAGGAAGGCATAGGCCGTGCCATTCGCTATAGTGATACTTTGAACAAAACAATGATGTATGTTGCCGGAGCTGTTGATTCCGATCAAGGTTTTCACGGTTATATTCGTCTCTCGATGTCCCTGGATGCTGTGACCGAAGGGCTGAACCGGGCCTGGATGATTATGGCCGCAGGTCTGGTTCTCCTGTTTATGGCCGCTACCTTTGTCAGTTACAGGGTGGCGTCCGGCATGACTTCGCCGATTGAACAGATCACGAGGGTGGCAAGGCGTATCACGGATCTGGACTATGACGCCCGGGTGCCGATGAAGCGCAAGGATGAGATTGGGCAGTTGGCCAAAGCGATTAATGCCATGGCGGACAGTCTGCAGAATCAACTCAAGACGATCCGCGACAACGAGGATCTGCTGCAAAGCGTGCTCGATAATATGACCGGGGGCATCCTGATGATTAATGAAGAGGGTGAGATTGCGCTGTTGAACCGGGCTGCCGAGCATATGCTGGATGTCAGCAACAACGAGATGGCCGGACAGTCGTATCAGGAGCTAAAGCGTCATTACGAGTTGACCCGGCTAGTGGATGAGGGGGTCTCTCGAAGAGAGCCGATCCATGAGGAACGCAGTATTTATAATCCGACAGAGCGTATTGTACGCCTGGACGGTGTACCAATGATGCAGGATGGCTCTTACAGAGGGATGTTGTTCCTGTTGCAAGAAGTTACGGATATCCGGCGCCTGGAGAAAATGCGCAGCGAGTTCGTGGCGAACGTCTCTCATGAGCTGAAGACTCCGGTAGCCGCAGTTAAGGGCTTTGCGGAGACCTTGCTCGGCGGGGGCGTTACAGACGAGAAGACCGCACGTTCGTTCCTCCAAATCATCTATGATGAGAATGAACGGTTGAACCGCCTGATCGGTGACATTCTGGAATTATCCAAAATCGAGTCCAAACGCGTTCAATTGGAGTGCTCGCCAGTTCATGTTATTGATTTCTTCGACTCCGTACTGGAGACGATGAGCAAAGTGGCTGAGAAGAAGAATATTAGCCTCAGCGCCACAGTCCCGCCGGAGCTATTCATGGAGGGCGATGAGGACAAGCTTCGCCAGATCTTCATGAACCTGTTGTCCAATTCCATCAACTATACCCAGGACGGGGGTAATGTGAAGGTAACCGTGGCCAACCGGATGGAAGGAGACGGCACTGAGAAAGTGATCTTCGCGGTCAGTGATACCGGGATGGGCATTCCACGTAAGGATCTGCCGCGTATCTTCGAACGCTTCTACCGGGTGGATAAAGCCAGATCCAGAAGTTCCGGTGGTACAGGTCTTGGATTGTCCATTGTGAAGCATCTCGTGGATTTACACCGCGGCAATATCAGTGTTGAAAGTGATCTTGGCATTGGAAGCACATTTACTGTTGAACTTCCGCTGCTTCAGGAAGATGAAGAATAAGTGTGGGTATAATTAATCGCTGAGTGTTTCTATCTTTTTTACACCAAGTTAACATTTCGGTGATATGATGGCATTGTTGCTGTTTTGTAAAATTTAAAACATATGAATACGGGGGAACTTATGGCACAACGATTGCTTGTCATTGAAGACGAACCGACGCTGGCGCGCCTGTTATCCTACAACCTGACACAGGAAGGTTATGAGGTCACGGTAGAGGATCATGGAACCGCAGGATATGATCGTGCGACCCGGGAGCCCTTTGACCTCATCGTACTGGATTTAATGCTGCCTGGAATGAACGGTATTGACATTCTTGATAAATTGCGTGGTCAAGGCATCCGCACACCGGTTATTGTGCTGACCGCCAAAAATGCAGAAGAAGATGTTGTCCGTGGATTGAAATCGGGAGCTGATGATTATATAACAAAACCATTTGGCGTCTCAGAGCTACTGGCCCGGGTCAGCGCAGTGCTACGCCGGATTTCTGGACTGGCAGAAGAGGCACCGGCGGAAACGACGGCGTCTGCATCTACCATTATTTTGGGACAACTTGAGATTTATCCCGAGCGGTACGAGGTTTCGCTTGGCGGACACAGCATCAACCTGCGTCCGAAGGAATTTGAAGTGCTACTGTACTTGGCCCGCAAGCCAGGGGTTGTACTTACACGTGACGATCTGATGAATGCAGTGTGGGGCTTCGACTACATTGGTGGACAGCGGACGGTTGACGTGCATGTCAGCTCCTTGCGTAAAAAGCTGGAGCTAGATCCCGAGTCGGTTCATATTGATTCAATTCGCGGAGTTGGCTACAAACTCGTTGTGAATAAGAAGAGGGCTCCTGTCATATAATTGACGGGGGTTCTTTTTTGCGTCTTATTTTACAATGCGTTAACATTTCTCCACAACTCTATTTACACTGCCCGGGTATCATGAGGTACGAAGATGATGAGAAGGAGACGCAAAACTAATGAAATCCATCATTGACATAGAGAAATTGGATCTCTATTATGAGTCTTTTCACGCGCTAAAGAATGTGGAACTGCAGATTCCGGAGAAACAGGTTACAGCTTTTATCGGGCCTTCCGGCTGTGGTAAGTCTACGCTTTTGCGTACCCTAAACCGAATGAATGATATGATTCCCGGAACACGTATTGAAGGTAAAGTTAAGATCGGCGGCAAAGATATTTACAGTGACGATGTTGAAGTGGAAAGCTTGCGCAAGCAGGTCGGCATGGTATTCCAACAGCCTAATCCTTTTCCAAAGTCCATTTATGACAATGTAGCCTACGGTCCTCGACTGCACGGAATCCGCTCGAAGAGTGAACTGGACGGCATCGTAGAACAAAGTCTGCGTCAATCCGCTCTTTGGGAGGAAGTTAAAGACTTCCTGAAGAAATCCGCGCTCAGTCTGTCCGGGGGACAGCAGCAACGGCTCTGTATTGCCAGAGCACTCGCTGTGCAGCCTGACATCCTGCTCATGGATGAAGCAACCTCAGCGCTTGATCCTGTATCCACGCTTAAGATTGAAGAGCTGGTGCAGGAGTTGCGGGACAAGTATACGATTGTTATGGTTACACATAACATGCATCAGGCGGCACGCGTCTCAGGACGAACAGTATTCTTCCTGAACGGTGTGATTGTGGAGGCGGCAGATACAGAGCTGCTGTTCTCGAACCCTAAGGATTCACGCACGGAAGATTATATTTCGGGACGCTTCGGTTAAGCTTTTTAATAAAGCGGGATTGAAGTGACATCTGACATACCACCTGAGGAGGATCGCTCTGGATATGATTCAAAGAAAAGAATTTGACAAGGACTTGGAAGAGCTGCGCAGTCTGCTACAGCAGATGAGTGAGCATGTAACAAATGCGCTCGAAGGTGCGGTTTCCGCGTTGCAAAACCTCGATACTACGCGGGCTCAGGAAATCGTGAAGGCCGATTTGCGCCTTAATGCCATGGAAGACCGGATCATGGAGATCGGATCGAAACTGATCATTACCCAGCAGCCAGTTGCCAAGGACCTGCGTCGTATTATCGTTGCTTTCAAAATATCGAGCGATCTGGAGCGGATGGGCGATCTGGCGATTGATGTCGCCAAGGTTACAATGCGCATTCAGGGACAGCAATTGATCAAACCGCTGGTAGACATCCCGCGTATGGCTGAGATTGTCAACGTAATGATCAAGGAAGCGATCGTTGCTTATCTGGATGAGAACACGGATCTGGCCTACAAAATGGCTCAGGACGATGATCAGGTAGACCACCTCTATAGTGCGATGATCACTGAGCTGTACACTTTCTTGACAGAGAAGCCGGATGCACTGAATCAGGTTATGCTGCTGACGCTAGTGGGCCGTTATATCGAACGAATTGCCGATCATGCCACTAACATTGGTGAAAGTGTAGTATACCTGGTTACAGGCAAGCGCCCTGATCTGAATCAATAATCGTTAATACGGGAATACAGAATAGATGAACCTTTAAGAACGCCGGCCCCCGCCGGCGTTTATTCTATTTAACAGGAGTTCTGCCAGGTGATGGGCGAAATCGTTTCGTCTTCGTACGGCCATATGTTAAAATGGTGAAAGTATGCAACATAAAAGGGTGGGTGCAACAATGGATAAATTGATTCTAATAGATGGCAACAACGTTATTTACCGGGCGTTTTTTGCAATGCCTCCTCTAACGAATACGGCTGGACAGCAGACGAATGCCGTGTACGGGTTCACAACGATGCTGCTTCGTCTCATAGAGGAACATAAGCCTACGCATATGATCGTGGCATTCGATGCTGGCAAGATCACGTTCCGTCATGAAGGATACCAAGAATATAAGGGTGGGCGGCAAAAAACACCGCCGGAGCTGTCCGAACAGTTCCCGCTGCTGAAAGACCTGTTACGCAACCTCGGCGTGCCTCAGTTCGAAATCGAGAGCTATGAAGCCGATGACATCATCGGAAGTATCTCCCGCAAGGCGGACGAGGCAGGTCGTGAGGTGATGATCGTCTCAGGGGACAAGGATATGCTGCAATTGGCTTCGGAGCATACGACCGTTGCCTTGATCCGCAAAGGCGTTACCGAAATTGAACTGTATGGTCCGGAACAGATTCGTGAGAAATATGACCTGACCCCGGAACAGATTATCGACCTTAAAGGACTTATGGGCGACGCCAGTGACAACATTCCCGGCGTACCAGGTGTCGGCGAGAAGACTGCACTGAAGCTGCTGCATCAATTCGGCTCTGTGGAAGGGGTTATTGCAGGCACTGGAGAGCTTAAAGGCAAGATGAAAGAGAAGCTCGAGGCACATGCAGATGATGCCATCATGAGTAAGAAGCTGGCGACGATCTACCGCGAAGTTCCACTGGAACATGGCTGGGAGGATATGGTCTTCACAGGGCTGAACCGCGAGACTGCAGGCCCGGCGCTGGCGAAACTGGAATTCAAATCACTGCTGGAACGCCTGTCCCTGAGTGGTAGCGCCCCTGCTTCTGAGGGAGAAGAGGCTACGGAAGCCCAGGAAGCTGAGCTTGAGATTACCATTGTGGGCGAGGAAGAACTGGACGACCTGATTGCAGCACTGCCTGGTATCTCCGCACTGCATGTGGAGTCGAACGGGGACAATCCGCACCGTGCTGAGGTGATCGGCATTGGGCTGTCTTCGTTGGATCGGCATTACTATGTGCCGTTTTCCCTGTTGCAAAGTCCAGCTGCTGCCAAGCTGCGGGGTTGGCTGGGGGACGAGCATACCCCGAAGAGCGGCTACGATTTACACCGGGCTGATCTGGCCCTCCACTGGCAAGGGATTCCTTTTGCCGGGGCGGCGAAGGATGTACAGCTGGCAGCTTATCTGCTGGATCCGACGGAAGCCAACCAGGATCTGAGTGACCTTGCGGCTAAATACGGCCTGCCACGTCTGGCTACGGACGAAAGTGTATTCGGCAAGGGCGCCAAATACAAGGTGCCAGAGCTTGAGGTTCTGGGCCACCATGTGGCTAGGAAGAGTGCGGCAGTGCTAGGAATTGTCCAGAAGCAGGAAAAGGAACTGGACAAGACAGACATGAACGGTCTGTTCGATGATCTGGAGATGCCGCTATCGCGCATCCTGGCCGACATGGAGAAACAAGGGATTGCCGTGAACAAGGAGGATCTGAAGGAGCTCGGTAAGGAATTCGAAGCTCAGATCGCCAAGCTTGTCGCAGAGATCTATGAGATTTGCGGCACGGAATTCAACCTGAACTCTCCGAAGCAGCTTGGTGAGATTTTGTTTGTGAAGCTGGGGCTGCCTGTCGTCAAGAAAACGAAGACCGGATACTCTACGGATGCCGAGGTGCTGGAGAAGCTGGCTCCTTATCATGATGTTGTGCGGCTGATCCTGCAATACCGGACGATCGCCAAGCTTCAATCCACTTATGTGGAAGGGCTGCTCAAGGAAATTTCACCAGATACGGGCAAGGTCCATACGTTCTACCGCCAGACTATTGCGGCAACCGGACGACTAAGCAGCCAGTTCCCGAATCTGCAGAATATCCCGATCCGCTTGGAAGAGGGGCGCAAGCTCCGCAAAGTGTTTGTA
Source organism: Paenibacillus sp. NPDC056722 (assembly GCF_042790635.1). Lineage (NCBI taxonomy): Bacteria > Bacillati > Bacillota > Bacilli > Caryophanales > Paenibacillaceae > Paenibacillus > Paenibacillus sp. NPDC056722. The sequence goes on along the minus strand of NZ_JBHTYV010000002.1, from coordinate 225,286 downwards.
CCTTCGGAGCCGGGCTGGTCCATTCTGGCCGCGGACTATTCCCAGATCGAGCTGCGGGTTCTGGCGCATATCTCTGACGATGAGCGGTTGAAGGACGCTTTTCTGCATGACATGGATATTCATACGAAGACCGCGATGGATGTCTTTGGCGTGACTGCCGAGCAAGTGGATAGCAACATGCGCCGCTCTGCCAAGGCAGTAAACTTCGGTATCGTGTACGGTATCAGCGATTACGGCCTATCGCAGAACCTCAATATTCCGCGGAAGGAAGCCGCCCGGTTCATCGAGCAATATTTTGAAGTATTCCAGGGCGTTCGCCGTTATATGGATGAGATTGTGGTGGAGGCGAAGAAGAACGGATACGTCACCACACTGCTGGAACGCCGTCGCTACCTGCCGGAGATTAATGCCAGCAATTTCAACCTGCGTTCCTTTGCGGAGCGTACAGCGATGAATACACCGATTCAAGGTACAGCCGCAGATATTATCAAACTGGCGATGGTCCATATGGACAAGGCACTGTTCGAACGCGGATTGAAGAGCCGCATGTTGCTTCAGGTACACGATGAACTTGTGTTCGAGGTGCCAGCGGAGGAACTGGAGCTGATGAAGGTGCTGCTGCCTGAGGTCATGGAAGGCGCACTTAAACTTTCGGTTCCGCTCAAGGCAGAGGTAAGTTATGGAAGCAACTGGTATGAGGCGAAATAGAACCCCCGCGTGCCTCCGATATCCGGTATAATGGAGTAGAGGTGAGAACTATGCCGGAATTACCGGAAGTCGAAACAGTGAAGAGAACACTTAACGAATTAGTTAAAGGAAAGCAGATAGAGAACGTCACCGTCCGCTTGGCGCGGATTATTCAGCGCCCGGATGATACAATGGCCTTCGCGCACATGCTGGCGGGTCATACCATTGAAAAGGTAGAGCGTAGAGGCAAATTTTTGCGGATCTTGCTGGACGGTCTTGTGCTGGTCTCCCATCTGCGGATGGAAGGCCGTTACGGACTGCATGGCAGTGATGAGCCGCTGGACAAGCATACACATGTTATTTTTCATTTTACAGATGGTACCGAGCTTCGCTACACAGATGTGCGCCAATTTGGCACGATGCACCTGTTCCAGCCGGGGGAGGACCTGAGTCTGCCGCCGCTGAATAAACTGGGCGATGAGCCGCTCGAGCCTTCTTTTACCCCGGAACGGTTCAGGGAGATCCTGTCTGGAAAAAGCACCAAAATCAAATCCCTGCTGCTGAATCAGGAATATGTGGTCGGCATTGGGAATATCTATGTAGACGAATCGCTACACCGTGCAGGCATTCACCCGGAGGACAGCCCTAAAGCGCTGAGCCGGGAACAGCTCGACAAGCTTCATCATGCGATTGTATCCACGCTTACGGAAGCCGTCAATGCTGGAGGCTCCTCCGTCAAATCATATGTGAACGGCCAAGGGGAGAGTGGTACTTATCAGCAGCAATTGCTGATCTATGGCCGCAAGGACCAGCCTTGTGCCGTCTGTGGTACATTGATTGAGAAGAGTGTGGTCGGCGGCCGTGGGACGCATTATTGTCCAAGCTGCCAACGTGTCAGTACAGTTCTGGCTCGGTAATCAATTTTATACACCGGCTTGCCGGATCTTGCCTGAGTTCTCAATGTAGTATTTTGAACTTCATCCCAAGCTGCAGATGGTTGACACCCTCAATGTGTCCCGCCCATATACTGTGTGAAGAATGCTTTAATCAAGCGAACGTCTTGCTTATTAGATTAGGCAGGACGGTTCTTCACGGGAGGGATTGCGGGTGCTCAGCCCATTTTTATCATTGCTGTTATTGGCGTTGGCCCTGAGTCTGGATGGATTTGGTGTAGGCATTACATATGGTTTGCGAAAAATGAAAATACCGCTGCTCTCGATTCTGATCATCTCGTTCTGTTCTGGCATCGTCATCTATATCTCCATGCAGGTTGGCGTGTTGCTGGCTCAGGTGGTATCACCCAGTATCGCTTCGAGCGTAGGCGCAGTCATCCTTGTCCTGATGGGTTGTTGGTCATTGATTCAATCGCGAATTCAGAAGGAGAAAGAGGATCTAAGTGCTGAACAGCAAGAACAGGAGACCGCACAGATTTCCACAGTCAGTATCTCTGAACTTTCGTCCGAAGACGAATATGGGGAAGTAGCTGCTGAGTGGGAAGGTTATGATGATGAGCGCGCTCAGCCAGCGAAACCGGCTGTATATTCGCTGGAGCTGCGGAGGCTCGGTATCGTGGTACAGATCCTGCGCACGCCTTCCTCGGCGGATATGGATGCTTCGGGAAGCATTTCGCCGGTGGAGGCGATGGTACTCGGAATTGCATTGTCACTGGATGCGTTCGGTGCAGGACTGGGTGTCGCACTGCTTGGGTTCAACCCGGGCTGGACGGCGGTCACGATTGCGTTGTTTAGCGGAAGCTTTCTAATCATGGGCATGAAGACAGGATTCAAGTTCGCCGGAAGCTCCTGGATGAAGCATGCCGCTATCCTGCCTGCTTTAATGTTGATTGTTATGGGAATAATGAAGCTGTTATGAGGTGAGTACATGATCATGGGCTTAACCGGAGGCATTGCATCCGGAAAAAGCACAGTGTCAGCACTGTTCGTGAACAAGGGAGCCAAACTGGTGGATGCCGATGCCATTGCCAGGGAAGTGATGCTGCCCGGACACCCGGTGCTGGCTGCTGTCGTTGAACATTTCGGAGAGGATATTCTGAACCCGGATGGAACGCTCGACAGGGCGAAGCTTGGGAACATTGTCTTTCATGAGCCGGAAGCCCGCCAGAAGCTGAATGGTCTGACTCATCCGGCGATTCGCCAGGAGATCAAGGACCGGATGTACCGCATGGAGCAGGAAGCGCCGGAGACGATGATTGTGGTAGATATTCCGCTGCTGTTTGAGTCAGGGCTGGAAGGTCTTTTTCAGGACATTATTGTAGTATATGTTCCTCGTGAAATTCAACTGACCCGCTTAATGGAACGGAACAGTCTGACTCAGGAGCAGGCGGAGAGCCGTCTGCAATCGCAGATGGATCTTCAGGAGAAGACGGGCAAGGCAAGTTACGTCATTGACAACAGCAAGGATCTTGAGCATACTGAGGCCCAGGTTCTTGCTTTGTGGGACAGGCTGGGGTTGTCATGAGCTGGCTGCGCAAAAAAAGAGTCCTGCTTCTCCTGTTCATCGGCTTCACAGGTATTCTGTTCCTCAGTACGAACTGGATGTCGTGGTTTTATCCGATTCATTATAAAGAAGAGATCCGCAAGCACAGCACGACCTACGAGATTGATCCATTCCTTGTGGCGGCGATTATCCGGGTGGAGACAAACTTCAAGACTGGAAAAGAGTCGAAAAAAGGGGCGATCGGTCTCATGCAGCTGATGCCGGATACGGCCAAATGGGCTATGGAAAAGGCCAAGCTCCCCGATGTATCGCTGGAGCGGCTGAAGCATGAGCCATCCGTCAACATTGAGCTTGGGGCCTGGTATCTATCCTCGCTCTCTCGTCAGTTTGACGGCAATCGTACGGCAGTTATTGCTGCTTATAATGCTGGTCCGGGCAATGTCCAGAACTGGCTGAAGCAGGGGACCTGGGACGGTACGGAGGATAATGTAAAAGATATCCCGTTTGGCGAGACACGTCATTATGTCCAGCGGGTGATTTACTATTATAATCAGTACACGGATATCTATAAGGGATTTTAGTTGTGCATATGAAAAGAAGTATTAAACAGCCCGTGAGCTGTTTAATACTTCTCTAGTCAAGCTATAGGCAGATTAGTGAACTTGACCTGCCAGTTGTTGTTCAGCCAGAGTTACAAGACGTTTAGTGATGTAACCACCGATCGAACCGTTTTCGTAAGAAGTTTTATTGCCATTGTATCCGTCTGCAGAAAGCGTGATACCCAATTCTTGAGCAACTTCGTATTTCAATTGTTCCAAAGCTGCGCGGGAATTAGGAACTACCAGGTTGTTGGAGTTGTTGTTTTGGCCCATTGCTGTTCACCTCCTATCGGTTGGTAACTGTATTATGTGCCGGACTTGGCAGATTCATTACAATAAACAAACGGTGAATTATGGAAAAAGAGATTGTGTTCGATCGCAGTCAGGTGCGTACTGGAACGGGACGCACACCATTTTGCAAAAGGAAGTGATTAAGCTTATGAAATGCCCTTACTGCGATCATACAAATACCAAGGTGCTTGATTCACGTCCGGCCAACGAGAATAAGTCCATCCGCCGCAGGCGGGAGTGTGAGCGCTGTAGCAAGCGTTTCACAACGTTTGAGATGATCGAAGAGACTCCGCTTATTGTAATTAAGAAGGATGGCAGCCGCGAGGAATTCAGCCGTGATAAAATCCTCCGTGGATTGATCCGTGCCTGTGAGAAGCGTCCTGTGCCTGTGGAGCGCCTTGAGGTCATCGTGTCGGAGGTTGAGAAGACTTTGCGCGGGATCGCCCTGGCAGAGATCGAGAGCCGTCAAATCGGCGAGCTCGTGATGGAACAGCTCTATCCAGTGGATGAAGTTGCATACGTCCGCTTCGCCTCTGTGTACCGTCAGTTCAAGGATATCAACATGTTCATGAAGGAACTGAAGGGCCTGCTGTCCAAGACAACGGGTGAGTTGGAGAGTCTGTAAAGAGTCTTGCTGCATCGCTGCTAATTTGGAGATACCATCTGCAGATATCAGGAGCGGCCGAGATGTCGTTAGAATAACTGAAAAATAGCCCGCCACATTAACTTGTGGCGGGCTATTTGGCTTTTCATCATTGAAAGATAAATTCAATTAGGGGAGTGCATTTTATTCTTGAGACATCGGAGTATGGTAAATGTGGAGACTAATTCGGGTCATCTCAGTCGTGGATATTGCGAAGTCGGAGTGAATCCATTTGGAGATCGCATTATATAATGCTCCGGCTTTAAAGTATACCCGGTACCTGCTTTCGTCTGTTGGGTCATGCGCGTTAGACAGCATCATTTCATTCAAGCAATCTAAGATCACATAATCAAACTTGGCGCTTTGCAAGGCTCTGTAAATATCACGCTGCTTAAAAATAACTTCAAAAAGCACGCTAATAAACTTTTCAGGCTCCTTGGCCTTGCCTGTTAATTCATTGGTGTAAGGCAAGAGCCTTTGATTAATCTCGAAAATAAGCGAATCGACCAGATCCACCAGTATCTCCTGTTTGGAGGAATAGTTGTTGTAATAGGCGGTTCGGGAAACCCCGGCACGTTTCACAATATCAGTAATGCTAATTTTGCTAAAGGGCTGCTCCTGGATCAAGAAGACTAATGCCGTGCAGATGGCTTCCCTGGTCAAGCGATTGGTTTCTTTATTGGAATTATGTTTAGAGGTGTTCGGGCTGTATAATTCATGATTTGCGATGACAATTCCCCTCCATTTGTACGTTCTGGCGTTCGTTTTATTGTTTTTCATGACTCTTTTCAATATGCTAAACCATAAGGCATTACAAATGTAATGTCAAAGTTGTAGCTACATAAGACGAACATAAGAAATAAAAAAGCGAAGATGAGCGAAAGGAGAAGTTTGGAACAGTAGGCGCAAAGCGATCACCTGAACGAGATTTCCATAGGAGAGCTCGCACCGGATCATAGTCTGTCGACAGCAATAGCTATAATTCATGGCTGTTTAAATCCAGGGATGTCATATAGAAGCGGTAAGATTCCCTTCACCAGTCGTCTTAACAGTGGAAAAGAGGGGGTACTTCCCCAACTAACGGCATTTTTGTACCTTATTTTTCAGATATATAGCTAAATGAGGCAAATAAGGGCATTTTTGTATCTTATTTTTCGAAAAAACACCCTGGAGAGGTATTTCTGGAGGATTTAAGGTACAATATTGCACTTAATCTCTACTACCCCCTCGCTGCAGAGGATTTAAGGTACAAAAATGCCGTTAATTACATTTCTATCCGAACTTAAGACTCTCACTTAAATTTCGGTCGTCATTACGGTGAATATTTGGACTTACGGTCGCTGTGATCCCCAGATTTCTTCGATTCAACCGTTTCTAGCGGTTAAAATCTGGGCACAGCTGAGGCATTCGGCGCGGCTTTTCTGCGGAAAGCTTTCAGGCGGTTGCTTTCGCTCCTACAGTTCCAACCATTCCCCTTCGTTCCTTCGCGCTTTTTAAAATGGGAGGGTGTCATGTTAAAAAATTTATACAGACGATTGACAGCTATACTGCTGTTGATCCTGGCATTCTGTGCTACCGTATTTATCGGTCAAGAAACAGTAATCTCGATAGCGACGATTATCATTTTACTGGTTGAATTAGGCATCTCATATTTAGTTTTAAAGAAACGTGAGAAGCTGCAAGTGGTGTTGATCAGCGCCATCGTAACAGAAGGTTTATTCATGCTGACTAAGGAGCTTTGGCTGCTGGCGGTATCTATCCTGCTGCTGATCGTGGCGGGCGTATGGAGAGGACTTTTTGGACAAGCTGTACGAAGAAAAGTTACTGCGTTTATGGTGGTTCGAAAAGTGTTATTCAGTGTTGTCGTTCTTATCGTTAGTGCGCTGTGGGCTCTGGGTATCTATGCGAAGCCGATTACTAAACCTGTGGCATTAGAGGCGGATGTCATTGCGACAATCGATGAACATAGACTGGATTCGTCAGCAGCAATGCTGGAGGATATTGAAGTGATGAATTCCTTTGGAAGCCGTACAACCGGCTCGGAAGGTCATAATAAGTTTATTGCTTGGTTGGAACAGCAGGTAACGGATATGGGGCTGACTGTATACCGTGATCAATATACGTTTGACCGATGGGAAGAAAAGAGCAGCTCTTTGATTATTGATCAGCAGCCCATTCATGTCTCTTCAGCTTTTCCTTATTCCGGGGAAACGGACGAAAAGGGTGTAACTGGGGAACTGGTGTACACGAAGCGTGGTGATTATGAACAGGCAAGCGGAAAAATTGCTGTAGTGGAAATTGAGAATTTTAAAGATTTTCCGATAGGGATCGTCATGAACATGCGGGATTCATCGCCAAAGCAAAACAAAATCGCCCCTAGTGAAGGTGATCTTGTACTCACGACAGCCTTAAAAGAGGCCAAACTGGAGCAAGCGAAGGAAATGGGCGTGAAAGCCGTTATTTTAGTCTGGAAAGGGGTATCCGACGATAAGGTTGAGAAGCAGTATGTACCGTTTACCACCGACTATGCTGGAATCCCTGCGGTTTGGATCAATGAGACAGAGGGGCAAAAGGTGATCAGCGCAGCTAACGAGCACAAAGAAGGCACGGTTATTTTAGAAGCAGATGAACAAAAAAACGCACCGACGGAATCCTTTTATGTGAAGATCGAGGGGAAAAGGAAAGACGAAGCGATTATCATCAATACCCATACCGATGGGATTAATGTTGTGGAGGAGAATGGCGCCGTAGGCATGCTGTCCATGATTCGTTACTTGCAGCAGGAGCAGCTGGAACGGACGATGATCTTTGCTTTTGTGACCGGACATTTCCGGTTGCCGGAGTTCAAAGGGACTTCTCAGGCGACATCCACCTGGATGGAAGGGCACCGTGAGCTATGGGATGGCGAGAATGGCCATATGAAAGCTGTAGCCGGAATTACGGTCGAGCATCTCGGCAGCATGGAATGGAAGGATGACGACACGGGGCATTATGGTCCGACGGGACGTGTAAGTACAGAATATACCTATGCGGGCAATGAAATGATGGCGGCGATCTGGAAGAAGGCTGTTGAGCAGAGAGACGATGCACGTACTGTAATTTTACGCGGACATAACAAGTTTGAGTTCGGGGAGAGTCAGCCTCTTTTTGAAGCGGGTATCCCATTGCTTGGATTTATCCCAATGCCGGATTACCTGCTGACGGATAGTGAGAATAGAGAAATGGACAAATTTGACGTGAAGCTCATGCATGAACAAATTGTCTCGCTGCTAAAAGCGGTCAAACTGGTGGACGGGACGGAGACGACAAAGCTTGGGGTGTCGGATGGGTATTCATTTTTCTATGGTCGAATTAGATAGAATTCAATTGTAGAACTAGAGATATTAAAAAGATATTAGAACAACACCTACAATGAAAATATATATTGTATTGGAACAATGGCTCCCTCACAAGGGGGCCTTTGTTGTATTTACATTGGGTAATTTCTGTTTCTTATTATGCTTATTTTAGTTTAGGCATCAAAAACCGCTGTTTTTTTCATAGGTCTTTCCATTAATATCGGTGACAGATCTAAAGACATACACTTGCCTGTTGAGATTATTTTAATCCACAAAATATTTTATTTAAGGAAATATTTACATTTTAAATAATGTAAAGTATACTTAACGTAAACCTTGCTTTACATTAAGATTACCGTATTTGGAGGGGTTCGTATTAAAAATCATGTCCGGGCATTGCGAAACGAGCATGGCATGACGCAAGAGCAACTGGGTGAGATCATTGGAGTCTCTCGGCAATCGGTCATAGCGATCGAAACGATGAAATACAATCCGTCGCTGGAGCTCGCTTTCAAAATCGCAAAAGCGTTCCACATGTACATTGAGGATGTATTCGTATTTGAAGAAAAGGAGGAGAAGTAGATGTTATACGTAGGCATATATGGAGGTCTGCTGTTCGGGATTGCAGGTTGGTATTTTGGCAGGCGAGGCGCGGTCAAAAATAACGCTCTGGATGAGGTGCTCGCCTATATAGCAGCCAAGTCTCGCTCGATCTCATGGTACTTCACGATTGCGGCGATTTCAGTGTTGCTGTCACTGGAAGTATTAGGATTGTCCATCGGCACAATTCCGTCGCTGGGGATTCTGCTATTCGTTCATCTGGGCAGCTGGGGGCTGATTTCCATCATCCTACATGCTCGTATGACAAACGATCCCGAAGAGACGGGCAAAGGCAAGCTTCAACTCGTGCAGGGCATTGCAGTCGGAGTATCGTTTCTGATCCTGTTTGCCATCATCTCTGTTCTATCAGGCGAAAGACGCTTCCTGCTTGCCGCTATCCCGCCGATTCTGCTGACCGTGATCATTATTATGTCCGTTCGGAGGAAGCATGGGGGAAGCGGGAAGAGGATTGGATGATTAACTCCATATACTCTTACCGATCGAACCTCGCGAAGCAGCCAAATTTATAGTTATTCTCAATGAATATTCGTAGCTGTGTAAATGGCTATCCTTGGTAGAGCGCATCACTGGCAGCGATGAGGTCATGGGTTCGATCCCCTAGGCTTCATCAAACAAAAGCCACTTCATTATTGGACTGCACCCCAATTGTTAGAATCATTGAACATTGGAGCTGCAGTTCAACTCGAAGTGGTTTTTTATTGTTGTTCTGTCTAAAGTCTTGTTTGGATGGTTCGAAAAAAAGAGATGAGATGTTATACTATGTATCCACGGTATATTTATATAGTAGAAGCGTCAATGCTAAATTTGAGTTTTGAGCTTGGATTGTTGAGGCACTTAACACTCATTGTGACGGTTTTGTCGTAGCGTTGGATCTATAGTGAGAGGATTGAGTAAGTAGTGTTAAATAATTTTTGGCGTGATTTACCTCGGCCGTTTTTTATACTTGCACCAATGGAAGATGTAACGGATATTGTTTTTCGGCATGTAGTAAGTAAAGCAGGTAAGCCTGATGTATTTTTTACGGAATTTACAAACACGGAGAGCTATTGTCATCCTAAATTGAGATATGGTGTACGGGGACGGTTAGCATTTACGGAAGATGAACAACCAATGGTGGCACATATTTGGGGGGATAAGCCTGAATATTTCAAGGAAATGAGCATTGGTATGGCTAAGCTTGGTTTCAAAGGTGTGGATATCAATATGGGTTGTCCGGTGCACAATGTTTCCAGAAAAGGTAGGGGAAGCGGCCTTATTCTGCGTCCAGATCTTGCGGCAGATATTATTCAAGCAGCTAAAGCGGGAGGATTACCGGTCAGTGTAAAAACTAGACTTGGCTACTACGATATAGAGGAATGGCGGGGTTGGCTAACCCATATTCTGAATCAAAATATTGCTAATCTGTCTATTCATCTCCGTACAAAAAAGGAAATGAGCTTAGCAGATGCACATTGGGAACTGATTCCGGAAATTAAGGAGCTTCGTGATCGCATAGCACCAGACACCCTTTTGACAATCAATGGGGATATTCCTGATCGAGAAACGGGCTTAAAGCTTGCTGAGCAATATGGTGTGGATGGGATAATGATTGGGAGAGGTATTTTCCATAATCCGTTTGCTTTTGAACAAGAGCCGAGAGAACATAGCAGTGACGAATTGCTTGATCTTCTAAGATTGCATCTTGATCTTCATGATAGATATGCACCAGAATTAACGCTACGTCCGTTTAAAGCCCTTTTACGATTTTTCAAGATCTATGTCAAAGGATTCCGAGGGGCAAGTGAACTATGCAATCAATTGATGAGCACGAAGTCAACGGATGAAGTACGTGAACTTCTTACTGCCTTTGAACAGAATGTTGATGCTGTGATTGAAGAGAATATAAATGAAGAAGTCATTAAGAACTAACAAACGGCAGAAATGCCGTTTTTTTTATTTTCACAATTTGCTATGTCGTTCATATATGTGGAGTACTGCATGTCGCGAGCGCAGAGAAAGTTATTGTTTGAGTAATCCTACCGTTAAGAATTGGGATATCACCTCCATGGTGATTAACGATGAAAAATCCTTGATTTGCCCACCCCATACGAGTCCAAAAGGGATGCCCCCTCAGCAAGATGAGTACATGATACAGAGCTTTCCTGATTTGTGTTATCGCCACATTCCGATAGAGTTGCAATTTCTTGAATCCGCATTATATCTTGTCTCATTGTACGTGGTCAGTTTAGCTGGCGATGTTTATTTGCCCTGCTTTTTGCGTTATTTCGACAGCACTCGATATTTTGTGAGAAATTTGTGAGGCTCGCTTGTTAGAATATTTGCGATAAAGAATAGGGAGGAATAAGACATGATGGTGATCTAGAGATGAACTTTTCTTTTTTAGACGATCATCTCGATAGTGTTGGAACAATAGCTCCAGGTATGAAGAAACTATTAATATGCAATCTCTCGGATCGAATGTGAGTTACATTAAACGAAGCATGCTACAAGGAGGCAAAGAAATGCAACAAAAGGCAAAACAAATCATAGCTTGCGTGCTGGTATTCTTGCTTATTGCGGAAATGCTGCCTGCACTATCTGGCGAAAAAGCCCATGCTGCAAGTAGTGGCATCATCACTACAGTAGCGGGTAATGGTGAAACTAGCTATATGGGAGACGGAGTGGAAGCGAATTTACCTCTCGTCAGATTTTATAACCCACAAGGACTAGCTTTTGACAGCGCCGGGAATCTGTATATTGCAGACTCCCAAAATCAGAGAGTCCGTAAAGTGGATAAATCAGGGATCATCAGTACGGTAGCGGGTAATGGTAACATGGGCTATTCGGGAGACAATGGGCCAGCGCGATCCGCCCAGTTGTTCAATCCAGCAGGTTTAGCTGTGGATAGCAACGATAACCTGTATATTGCCGATACGAGTAACGAGCGAATTCGGAAAGTCGATAAGTCAGGGAATATTAGTACGGTAGCCGGCAATGGTTCTATGGGCTATGCCGGAGACGGAGGGGCCGCGACCTCTGCCCAATTGAACGATCCGTATGGATTAGCTTTTGACAGTAGCGGTAATCTGTACATAGCAGATACGTATAACCATCGAATTCGGAAAGTTGATAAATCAGGCGAAATTAGCACTGTTGCAGGTACGGGAGATTACGATGGTCACAGCGACGTCGGCGATGGAGGAGCTGCGACAGCTGCTAAAATATATTTTCCATATGGAATTACGTTTGACCGCAATGACAATATGTATATCGCAGATCGTAGTACTTTTCGTATACGAAAAGTAGATACGTCGGGGAAGATCAGTACGGTAGCAGGCGATGGTACTAGTGCCAGCACGGGAGATGGAGGAGATGCGACGTTAGCCCAGTTAGTAGGCCCGCGAGGAATTGCTAGGGATGGTAATGACAATCTGTACATCCTGGATGAAAATCAGGTCCGGAAAATCGATATGACATCCGGAAAGATCAGCACGATAGCTGGAAGCGCTACGGGCGGCTATTCGGGCGACGGAGGACCGGCGACTTCTGCTAAATTGTTCATGCCGCAAGGTATAGCTGTGGACAAGAGCGGGACCGTGTACATTTCAGATACTTTAAACCAACGAATTCGGAAGGTGGCAGACGGCTACACCGTTAGCTTTAGTTCAAATGGAGGAACAGGCACAGTGCCTGATCCCATGACGGTGTCCCCAGGACAAGCTTCACCAGCGCTGCCGAATGGCACGGGATTGACCGGACCGGCAGGAAAGAAGAACTTTGACGGTTGGAATACCAAAGCAGATGGAAGCGGAACTAGCTATGAAGCGAATGCAAGCATCAGCAACGTGACATCAGACATTAGACTGTATGCCAAGTTTAGCAATGCTTATACCGTCACGTTTGATTTAAATGAAGGAACAGGCACAGTACCATCCTCCATAAAAATAGGCGAGGGGCCTATTTCACCACCTCTTCCCAATAATATGGGATTCACCGGGCCGACAGGAAAGACCTTTGGCGGTTGGAGTACCAAGGAAGATGGGACCGGAGACCGATATTCGCCGGGAGTTCGCATCCCCTATTTGACATCAAACATTACGTTATATGCGATGTGGTTCGAGGCGTATACCATCACTTTTGATTTGAATGGAGGCACGGGTACCGTTCCGCCTCCTATGACGGTGCTTAAAGGACAAAAGTCTTGGCCATTACCGGAAGGCACAGGAATTATTGCTCCACCAGGAAAAGAATTTGACGGTTGGAATGTGCAGGCGGATGGGCAGGGGAACCGATATGTACCAGGTTTAACAATCTCCGTCTTGTCTGATATGACGCTATATGTTGATTGGTTTTCGAAAAGACTGCCCACATACAACGTACATTTTGATTCGCAAGGTGGTTCTGCAGTAGCGGCTCTTAAGAAAGTGAGTGAAGGATCAACCATCAGTGCGCCGACAGTGCCGACCCGAACAGATTACACCTTTGGGGGCTGGTATAAGGAAGCAACGCTTGAGAATGCGTGGACTTTCGCTACAGATATTGTGACGGAAGATGTTACGTTATATGCAAAATGGACCAGAGAAGTGAAGGTGCCTGCGCCAAGTTTTGAGCCTGTACCAGTTCCACGTCCAGGCACTCGGCCGGGAACCACGGGAATCCCGAATGTAACGCCAGGAACCGGAAATCACCTAGTGGTGAAAGTATCCTCCACTATGATTGAGACGCCGAATACCGGCGATGCAGCACCAACAGGAACGGGAATCATCGATCCATACACGGTGGGAAGCGATATCCCAGGTGTGGATGACAAAGTTAACCGCTATGTTGGTATCTACGAAGTGGATGAAGCGGGTAAAGTCGTTAGATTCACTCTAATTATTCTGGAGTCCAAAGATATTAATAATGGAGCAACTGTGCCAGAATTAGATCCCAAGCCAGCGCCACGTCCTGGTACTGAAACAGGAACCACGGGCATTCCAAATGTAACGCCAGAAACCGGGAATCACCTAGTGGTGAAAGTATCCTCCACTATGATTGAGACGCCGAATACAGGCGATGACGCACCAACAGGAAGCGGAATCATTGATCCATACACGGCGGGTAGTGATATTCCAGGAGTGGATGCGAGAGTTAACCGCTACGTTGGTGTCTATGAAGTGGACGAAGCAGGTAAAGTCGTTAGATTCACTCTAATTATTCTGGAGTCCAAAGATATTAATAATGGAGCAACTGTGCCAGAATTAGATCCCAAGCCAGCGCCACG